>JBFISJ010000198.1:0-4901 GCA_041608595.1 Nitrospiraceae bacterium
CGGCTCGGCCTGAAGCAGCCCAAGAACGGCATCGCCCGCTCCGACGAGGCGGCGCTGAAGATCGCCGCCGAGGTCGGCTTCCCGCTGGTGATCCGCCCCTCCTACGTGCTCGGCGGCCGCGCCATGGAGATCGTCCGCGACGAGGACCAGCTCAAGCGCTACATCCGCGACGCCGTCACCGTCTCCGGCGCCTCGCCGGTCCTGCTCGACAGCTACCTGCAGAACGCCATCGAGGTCGACGTCGACTGCCTCTCCGACGGCGAGCAGGTCCACGTCGCCGGCATCATGGAGCACATCGAGGAGGCCGGCGTCCATTCCGGCGACAGCGCCTGCTCGCTCCCGCCACACACGCTTGTCCCCGAGACCGTTGAGGAACTGAAACGCCAGACCGGGGCGATGGCCCGCGCGCTCCACGTCGTCGGCCTGATGAACGTCCAGTTCGCGATCAAGGACGGCGAGATCTACGTCCTCGAGGTCAACCCCCGCGCCTCCCGCACCGTCCCCTTCGTCGCCAAGGCCACCGACTCCGCCATCGCTTCCATCGCCGCCCGCCTGATGGCCGGCGAGAAGCTCGCCGCCTTCCCGATGCGCGCCCCCTACCCGCAGGGCGTCGGACCCGACACGCCTCTCCCTCTCGCCGACCCCTTGACGCTCGCCGACCCCGAGACCCCCTGGTTCTCGGTCAAGGAGGCGGTGATGCCCTTCGCCCGCTTCCCCGGCGTCGACACCATCCTCGGCCCCGAGATGCGCTCGACCGGCGAGGTCATGGGCTGGGACCGCACCTTCCCCCGCGCCTTCCTCAAGGCCCAGATGGGGGCGGGGACGCACCTGCCCGAGGCCGGCCGCGTCTTCGTCTCGATCAAGGACATGGACAAGACGCCCGAGATGGCCCAGGCCGCGCGCGACCTGGTGGCGCTCGGCTTCACCCTCGTCGCCACCCGCGGCACGGCGGCCTTCCTGAAGGCGCACGGGATCGCGGCCGAGACGGTCAACAAGGTCTACGAGGGCCGCCCCAACATCGTCGACCGCCTCAAGGACGGCGAGATCGCGCTGGTGATGAACACCACCGAGGGCGCCCAGGCGGTGGAGGACAGCCGCGAGATCAGGAGCGTCGCGCTCTACGACAAGATCCCTTACTTCACCACGGCGGCGGCGAGCATCGCGGCCGTGGCGGCGATGGAGTCACGCCGGGAGGGCGAGGTGATGGTCAGGACGTTGCAGGGGTGAGGCAAGCTTGCGTCCTACGCCCTCTTCTTCCCTTCCGCGCTTTGACCTCCGTCTCCATCTTCCTTGTCTGTATCTCCAAAAAGAAAAGTCACCACGATTCCAAAGGTTGCACCAACTCCGGCCTCGATGAATGCATTGTAGGTCTGCATTGTTGCCACGGTGTGCATGCCATCAAAGTAGGCAAAAACGGGATAACCCAACAACATTGCGAGCGTAGAATACACCATTAGATCGGCAAACTTCACGAACTGAGGAGTGAATGTCTTTCCCATTCTGGGATTGATTGTAGCCTTCTTGGTGAACCAAACCGCAATTGTGGTTGTATAGAGCGCCGTACTTGGCCCGGAGATCTTCGCCAGTGAGGCGAAATCGTCCCTGAATAGGACTGCATAGATCGCAAGAAGCGCCAGGTGAGCTACGGTAATTCGAATCCCTACATTTGCAGTATAGCGATCTACCTGCCGGTCCTCCTCAGAGTAGGAGAAAATTCCCATCGTCGTTTCTCCTAACAGCCCAAGGATCGAACCACGAGTTCTGAAACAATTCTCTTCCGCTCTGCAGGGCCGCTCGCCAGCGGACTGCTACCAGGAATTGTGGACATCCGCGAGTTTACTATTCTAAGCATCTCCCCCGCTCTGCGATCAATTTCCTCATGGCCGCAAGCAGTTCGGTGGTCGGTCGGAGCATCCTTAAAGAAGATGAACTGTCGCAAGCAGATCGCGGACGCCGAAGACGCTGCTTCTAGAGATTCCGGGGCCTTAATCGTCTGCGCCGATAGTGCGGCGACACCTAGCAAGAAGCATTCCCTACTGCTAATGGGCGTTAGCGCTCTGTCCGACATCCTGTCCCTTGTAATATAATTCAATGCCCATATCGCTAAATCGCCCTCGTTCAAGATCGCGCCTTGCAGCAATTTCCAAACTGACCGCGCGACCTCTTCACTGGCCACGCGATTCCACTTCCGATCGGTGTGCTCCTCTAACAGGATTTCAATCAGAACCTTGATGTAATCAATCCGCATCGCAGGAGTTGGGCTTGGAAAATTCCGCTTGGCCAATTGACTTTCTATGAAATCGAGTAGTGCCAGTTTCTCGATATCGCCGTAGCTGGGCACGTCATCAATGAAGTCGCCAATGATTGCCTTTACTTGATTCTCCGAAATTCCGCGCGGACCTATCTCCGAGCCCGCAATTTCAAGAAATCTCAGAGTGTAGGGCACATGCAGGTGGGGTTTTGGATAGGCTAGGATCAGCGTCTCCAGGTCAAGTGATGCACCATTCCGTTGCACCAGTACCGTCCTGCTGATTCCCTTCGTTTCTTCCGCAACCTCCCCGAGCTGCTGAATTGGAATTACGGCGAAAACGGTATCATCCAATCGGTGCAACAATCCAAATACGTAAAGCTCCCCTCTAGAATGCGGCGGCCGGTTCACAAGACGCAGCTCGAGATACACCTGATCACCATGCCACCAGGAAAACCTCGATTTCGAGATCTCAAGCCTTCCCAGTGAGTACGGCCCTCGCTTCTCGTCAATAAGAACAACGGGAGCAACGGATTCTTCGAAATTGATCTCATTTGGATCGTCAATCGTCGCGTCCAGAGAGATCTTCAGCGAGCGCGCCTCACCCGACTCGGCACCAAGGACTAGTGCCAAATGCGTCGCGAGCGTGATGGCCAGGGCTTTGATGTACCGGCCATGCCACGCAGAATGGGCGCACAGTACCGACATGACTCAGCCCCATTTGGTTTCGGGCCGGAGCTTTTCTCTAACAGATTCTGATGATTAAGTCCACGACGCAATCGATGGTTGTCAAGGCAACCTCCCTTGCAAGCGTCAATCCATCTAGTCGAATTTGCCCGCGGCGCTCTCTTGTTTGAAAGGGGAGCGCGCTCTCTTGCTACATCACCTACAGCGTGTGTACGGGCTGGGCTTTCACGGCCCGAGCCAAGGTCTCTTCGGTGCGATAAAGCGAAATGACAGACCGAAACTGATCCTTCGCCCACTGCAGCTCGCGACACCCGCAGTGTGCTACACCCCTTGTAGGACACTGCTTTTCGGTAAACGTTTTTTTGGAAAAGCGAACGATTCCAAACACATAGCCTAGCCTTCACCGTGAAATACCCCCGGCCTGACACGGTGGGGCCTGCTAACAGCCGGGCCGTCCCGGCTCAGACCGGGTTCACCAGGTCCCGCCCCTCGAAGCAGGCGATCAGGTTCTTCACCGCCATCAGCCCCATCGCAGTCCTCACCTCCAGCGCCGCCGTCCCGAGATGCGGCAGGAGGACCGCGTTCTCGCAGGCGAGCAGCCCCTTCGGCACCTTCGGCTCGAACTCGTAGACATCGAGCCCCGCGCCGCCGATCCGGCCCTCCCTCAGGGCCGCGATCAGCGCCGCCTCGTCCACCACGTCGCCCCGCGAGATGTTGACGAAGATCCCGGTCCGCTTCATCGCCGCGAAGACCTCCTTCCCGATCAGGTGATGCGTCTCCTTGCCCCCCGGCACCGCCACCACCACGAAATCGGCCCGCTCCGCCAGTTCCTCCAGGCTCTCCGCCTGCTCCGCCGGGACGCCAGGGTCGGTCACCCGGGAGCGGTTGACGAAGACCACCTTCATGTCGAACCCGTAGTGGCAGCGCCGGGCGATCGCCTTGCCGATCCGCCCGAGCCCGACGATCCCCACCGTCTTGCCGGTGACGTGGACCCCCAGCATCTGCGTCGGGTGCCAGCCCTCCCACGTGCCGGACCGGACCAGCCGCTCGCCCTCGCCGGCCCGGCGGGCGGCCATCAGGATCAGCGTCACCGCGAGGTCGGCCGTGGCCTCGGTCACCGCCCCGGGCGTGTTCGTGACCCAGACCCCCGCCGCCTCGGCCACGGCCACGTCGATGTGGTTGTAGCCGACCCCGAAGTTGGCCAGGAGCTTCACCCTCGGCTTCGGCACCCGCTTGAAGGCCGGCGCCCGGAACGCGTCGCCCAAGGTCGGCAGCACCGCGTCGTAGCCCTCCAGCGCCGCCACGCATTCGTCCTCGGTCATCGGTGCCGTGCTCTCGCGGACGGTCACGTCGAACTTCGCGCGCGCCGCTTCGAGCACGTGCTCGGGCAGCACCCGGGTGATCAGAACCTTCGGTTTCAAAAGAGCCTCCCTCCCAAGGGTACCTCGTGTCCGGGCCCGATCAGCACCACCTCGCCGTCCGCGTCCGGCACGCCCAAAACCAGCACCTCAGACCGCGTCGGCCCGATCTGCCGGGCCGGGAAGTTCACCACCGCCAGCACCTGCCGGCCGACCAGCTCCTCCGGCCGGTAGTGCCGGGTGATCTGCGCCGAGCTCTTCTTTTCGCCGATTCCCGGGCCGAAATCGACCCGAAGCTTCAAGGCCGGCTTCCGCGCCTCGGGGAATGGCTCGGCCGCGACGATCCGGCCAACGCGGATGTCCACCTTCAGGAAGTCGTCGAAGCTGATCGTCATTTCCCAAGCTCCCGCCCGCGTTCCGCCGCCGCGTGGACCGCCTGTCTGAGCAACGCCGGGAAGCCCGTCGACTCGTCCATCAGGACCTTCAGCGCCGCCGCCGTGGTGCCGCCCGGGCTGGTCACGTTGACCCTCAGCTCGGCCGGGCTCTCCTCGGCCGCCTCCGCGAGCGCCCCGGCCCCGGCCACCGTCGCCCTGGCGAGCCGCAGCGAG
>JBFISJ010000199.1:0-4899 GCA_041608595.1 Nitrospiraceae bacterium
GGACTCGAACCTGTACTCCCTTGCGGGAAGAGGATTTTAAGACGGAACAAAAGGGGCGGCGGATCAAGGACTTTCGCGAGTTTCCTTGATTCGTTGCCCTTTTCCCTTTACGAGGGTTACGAGGAGTGCTCTACAGTCCGAGGGTTATGGACACCCAGGTGGACACCTGCATTCTCTGCGTCAGCCTCCGGACTATTCGGCGGTCGTGAATCGGAGGTCGGTAACAGTCACGTTGCCGTTCTCGCCGGCCGCCTTGATGTCGAGCGTGTACTCGATTCCGACCTCGAGCGAGTTGTTGGGAAGCTCGAAGCTCTCGACCTCACCCGGCAGATCGACCTTGCAGACGAGGGACACCCGTTTTTCCGGACCTCGACTTGTGCCAGGCGTGCCGAACCGTGGCTAGGAAAACCAGCCTTTTACGGTGCCCCAGATGCCTTTGCTCTTGCTGGCCTCCTGAGCTGTCTCCGCGGCCTTCTTGCTTGCTGCGATGGCGACATCATCCAGCTTCAGGCTCGGCGACGGCTTGGGCTCCACATAGTTGCTGGGGACCTTCGCCAGCTCCACCGTCTTCTCGGTGACCTCGATGAACAGATCCATCTTGGCCAGCGTGGCCGGGCCGGCAATGCCATCGACATCCAGACCGTGCTCCTTCTGGAAGCCCTCGACGTGACGTTTCGTGCCGGCGCCGAAGATGCCGTCTGCCGAAATGTTCAACGCTTTTTGCAGCGTCTTCACGGTCTCTCCACGCGAGCCCTGGCGAAGCAGGATCAGCTCATGCAGTCCCATGCTCGCGAAGGTGTCGGGCCCCGCGATGCCGTCGACGGCCAGGCCGGCCTTCTCCTGGTACGCACGCAGAGCTTTGTCCGTACCTTCCCCGAAGATGCCGTCGGCTTCCACGCCTAGCTTGGTCTGAAGTCGCCGAACCGGCTCGCCACGCAGACCCTTCCTCAGCAGTGCCATGATGCCTCCTAGATTGGTTGTCCGGAAACGGACCTCTCATTAATGCTTGCGGTGACGTGGGAGGACAAGAGGACTGGGGGCCCACCCGCGGCGGCCGGCATTGATTGCAGCCTCACTTCTCTTGGCCGAAGACCTTCTTCAGCAAGTCGGTCACCTGGGCCGCGGGGTTGGTGCGGATCTTGCCCTCCTCCTCCGCCAGCATGTAGAACAGACCGTCGAGCGCCTTGTCCACCGTGTATTGGTCGACGTCGAAGCTGATGCTCTTGGCGAAGGGCACGGACTGGTAGCGGTCCATCATCTTCTCGTATTGCCGGGTGACCCCGACCGTCTGCATCGATTCCTTGACCACCGGCAGAAACGCCTCGCTGAGCTGATCGCTGGTGGTCGTTCTGAAGTAGTCGGTCGCCGCCGTGTCACTGCCGGCCAGAATCTCGCGGGCGTTCGCGAAGTCCATCTGCTTGATGGCATCCCAGAAGATCTCCTTCGCGAGAGGTGCGGCCTTTTCGGCAGCTCGGTTCATACCCAGGACGAACTCATCGATTAGCTCCCCCTGGCCGAGCCTGCGCAAACCCTTGTCGAGTTTCCTGAGTTTGTCGGGCATCGGGATCTTGATCGCCTCGTTCCCGAAATACCCATCCTCGCGGCCGGTCAGCTTGACGGCGTTCTCGGCACCGACGTGTAGGGCCTCTTTCAGACCTGAAGCGGTGTCGCTTTCGCTGACCCCGTCCTTCTTCTCCAGCCCCACCTTCTCCTTCCACTTGCTCAACTGGGCGGAGGCGGGTGCGGCGCACAGCGAGAGGGAAACTGCCAGAGCCAGTAATGCCTTCATCTTGTTGGCCTCCTTTGTGGCCCTGGTCTTCGGCGTCACGATCGGCATTCGGACCACGTGAATCGGAACAAGTGTACTCCGCCACCGAGGCGAGCACGACGCTCGGACCTTAAACCGCCTGTTGCTCAGGATCTACCTGATCATCGCCATCGGATTGCTGTGCTGGCGCGGTGTCGATGCGTTGATCGCGAGTCTGCATCGCAGGTCAACCTCAAGAGATCGGAATGGGCAACGGGATCTCATCTCCGACCCACAAGGTGCGTCCGCCGTATCGTTTGACGTGCTGGCGCTTTGCGATGCCGAGGAACTTGTTTTGCGCGTCGAACTCGACACTCTTCCCGTAGCGTTCGACGACGGCACCGACCGAGTCTCCTGCCCGTGCGGTGTAAATCACGAAAAAGTCGCCGTCGTCACTTTCGATCAAAGGGAGTCCGGCGAACTCCGTTGCCGCCAGATGATCGACACACCATGCCTCGGCTCTTTGAAGGGATGAAATGGTCGGTGGCGGCGGCGGTGGAGCCGGCTTCGCCTCGACTTGCGCACGGGATTCCTCTTCGATCTTGGCCGCTCCCGAGGGTGAATCGTAGACGTTGTACGCGTACCATCCACCAACGACGAGTAGCCCTACGACGGCGACCGCCACGAAGGCTTTTTTGCCTCCGCCCGACGACCCGTGTCTGCGCAGGCGCGCAAGGACCGGATCCGTTTCCGGGTCGTGGCCGGGGACTGAAGCCGGTTGCTGAGACTGGGTTGTCTGTGACATGAATAGCTCCTGTTCGGTTCTGCGTCACCGCGTGACCGTGGCGGGCTCGCCGGACAAAGGCACTCGGCCTCCCGAGGGAACGTCCTTGATCACGGTGATGCGGAACGCTGTAAACGAGACCGACGTTCGAAAACCCGAGGGCGGGTATCTGGCTCGGCTGCCGAAGGATGCCGGTTCGGCTTCTTGGCCTCGACCGGGCTGGCGTACGTGGGCGATACGGGGGTTTGAGCGCTGAAGGGGAAGTCTCCCTGACGGAGACTCCCCCCGGCTCAGTCTATCGACAGCCTCGCGTCACCCGCCGACACGCCCATTCAGCGCGTCCATCGTTTCCATCGTCAACTCCCCGACGGCGAGGCCCTTCGACTTCTGGAACGCACGGAGCGCACTGAGCGTCACGGGTCCCATCCGCCCGTCGATCGTGCCGGGGTCGAACCCGGCGGTTTTGAGGGTCCGCTGGATCGCGGAGATGTTCGTGCCGCTCATGTTGGTCTGACACAGCACGGGCTTCCACTCGACGGCGCCGTCGCTCGTCATCGACCGCTTGGTGACGGTGTCGTACTTCGCGGGGATTTCGACGCGACGCTCCTGCGGAGGCGAGACCATTTTCTGGACCGTGACGTTGGTGTACACGGCCGGGATGGTGACCTTTCGGGTCGTCGCGGGGCTCTTCAGCACGCGCTGGCGCACGGTCCTGTACACGGCCGGCTCCTCGACGCGGCACATGATCTCGCCGGTCGCGTTGTCGACGCGCTCGATGGGTCCGCTGCCCTTCTTCCACGTGGTCTGCGCCGGCGTGACCAGAACCTTCTCTTCCTGCCAGCCGTACTGGGCTGGAACGACCTCGAGCTTCTCGGAAGCCTCCTTCACGAGCACCTGCTGGGTGACCGTCTCGTAGCGGGCCGGGGTGACCTCGATCCGCTCCGAGGCCTCGCTGCTGAGCACCTGCTCGGTCGTGGTGGAGTGGGTCGAAGGAACGAAGACGCGGGCGTAGCACTCGCCGGGCTTCGCGGCCTGCGGCAGCTCGCGATCCGAGCCGGCCAGCGCCGTGGCCGGAGCGGCGAGGATCATCAGACAGGCTGCGACTGTGACTGTTTTGGCGAACATGGGGATCCTTTGGGCCGAGGGGAAGATCTCAGATAACTATTGCAGTGAATTCCACTATCCGGATTGCCTCAGCGATTCACCATAATAAGTTAACTTGCCGACTTTGTCAATGGCCCCTCAAAGTGGGACGAGGAGGCACGCCGCGCGATCCCGTTGCGGAGATTACGAACCGTAATCTCCGCACACGACGCGGACTTAACTTGCCAAAGGCGGAAACAGGCACTAATCTACGCACAGCCTGCGGAGGTTAAGGTTTGTATTTGTGGGAAAGACCGGGGTGGCCAGCCCTCGCCTGGGACGAGAAGGCCCTATCCACGTTGCTCGCGTCGGTCTCGCGCCAGCAAGGCCTCGTTCTGGGGAGGATGGAGGCACTCGGCTTCCATCTCCGTGACGAAGCCCACCTCCAAACGCTGACCGAGGACGTGGTCAAGTCGAGCGAGATCGAGGGCGAGGATCTGGATCGTGACCAGGTTCGATCCTGCATCGCCCGGCGACTCGGCCTGGATGCCGGGGGGCTTCTCCCCGCTGACCGGGAGGTCGAAGGCGTCGTCGAGATGATGTTGGACGCGACCGGGAAGTACGAGGAGTCGCTGACCGAAGAGCGCCTCTTTGCTTGGCACACCTCCCTCTTTCCGATGGGTCGTAGTGGCATGCGCAAGATCATCGTCGGAAATTGGCGCGATGATCGCACCGGACCCATGCAAGCGGTCTCCGGTCCGGCCGGCCGCGAGAGAGTGCACTACGAAGCGCCACCCGCCGAGCGGCTTCCGGAGGAGATGGCCAAGTTCCTGAGCTGGTTCGAGGCGCCCGGCAACATCGACCTGCTTCTCACGGCGGGGCTCGCGCACCTTTGGTTCGTGACGATCCACCCGTTTGACGATGGTAATGGACGGATCGCTCGCGCGATTACCGACATGGTGCTGTCTCGCTCGGAATCGAGCCGCCGCCGGTTCTACAGCATGTCGGCGCAGATCCGTCGCGAAAGGAACGATTACTACGCGATACTCGAATCCACGCAGAAAGGCGGCGTGGATGTCACGCGATGGCAAACTTGGTTTCTGAGCTGTCTCTTACGAGCGATTGAAGGTGCCCACGGCATACTCGGGTCCGTTCTTCGGAAAGCGCGCTTCTGGGAACGCTTCGCTACCGAGCCGCTGAACGAACGCCAGATCGCGATCCTGAACAGACTGCTGGACGGCATCGAGGGCAAACTCACGACGTCCAAGTGGGCGAAGATGGCCAA
>JBFISJ010000200.1:0-4749 GCA_041608595.1 Nitrospiraceae bacterium
CACCGTGGGGCTCGTCTGCATCCACAGGCCGAACACCGTGCGGAAAATCGGCGACTCGAACGCCGTCCCGTGCAGCAGCGCGGCATCGACGCGGCCGAAGGTCTTCAGATCGGGGGTCTGCTCCCGCATCCCCTTCCATTCCTCGTAATGCCGGTCATGGCACTGCTTGCAATTCTCGGAGCGGATGAACACGTCTTCGATTTCGGTGACCCATGCGGCCGGCTCTTGCCCATCACCTTTCTGAGCGACCGCACGCCCCTGGTCAAATGCGCTCAATCCGAGCACCGCCAACGCCAAGACCCAGCTCGTTGCCAATTGAACTCTACTCATAATTGGGATCAGCTTGCCACGACGGGGGGCACTTAGTCCTTGAGGCAGCGCACGAGGTGGAAATTGATGACACCGGCGACGCCCTGGTTGTCCGGATCGGCCGGCTCGTAGGTGCCGACCGTGAAACCGCATTGTCCCATGGCCTGCTTGAGGGCACGCCCGAAATCGAATAGGTTGCGTACCTCGACCTTGTCGATCTCTTTGACGATCGCGGCGACCTTGATGCCGGACAGCTCCGCGGGTGTGCCTCCGATCACCTCGAAGATGACCACGCCCTGGGGTCGGGTCAGCCCCAGCTCTTTTTGGATCTCTTCGTCAACCTCGCCCACGATGATGCCAAATTCCTCCCCAATGCGTAACGCTTCCTCCTTGGTCATCTCCCCGTTGTCCCGGGACATGCTCTCCGTGGGGGCTAGCATCATGCATGCCGCCGCGGCGATTCCGAGGACACACGCCCTCATGATCGAACGCGGTTTTTCACTCACACGCATGGCACTCCTCCTTCTTCTTTTCAGCTCAGCCGCGCGACGTTGTGATGTCCCTGAGGTGCCTCAGGTCTTGCCAAACGGATCAATCGCAAGCTGAAACCAGGGCGCGACGGCCTTCTGACCGTTCCGCTCGCGGTTCTCCCCGTTCCAGACGGCAAAGGCGATGGCCTGCAAACGACCCGGCTCAAGCCGCGCCTCATTCTCTTTCCCCGCACTCTCGAGCTCGCGGGTCATCACCACCTGCCAGACCCCGCGGCTCCAGCGAGCCTGGCCCTGTATGCGCCCTTGGTCGCGCTTGCTGGTCAGCGTGCTGAAGCCCCCGCCGATCAGATCCTCTACGGACGACGCACGTCTCGGAATGACCTCGAAACGGCGCACGCCGCGGCGACCTTTCTGTTCGGCGCGCGCAGCCCGCCGGTCGACGTCGCTTTGCCAATCCGCCTTCCAGTGCCAGATATTGATGTAGTGATCGAGTTGTCCCATGCAGAAGAACGCCGGTGCGTCCCCGAGGGGCAGGCCCACGGCCAAGCCGTCACGAAACGTTCCGGGCGTCAGCTTGTCGTTTTTCGTGTTGTCATGCCACTCGAAGAAGAACGAGATCTTCTTGCCGTCGTGTACGGACCGAACGACCAGCGCGCGGACCGTGGGCTCTGGCCAGACAGGACGGGTGAAAACCTGCCCGCTGAGGGGCAGGGTCATCGGCGGAATCTTCTCCCATGCGGGATCCTCGGGCTCCGTGGGAACGTCGCCCTCGATGAAATGAGACCGGATCATCATCCCTTCGGAGCTGACGAATGGGATGTCCAGCATACTCAGGACGACGGCCGCAAAAATCAGACCGGCTAGAATCCGATACACGGAACGAGTGTTCATGAAGTCACACCGCCGCGCGGGGTTGACGCCCTCTCTTCATTACCACAGCTTCGCCCGACGAATCTTGTTTTCTGCCCGCTCGCAAATGTACAGATGGCCTTGACTATCCAGCGCAAGCCCGACCGGCGCATTGACGACCGCCTCGGCGGCCAGATTGCCGTCCCCGTGCTTCAGGGCGCCGGCCGCCTCCTTGCTCACGAAGCGCGCCATGCCGCAGCCGCCCATGTTTTTGTCCTCGTAGCCGCTGTCCCCGTTGCCGGCCAGCGTGCTGATCAGACCGGTCTCCGCGTCCACTTTACGGACGCGATGATTCTCCGTATCGGAGAGGTAGAGGTTATTGGCGGGGTCGAAGACGATGGATTCCGGTGAGTGGAGCATGGAGCGGGCGGCCGGCTTGCCGTCGCCGTCAAACCCGAAAAAACACACGCCCGCGAGGGTGGAGATAATCCCGGTTCGAAGATCGATCTTCCTGACTCGGTTGCTCCCCTTGTCGACGAAGACCACGTCTCCGTGGTTGTCAATCGCGATGTCGACGATGTCATAGAGCCTGGCTTCGGTCGCCGGACGGCCGTCGTCCAGGTAGAAAGTCATGTCGACATTGTCCGAGCAGTCAGGCCTCAGCCATCCATGGTCGTCGCTGAAATCGATCCCGATGGAATCTCCGGACAGCACCACGAGGTTCCTCGCGACCAGCGGCTGCTCCCGGGCATCGTCCTCCTCGGTCCAATGCCCGGCAATGGTCGTCACCATGCCCGTCCTGGGATCATACTTCCGGATGCGATGCGCCTGGGTGTCCGCGATGTAGAGGTTGTCCTCCTTGTCGAAGGCGATCGCGGCGGGATAGGTCAGATTGACCTTGAGCGCAGGGCCATCACCATTGTAGCCGAACTGTCCCGTGCCGATGACGGTCGTGATGATATTCGTCTTGGGATCGATCCGTCGGATTCGATTGCTGCCAGAGTCGCAGACGTAGAGGTGATTCTGGGAGTCGAAGGCCACGTCGAGCGGCAGGTACAGACCGGCCTCACTACAGGGTCCGGAATCGCCGCTGTAGCACGTCTCGCCGATACCGGCAAAATTGTGAAGCGTCCCCTCCCTCAGGTCCACCCGACGCACCCGATCCGATCCCGACTCGGCAAAGTAGAGATACCGCTCCTCTTTGTCGAGCGCGACGTGGTGCGGAAGGGGGGTGCCCGCCTTGACCGCCCGTTTCCCGTCGCCGGTGCTCCGTGCCTTCCCATTTCCGGCGAACGTCTCGATGTACCCAACGCCCAGCGCAACATCCGTGCTCATAGTCATCCCCTCGTGAAGCTCCACGGCTTCACAGCCGTGGCGCCTGTAACAGGTTTCACCCTCGCCAAGGCGACGGGGGACAAATCGGCGGAAACCGCCGAAGCAGCCCGCCTACACCCCAATTTCCCCCTACGCCAAGGCTTGGGGGGACAGGTTGGCGGGCCTGCCCCGCCTGCCCCGAGCGTTGTCGAGGGGAGCCCTGTCGAGCGGTACCCACCTCGCATTCCTCCCCAGCTTGAGCCTACTCCGCCGAAGGAGTCCCGGCTGCGTAGGCCGGGCGGCCGCGGCTTGCCGCGAAGGCGGGTGAAGGAAGGACGTGACGTCTCGGCAGCCGCTGGCCCCCTGTGTCGGCGCGACCTGAAGCGCTTAGGCATTGGATGCCGGCGGAATCGTGGCGGCCGGTCGATCCTGGTTCTGTCCCGCTGGGGGAGCGGTCTGGCCTTGGTCTGACTGGGGCTGGCCCTGGGGTTGAGGCTCCTGCGTGGCGGAATGGGGACCGCCTTGGGCCTGTTGCTGAAACTGGGCCTGCTGTTGAGCTTCGGCTTCCGCTTCGATCTGCTCGGCTTCGTGTACGGACTTCTTGAGGCCTTTGATCGCCTTCCCAAGGCCCTCGCCGAGCTGGGGCAGCTTCCCCGCGCCGAAAATAATCAACACGATGACCAGGATCAGAATGAGCTCCGTGAATCCAAATGTTCCGAACATAACGTTCTCCTGTGTGAGAAGGACCGGTTACGATTTTTTGGCTTCCCGACCTCGCTTGGCAAACCGATCCTTCAGTTTCTGGCGCGCCTGCTCCGCCTGATCAAACATCTTGGCTTTCTCGTACGTACTAATGAGGTTGTAATAGGCCAGCGGCTCGTCAGGATTGTGCTGGACGGCATCCTCGATGACTTTCACGGCGAGATCCTGCTTGTTGTGCAACATTGCCAGGTCCATCAGTTTGAAGCTGGCTTCCAGATGGTTAGGATTCAGCTCTAACGCGCGCAAGTAGCATTGCATTGCCATGTCAATGGTGTTGTAGTCCGAAACCTGCGGGTTATCGAGCTCCACGTACACACTGGCGAGGTTGTACCAGGCGAGCGGGTCATCCGGGGTGGTTTCGATCAGGCGCTCGAAATACGTCCTCGCTTCCATGAACTGCCGCTTGTCAGCATAGACGCGGCCGAGATTGAAGAGCGCGAGGACGTCATGCGCATACACATCCAGGGCCTTCTTAAATTCGGACTCGGCCTCTTCCATCATCCCTTTCGTTGCGTAGATGGTGCCAAGATTCGAGTAGTACATGGCGAGGGACCGATTCATCTCTGCTCGAAGGCCTTCGGCCATCTCGATGGCCTTCTTGACCTCCGTCAACGCGTCGTCCAGCCGACCCTTGCTGAAATAGAGCTCTCCAAGCCGACAACGCGCTTGAAAATCGTCGGGCTCCTCCTGGAGGAATTTTTCGATTTCGGCGATCTCCTCCTCGGGAGCCAAAGGCTGGTCTCCCTGTTCCACAGCGGCGGTGGCGGAGTCCGGTTGCGGTGCGCTCTGCTGTTCCTCGTCCATGGCGTAACCCTATCCTGCTTTAGGTTTTCTCTCCAAGCAAGGGAACCGCGGGACTGACGAGGGGCCTCGCGCCCACTGACGTCCCCACTGCCACCTCGCTCCGACGTCGATCCAGATTGAGAAGCATGAGCCCCATGACGACCATGAGCGTGAGGTGCGACAACTGCAACGCATAGCCGGCGATGAACATGAGACCCAGGCCGTATCCCGCCAGACGCCC
>JBFISJ010000201.1:0-4703 GCA_041608595.1 Nitrospiraceae bacterium
AGGGCGACCTCGAGACCACGATGGCCACGATGACGCCCGAGCCGCATCTCAACCACGTGCCCGTGATGGCCGGCGGGGTCGGCGGGAAAGGGGTCCGCGAGTTCTACAGCGATCATCTCGTCGGCAAATTCTTTCCTCCCGACGTCAAGATGGTCACCGTCTCCCGCACCATCGGGAGCGATCAGCTGGTGGAGGAACTGGCGATCAGCTTCACGCACACGACGCCCATGGACTGGCTGCTCCCCGACGTGAAGCCCACGGGCCGGAAGGTCGAGATGGCCGTCGTCGTCATCATCGGGTTCCAGAATGGCAAGATTTCCCACGAGCACATTTACTGGGACCAGGCCGGCGTCCTGGCGCAGGTGGGATTGCTCAATCCCAAAGGATTGCCGGTGACCGGGGCCGACAGTGCCCGCAAGGTGCTGAATCCGAAACTTCCGGCCCGCAAGATGTGAGGGCCTGGAGAGATGGCCCCACACCTTCCAATCCAAAAAAACACGAGGCACGCTAGCCGCGGCGGACTCAGGCGACGGAGCTGTCCTGCTCGGATGAGGCCGGCTCGCCCTTGCGGGCCAGTTGGGCCAGCTCGATCTCCATCAGCGAACGAAAGCGCCGGTAACTGCCAAGCATCGCGTGGAACGCCGCGCGGTCGAACACGAGCACGTTTACGGGGGTGAGGCATCGCACGCTGGCCGTCCGCGGCGTGTTCTTGATCAGCGCGATCTCCCCGAATGAATCCCCTGCGGATCGGGTGCCCAACCGTCGTTCTCTGAAACTGGGTCCTCCCTGGATGATTTCCACCTGCCCGGACTGGATGACGAAGAACCGGCCGCCGGGCTCTCCCTGCCGGATGATCGTCTCACCCTCGCGGTAATGCGCCCGCGTGATGTGCTCGGTTCTCCCTACTTCAAACATGGTGATGTCGCGGGGAAAGAGCAGGTCCAGCGCCCAGTCGATGCCCACCCGCACTTTGCACCGGAGCCCCGGCATCTTGACGAGATAGACAGACCGCCACAGAAGCCATGCCAGGAGCCCGGAAATTTTCCAGCCGAACAGCTTGCCGACTCCAGTACGACGGCCCACGACCGACAGTTCGCCGATCCCCCTGAACCGGAACGGCCGGAGGGAGCCTCCACGGATCGCAGTGATGACGTTGCGCGCACAATGCGCCCCTTCCCGCATCGCGTATTGCGCGGTCGGTGGACAGAAGCCGCCCCGCCTGACGTCCGGAATCAAGGCCGCATCACCCAGCGCCCAGAGCCCCTGATGGCCTTTGACCCGGAAGCAGTCATCCACGAGAATGCGCCCTTTCTCCTGCGGCAGGGCCAGTCGCTGGACCAAGGGGTGCGGGCTGTTTCCGACCGTGCAAATCACCGTCGCCGCCGCGAGGATCTCTCCGTTCGACAACACCACGCCCGCGTTGCTTAGCTCGGTTGCGTGAGTCTGCACGAGAAGGTCCACTCCTCGTTCTCGCAACTTGTCCTGCGCAAACTCGGCAAGGTCGGGATCGAGTTCCTGCAGAACCCGCTCACCGGAATGGACGAGGACCACGCGGTGCCCGATTCGGCGAGCCCTCGGGTAAAAGGGCAGGACGGACTGGATCAAGCCGTTCACCTCCGCGGCAGTTTCCACGCCGCTGAATCCCCCGCCGACGGTCACCACCGTCAACAGCTTTCTTGCGACCGCCTCATCCGCCTCCAGCTCGGCCTCCTCGAGGCAACGCAGAAGCCGGTTTCTGACATGAAACGCGTCACCCAGCGTCTTGATGGGATAGGCGTGTTCCGACATCCCCGGGACGCGCGACAGGTCCATTTTCACCCCGAGGCACCAGATCAGATGGTCGAAGGCCAGGTTGTGCACGATCCGGTCATCGGTCCCCATGATCGTCACCGTCCGCGCGCCCACATCGACGTTCGCCACCGTGGCGCAGTGAAAGTGCACCCCGGGACAGAGCTGTCGAATCGGATTGAGAATGTGCCCCGGCTCGATACAGCCGGAGACGACTTCCGGCAAGAGCGGCTGAAATAAGAAATAGTTCTCTTCGTTGACGAGATGCACCTCGATCGCGCCGTCCTTTCCAGCCAACTTCTGCGCCTCTCGCGCGACACTGATGCCAGCGAAGCCGCCGCCCAGGATGACGATGCGAACTGGCTCGGACCCTGTCATGAGGACACCTCCGGTTTCGGGCAAAAAAGCGCCGGCCTCATTACGTGGCTCGCCGAGGGCGAGGCCGTGATTGTGCCGAAACACCCGGTAGCATTCAAGAGTAAAGGTCGCGTCGGGGCTTCTATAGGACGGTGAAAAAGGCAATAAATCCATCGTCTTGAGCAGAGTCGAGGTGGGAATACCCGAGCGGTATACTCAATGGGTACCATTGAGTATCCACGAACCCGGGGGGACGGGGATGCAGAGTTCGGTCATCCTGTTGCTCATTGGCTGTGCGGTGCTGGCCGCCCTGTGGTACTACATCGGGTTCGTCAGACCGCCCGAGGGTCTTGCCTGGCTGGCCCAGGCGGGATTCGTGTTCTTCACCTTCTTCCTGATTCCCCTGTTGGCCGGCGTGTTGTGGCTTCAGGCCGGGGCGACGGCCAGGTTGGCGGAGACCGGGATCGCGCCGCATCCCACCATTAAAGAAGCCGTCGGCGTCACCATGGGGGTCGGCGAAGACCCTACTTGGGTCTTCGAGGTCGAGGCGCCGCCCGAGGCCATCGCGACGTTCTACCGGACCGCGGACAACCGGCCTGGCTGGGACCTGATCGGCGGCGATCCCTCCATCATGATCCTCAAGCGCGGGAACGAGACCATGGTCATCGGCGCGCACCAATCCTGGACATCCCGCACCCTCACCTACATGCTGACCCGTGCGGACCAGCAACCCACCGGATCCCCACAGCGGACCTCCAAGCGACCCTGACGCTGCCTGGAAGGCTTATGACCGCGACCCGGAGATAAGCAGCCGAGCAGATGGGGAGATGGAACGAGACGCTGAGATGATGGGCGGCTGAAGCCGTTGACAGTGGCCGGCGGCCTGTGGCCTACTGCTCACATGCGCATCCGGGTGCAGGAATTCAGTCCGAAGAAGTTCTCGTTTCAGAAGGACCCCATCCTGGTCCTGGAGGACTTCTGGAGCGCGGAGGAGCGGGCCTTCTTCCGGGAAGGCATGAGCCGGACGAAATGGAAGGCGCTCAGCGAGATGCCGGAAGTCCTGGCGGCGTTCCCGAACTGCGGGAATTATCTGAAAGGGGCGATCGGTCAGGAAGAAGCGCAGGTCTTCCTGAACAAGCTGTCCTTGCCCTGCATCGCCGACTACATCGAGTCCTTTCCCAACATCAAACAGCGCCACGTGGCCTTCAGCTACTACTCCTATTCGGCCGGAGACTGCCTGTCCACCCACGATGATACCGATGAGGCCTACGGCCGCGATCGCCAGTCCTATCAGGCCTTGCGGCGCATCGCCCTGGCCACCTATTTCCACGATGAATGGCACCCTGATTGGGGTGGCGAGCTCATTGTTTACGAGGCCAGGCAGCGAAAAGGGGAGCAGGTGTTGGACGTCAAGGAGTGCATCGCCCCGCGCCCGGGCACGCTCGCATTATTCACGGTCCCTCGGTTTCACCGCGTCTGCCGCGTGGATACCCTGGCGGGGCCCCACCAGCGGCTGTCGATCGCCGGCTGGTTCATGACGGAGCACCACTCCTGACCGCCTGCCGGGACGCTGACGTCCGGCCGGTTCATCCCCGCATATCGCAGGGCTTCTGCAGCCGTCGTTCTCTTCCTGAGATACCCCGTGATGCTTCGGATCACCTGCATTGACGTCCATGTCGCGGGGGAGCCGCTTCGCGTGATAACCGGCGGCTTCCCGGACCTGCCCGGACGCACGGTCCCCGAGAAACGTCTGGCCGCACGGCGACAATTCGATCATCTGCGGACCGCCCTCATGTGGGAACCGCGCGGCCATCCCGACATGTACGGCTGCCTGCTGGTCCCCCCCTCCTCGCCTGACGCGGATCTCGGGGTGCTCTTCCTGCACAACGAAGGCTATAGCACCATGTGCGGCCATGGGATCATCGGCCTCACCACGGTGGTGCTGGAGCACGGGATCTTCCCCGTGCAGGAACCCGAGACCATGATCCGGTACGAGACGCCCAGCGGGCTGGTCACGGCAAAAGCCGTCGTGAAAAATGCGCGCGTCCGTTCCGTCTCGTTCCTGAATGTGCCCTCCTTCGTCAGCGCCCTCGACCAGGCCGTCGAGGTGACGGGCCTGGGATCGGTGCGGGTGGATGTGGCCTTCGGAGGGGCGTTTTATGCCTTCTGCCGCGCGCAGGAGCTGGCGCTGGACCTGAAGCCCGCCTCCGCCCCCCGGTTGGTGGAGACCGGCATGCGGATCAAGGAGGCGGTGGCGGCGAAATGCGAGATCCGGCATCCGTTGGACCCGGCCCTGAGCTTTCTGTACGGCACGATTTTCGTGGGGCAGCCGGAAGGCCGGGGAGCGGACTGCCGGCACGTCTGCATCTTTGCCGACGGCGCTCTGGATCGATCGCCGACCGGCACGGGGGTCTCCGCCCACCTCGCCCTTCGCGAGAGGCGCACGCAGCTTCAACCCGGGGAGCCCTTGGTCGTGGAGAGCATCCTGGGCACGCGCTTTCTCGGCCGGATTCACGAGGTCATCGAGTACGGAGGCCTGCGGGCGGTGGTTCCGGAGG
>JBFISJ010000202.1:0-4638 GCA_041608595.1 Nitrospiraceae bacterium
CGCCTCGTGGAGCAGCCGGACAGCGTGGTCGGGTGCATGCTCGCTTCCCGCGACTCCGCGATCGGCGTCATTCCACTTCACAGCGTCCAGGCGAAGCCTTTCGATTGGGAGCTCTTCGCCCGCATGCACGGCACCGACGCCAGCGGCGCCTGATCCCCTGCTCCTCCTCCCCATCCCAACAGCCGCCTTGCTTGCCTGACATCCAAGGTCCGCGTACCATGTGCCCGGCTGGTGACCATGCACACCCGAATTCCCTGCCTCGCTTGGCTTCTCCCCGCCGCCTTGATCCTCTCGGCGGCGCCGGGGCAGGCTGGTTCGTCCTCACCGGTCGCGGAACGCGTGACGCCCGGGAGCGCGCCGACCGAGGCCGGCCTGGAGAGGGAATTCAGCAGGGCGCGGGAAACGCTGCGGCGTTCACCCGACTTTCAGAAGGGTGACGCGGGATCTCATTACCGGTTGGGGAAAAAGCTTCACCACGCCGGGGATCTGACGGGGGCAGCGGAGGAGTTTCGGGACGCGATCCAGTTGGATCCGAACCACGCGGACGCCTACCGCCAACTGGGCGTCGTGCTCCTGGACCGCCACGACTTCGCCGGCGCCGCGGATGCGTTTCGGGACACGCTGCGGCTCGAGGCCGGCGATGCCCGGACCTCGTATTGGCTCGGCCGCGCGCTCATGGGACGGGGCGACTGGGTGGGCGCAAGCGATGCATTGAGCGAGGCGGCGGAGCTGAACCCGGACGACCCCGAGGCCTTTGCGGATCTCGGCCTCGTTCGCATGGTGCAGGGTGATCTCCGTGGAGCCGGCGGCGCGCTCCGCACCGCCATTCGACTCAACCCGAACCACGCGAACGCCCACCACCTGCTGGACACGCTGCGAGAGTTTCGTGACGACCCCGAGGAGGTCGCCCGCTCCGCGCGCCAGATTCTCAGGACACTCTTCGAAAGGGAATAATCTCCCATTCCGTCATTCCCGCGAAAGCGGGAATCCATCCCTTCCTCTTCATCACCCAAAAGAAAGATGGATCCCCGCCAAAAACTGCGGGGATGACAGATGGACACCACTTCCTCGGGCCTCACGGGATCCAGTCCGGCGGCGTCTCGCTGGAGGAAAGGACCAGCACCTGGACGTGGAGGACGGTCGACTGGGGTTGATCCCATGTCCTGAGAAACATGAGCTGGCGGTCCCTGGTCCTGATCCGGCCGGCGAAGACCCATCCCGGCTCCGGCGGCATCTCACCGGTCACGCAGGTCCGCGCACAGAGCTGGATGAATGGATGCCCGGGATCACCGGCGCCGTAGGCCCAGACCGCATAGCGGCCTCCCGGCACTTGTGCCGTGACGGTCAGCGGGGCGACGCCGAGCGTGGGGAGCCTGAACAGCACCACGCGATCAGCCTCCTCACGCGGCACGCCGCACTGGCCCGCCGTGGAATAGACCCAGAAGCTGAACTCCCCGTCCGCCGCCGCGCACTCTCCCCTGCTCACCTGGACGCCGCCTTTCCACTCCGGCGCCCTGATCACCTGCGAGACCCCGGGCCCTTTTTCCGGCAAGCGCTGCTGTTTCGGCTCGGCGGAGGGCGCGGTCGCGGCGATTGACGGCCAGGGCACGACTGCGAGCCAATACAGGCAGCAAAGGCGTATGAAAATGATCTGGGTCCGGCGCTCCATCTTGGAAGACGCTTTTAAGCCAAACGCAGTGCGGCGGTCAATGTCGAGGCCAGGCCGGGACCGGGGGATGCTGCGTGTGACTCCCGGCCTCGCACGGCCCGCTCACTTCGGCGCAGGGGTGGCGAACAGGAAAACGGGCTTGTCCAAGGTTTAGGTCATCAATTCGTTGAATTCGTCATGCTGCCGGTTATCTGTGAGGTTTGTGAAACTCTAATGAAAGCAGGAGGCAATAATGATTACTGTAGGTGACAAACTTCCTCACTTCAGTCTTCACAGCGTCGTGAGAACCGAGCCCGGCAAGCAATTTCAGGACATCACCCACGAGACCTATCCGGGCAAGTGGAAGGTTTTGTTTTTCTGGCCGATGGACTTCACCTTCGTGTGCCCGACGGAGATCGCCGAATTCGGACGCCGCCACAGGGAATTTTCTGAGCGGAATGTGCAAGTACTCGGGGCCAGCACGGACACGCATTACGTGCACCTCGCGTGGCGACACTCGCACCCGGACCTCCGGGACCTTCCCTTCCCGATGCTCGCCGACACGAAACGCGAGCTCTCCGGCGCGCTCGGCATTCTGCACAAGGACGAGGGGGTACCGCTGAGAGCCACCTTGATCGTCGACCCGGAGGGCGTCATTCGTTACGTCGGCGTCCATGACCTCAATGTGGGACGCAATGTCGACGAGGTGATCCGCGTGATCGATGCGCTTCAGACCGGGGAACTGACGCCCTGCAATTGGCGGAAGGGTGACGCGACGCTGAAGGCCGCTTGATCGTCCGGCCCCCTCACTCGCGACAATTTTGCATGAGACAGCGTGGGGCCCGCGGGCGAGTACCCGCGGGCCCTTGTTTTTTCTCCACGCGCGAATGTGCCGGCTGACATGATTGGCAGACGGAGGGTGGGTCCAGAAAGCGAAGCTTCTAAAGCTTCTCGACGTCGATATGAACTTCGCTTCTTCGCAGAAAGGGAATGGTGAAGGGAGGGTCATAGCGAGCTGATCGCGGCTGGCTGGCCGTTCGGTAGCCTTGGGTCTCGATCCAGCCCGCCAGCTCGTTGCTCAATCGATCCAGCTTCTCCGGAGAGGTGAGCCCTGAGTATGTGAGCACCGCCACGGCTTTCGACGGGACCTCCTCGATCCGAATGCTGGGGTCGACGGGCTTGGGAGCCGAGTCCATCGTGTATGACGACGGGAGCACAAAGGACATGGTCCAGCCGTCGGGCTCCCGTTCCTGACTGACCGGCGCGGTCATCGCGACTTCCTCTCCATCGCGCGCCTGGGTCACCGGCACGGTCATCGTGATCTCCTGACGAGACTGATTGTTCCCGGAAATGTAATCGAACAGAATCCGAAAGGCCCGGCTTGATGCCTCGTCGTAGTCGCCTTCCACTTGCGTCCTGGCGATCAGATAGGACGAATATTCTCGAATCTCTGTGTTGCCGTCCTGAAGCAAGACGCCATAGTCAGGCTCACGCTCGGACCGAACGCCGAAGACACTGCACGCTATAGTCAAGAGCGTCATGACTGCGACCAAGGCGATTACGAATGTGCGCCGAACATCAAGATTGCTCGGGAAGCGGACACTGCCTACTCCCATTGTTGGGGCACTTTCTGGACCCGCGACAGGTCGTAGCCCTCTGCGGCGATGATGTCCAAGAGCCTTTGATATTCCGCTTCTGGGATTTTCGGCGTCCGCGCCATCAGCCAGACGTAGTCGCGCTTGCTCCGCCCGATGATGGTACGGCTGTACGTCTCGTCGACATACACGATCCGATACTCGGCCTTGAAGGGCCACAGGAATTGCATGCCCCAGACGGCCTTGGACTCCTCGTCGGCGATATAACCTGTCGGGTGATAGGCCTCCTGCTCGCCGTCGAAGGCGCCCTCGCGGAAGGTGAACGTCGTGGCGATCGTGCCGTCCTCATTCAGTCGGTAGGACTCCACGGCGTTGTGCGCCCCGGTCTCGATGAAGGTCGGGATGTTGGCGATCACGTACCAGTCACCCATGAACCGCTCGAGGTCAACGTGGTCCGCTGTCCGGATCGGCGGCGGGCTGCTGCATGCCGCGAGCACGACCGCGAAGGCGACGGGAATGATATGTGTCCTGATGCCAGCCATGTTCCCTCTATCGAAGTTGATAAAATAGCTTCCCACCGTCGCTGGTCGTCGATTGCAACGCCACCCATTCACCGGTCTCGGTGTACCAGAGATCGATCGTGAACTTCTCACTCTTGATACGCTGATGCTCGGTGCGTATCGGTGTCCCTCGCACCCTGATCGTTTCCTCCCCCACCGTCGTTATCTCCACCGGCTGGAGCTCGCCGGTCTGCGAATTCAGCAGTCGGCTGTCCCGGAACCAGTCTGGATTCCAGTACGCGTAAGTCTTGACGCACCCCTCGACGGTCCGCTTCCCGTTATGGGTCTCGAGCCTGAGACGCCCGTCCTTGTATTGACCACGGACAAAGAATTCGTCTCCGTTGTCATTCGTCTGGGCCCGCATCTCGTGCAGGCACGCTCCCTCCCAAACCTCCACGTTGGTATGCCGGTACGAGTAGGCGGTGAACACCCAGAACTTGACGTCGAAGCTGGCGTCCACCCGGATCTTCGTCCGATCCCCCTCCGCCGACACCGTGAAGCGTTGCGTGCCGATTTCCTCGTCGTCGAGCAACACCTTGAAGTCGTAAATCTCTTGTGTGGCGGTAACCGCCGGAGCGGCATGCCCGAGCAACAGGCCCAGACAGGCGAGCAGGACGAAAAGGGCCGGACGGGCGGTCATCAGGAGGCGACCTCCTGAGACTGTGCCTGCCCATCCACTTTCTTGGGAGGGCCTGGGATGAAGGCATTCGTCCGCTTGATGTACTCCCGGTAGCCGGGACGGCGCTCGACGATGGTCTGCTCGAGCAGCGTGACCCCCGAAAACTTCAAGAGCATATAGGTCAGCAGCAGCGGTCCCACGATGGTCCACCAGCCG
>JBFISJ010000203.1:0-4620 GCA_041608595.1 Nitrospiraceae bacterium
CCCCACCCTCCCCTCTCCCCCAGCGGGGGTGGGGGGCGGGGAGAGGGGACGAAGGCGGGCGGCACGAGCTAGCGAGACTCCATGGTCAACTCACGAATCACGTCGACCAGGCCGGCGGTCACACGTGCCAAACGATCGTAGTCGACCTGGTCCGGCGTATCGCGAGCGGTGT
This sequence comes from Nitrospiraceae bacterium, assembly GCA_041608595.1. GTDB lineage: Bacteria > Nitrospirota > Nitrospiria > Nitrospirales > Nitrospiraceae > JBFGRM01. Next base: position 173 of record JBFISJ010000203.1, read on the forward strand.
GGTAATGGGGGTAGCGGAAGAGGGCCGTATCGGTCACCATGGCAGCGGGGTAGTGCTCCTGCCAGAACGCCCAGTGATCCGACCACCCGATGCCCGGGATGAAACCCGGAAGGGCCCCACCTTCGGACGGAAATTTCGCCGCGTTCCGAAACGCACCCACGAGGCGGCGTACGAGCGGGCCGTTGCCCGTGTTGCTGACGAAGCCGACGAAATTCGCGGTCGAGGGGTAGAGGAGGCCGAAGGGCAAGGGATACTGCTGGCTTCCCGGCTCATCCGCGTAATACCCGATGGTTTCCAGGCTGAGCATGGCGACGATGTCTTCACCACGCGCCCGACTGCGCTTGGCGTGGACCCAGCTCCCCATCTCATCCGTTTGGAAGAACGGCGGCTCCTCGTTCACGAAGGCCACGAACCGCACGGTGCGCGCGGGCTGGACCCCGACGAAGCGGCGAGCCAGGCCGAGGAGTGCCGCGACACCCGTCGCGTTGTCGTTCGCGCCGGGGCTTCCCATGACCGAATCATAATGCGCGCCGATGACGACGACCTGGCTGCGGCGGGCCCCTCCCGGAAGCTCCACCTCAAGGTTGTCGCACGGGCGTTTCAGCACCTCATAACGCTGACGCGCCACCGTGTATCCCTCGGCCCCCAGCACCGTCTCGATATAGTGTGCGGCGCGGGCGAGGTTGTCATATTCATAGACGTTCCGCTCGCCGATGGTCCCGGCCAGCATCGTCACGTGGGCACGCAGCTCCGCGGCGAGGAGGCGCTCCTCGCCGCTCAATGGGGGAAGGGCGCCCCGGTAACTCTCGCCCGGCATCCGAATCATCATGACCCACCCGAGGAGGAGAAGCGCCAGGCTCGCACCGAGCAGAGCCAGTACTCGGATCGCCTGCCCTGGATCTCGATTACGCATGCCACCCATAGGGACCTGCGGCGGGCACCTCGCCTCTCGCCGGAATCGTCCCGAGACGCGAGCGGCCCGTTATGCAGTAGTTCTTGCGCCGGAAAAATAATGGGTTACACTCAAAATCCGGTAACGGATCCATATCGGACCCTGGCACAGGCTATGGCGGACCCCGGAGCGAAGAAAAAACCCGAGGCTGCGATCGCAGAGGTTGAGCGGTTGCGCGATAAGCTTGTCAGCCGCTCGGCGTCGACCGGCTCGGCGTGGAGCGTGACCGGGTGGCGTTCCGTTGACTGGCTCCTTCTGGCCCTCATCATCGCCTTCGTCCTCTACGTGTTGCTGCCTCGCTTCTAACACGCCTGACACGTCTCTCGGCAGGCCGGCCCTCCCCCGCAGGGGGAGCCCCTACCTTCACGGGCCCCAGCGCAGCCCGAGCAAGCCATGAAAAAACGATGTGTTATGTGCGCCCCCTACCCACCTTTGCGGGAGGGCGCCCTCCACTCGAACGCCTTGGGGCTGCCTTCTGGGGATGGCGGAATCCACGCCGTATGGTATCCCTGTCACTGGCCCAGTGAATACGACAGAACTGCGTGGCTCGACGACCAGCGGGGCCCTGGCAAAACTACAGAGAGGTCCGAATGGATGCTGGAATGGAGATAGCCGATCGACTCATCGTCCCCGAGATGACGGTCCCCCTCATCGGGGTTCTCGGATTGCTCCTCGTGTGGCAATACCACCAGAGGCAAGTCCTCACCGGCCGTATCTACGCCGTGGACTTCTGGGATATCACCGGTGTGCGCATGTTCATCCACGTGACGACCGGGGATGGCCGGGCCTGCGAGACCTGCCAGGAGGCGGGCGGCACCGTCTTCCTGCCGTCGGTCATGACCCAAAAGGATTTCTCCACCCTGGCGCATCCGTGCTCGAGCGACGCCGGGTGCCGCTGTCTCATCCTGGGCCTGTACGGCGGCTGGCCGGAAGCCGATCGCCTCATCCACCTCCTGCGCACCCAATCGCGGAGGAAAGCCTATCGCCTGAGCCATCACGAGGTGCTCGAGCTGTTCGACGGACCCTGGCACCGGAGCGTGCTGGCGACCGGCGACCGCCTCACCATCCACATGGCACAGGCGCTACTCGACGAGCCCGAGGACGGCGAGAGCTCGGTAGTGCTCTATCGCACGATCGTGGAGCAGGCCAAGGGAGCTCGTGACCTGCGGCTCCTCGTCCCGGCCTTCCTCAGGCTGGCCCAGCTCCTGGAGGAGCGCGGCCGGCATGAAGAGGCTCTCACGGTCGTGCAACGGTTCGAGAAACGGTTCGCGCACAAGAGGAAGGCTTTCTACTATCCATCCAATGGGCAGCGAGCTCTCATGGCCAAGAGAAAGTTCCAGCTGCTCTCCCACCTGAGACAGCACCGCGCGGTGCCCTCAAGAGGCCATGAGACCGGACTGAGGGTGGCCTCCTGACACCGCGCTCTATGGCCCCTTCTCCCATAGGAGACTGGACAGGTCGTAGGTGAGCCGGAGCCCGTAGGTCGGACCGTAGTCCTGACGGTTGAGCTGATCATTCCAGGTCTCCACGACAAACCGGCGGACCTGGACTTTCACCGTCCAGAACCGGCCCTCCAGCGCATCGCCTCTGAGGCTCGTGAAAAGTCCGGAATCGATGGCCGCGCCGATCTCCACCTCGACGAACGGCGCGTGGTCGTTATCGTAGATGCCCCAGCTCACTGATCCCTGTCCGAAATAGGTTTGCGGCGCGACGTCTTTGAAGGCGCTCCCAGACCACGACCGTCCGTAGCGTCCCATTGCCGAGAGCCTGAACCCTTTCAACCAATCGAGCGCCAGCAGCCGGGGTACCGACCCGGCCGTCACGAAGCGAACGAGCGCCTGGCTGCCCGCGGCAATCGGATCGCCGATGTTCAGCCGGCGCATCCCGGCTCGGACGAAGGCTTCGTGGTACAGGCTGCCGGTGGAAAATCCGCCCCCGGCAAAGAGCAGCCTGTCTTGTCCCCAGAAACCACCCCATCCCGTCAAGGACCCATCGATCATGAAGTCGGCCCCGTCCCGTGTCGTCCCCACGGGGACCTTGGGAATGCCCCACACGGCATCGTGGATGAACTCGTTCTGCAGATAGCGCGTCGGCTGCTCCCCGGTGGGGCCCGCCCCGACGGTCAGATTCGTGCTGAACCCTTGCCAGGATTTCCAGTGCTCCGTCCAGCTGACCGTCGCGAAATTCAGGCCCATCGTCTCGTCCATGTTATTGAAGCGCCTGCCCTGCCCGTCGAACTCGGTAAATCGATTTCCCGTATAGCCGACATCAAGCACCCGTGACTGGTCGGGATAGGCCAGGCCGCCCCAATGCACCGTGGGGGAAGGCGACTCGGCGGAGACGCTCCCGACACCGGCCACCCCGACCAGGAACAGACCCATCATGGCACCGATCAGGCATCGGTTCCTGAAGCACTCGTAAGTCATCCACCTTCGCGCCGAGCCACGGGCGGGCTCAGCAACAGGTTCATCGATCGTCGCGTTATTTTCCATACAGAAGAACCGCGGCAACAATAGCGGGGATGCAGGGAAGGAGCAAGCGGAATCAGGACTCTCGTCGACTTCGCGAGGGCATGCAGGACGGAGCTCAGGTCAATGGGGGGGAAACAGGCCGGCAAGAAGCGATCCGTGGCGGCTCGCGATCAGTCGGGAGGCCGCACGTCCCGCGCGCAGCGGAACCCGATGTCGGCCGCCCGGTGGCGCAACTCGTAGCGCAGGCGGCTCGCGGTGCGGGAATACTTGCCGGCGAAATTCCAGGACCCGCCCCGTAGGACCTTCATTTTCCCGTCGCGGGGGCCTGGCGGATTCTCCCCGGGGCTGGCCGCGTAGTATTTCGCGTCATACCAATCAGCGACCCACTCCCAGACGTTTCCCGCCATGTCGTGGATGCCGAAGGGGCTTGTTGCGCCCGCACGGCTCCCCACAGGCTCGAGTCGGTCCTTGTAAAACTTGTACGACCAGCTCTTGCCGACGTTCGCCACCGCGCCCGTGGGCGTCGCATCGCCCCAGGGGTAGGGGCGCCCGTCCTGCCCCCGGGCGGCATACTCCCACTCAGCCTCTGTCGGCAAGCGCTTGCCCGCCCACTCGCAATAGGCCTGGGCGCCGCTCCAGTCCACACCCACGACCGGCCGCTCGGCATAGTCACGGGTCTCGTCGTAGGGCCAAAAATCAGGCCGGACGTGCCCCGTGGCATCGAGAAACTTCTCATAGCGCGCCACCGTCACTTCGTACGTGTCCATGTAAAAGGCGCCGATCCGAACCCTGTGCTGCGGGCGCTCGTCCGAGAGCCCCTCCCCCGTGGGCGAACCCATGAGAAACTCCCCGTTCGGAATCAACCGCATGGGGGCGCCGTCGTCGCCGGTGATGTTGGCCGGCAATTCCACGGCCTCGGTGATCGCGGGCACAACCGCCGGTGTCGCAGTCAGGATGGCCAGAAGGACGACGATGCATCGCACGTGCAGCGTCTTCCCGTCCAGAGCCGCACCCGGAATCTTGTA
>JBFISJ010000204.1:0-4585 GCA_041608595.1 Nitrospiraceae bacterium
CGATTGCGCCGGGCACGTCCTGCATCTGGGCCGCCTGCTCCGCCGGGACGAAGGCGATGGGCAGCCGGTACACTTCGGGCTCCCCGTCGGTGTACTCGACCTGGATCAGCACGAGCTGCGCCAGGGGAGCCTCCTTGGGGATGGGAACCACTTGGACGATCTCCACGGATTGGATCGACCTGGCTTTGCCGCCGAACCACCGCCGCCCCAGCAGATACTTCGGCAGCACGCGCTCGAGGGCGGTCTTGTCCCTACCCTTGAGCAGGTTGTGCCAGGATTCCGTGATGGCCAGCGCGGGGAGCGTGACGTCCGCGGGTTTGCCGGCCGCGACCTCCTCCACGGCCTGGGGCTCGAGTGCGAACCAGTAAAACGTGTGGGGGCCCAAGGTGACCTGATAAAACCGATCGTCGATCGGCGGAAACTTCATCCGGCCAAAGAGATCGAGCGGCACGTGGCCTTTGAACGCCGACAGGTCCAACTCGACCCATTGGGCGAATCGCGACAGATTGGCCACGACCAGGACCTTTTCGTCCTCGTACCGTCTGATGAAGGCGAGGACCTTTCGGTTGGAGGGATGCAGGAACTCGATCGTGCCGCGACCGAAGACCTTGGAGCGTCGACGCAATGAGAGCATGCGCTTCATCCACCAGAGCAATGATTGGGCATTGCCCTGCTGGAGTTCGACGTTAATTGCCTCGTAGTGATATTCCGGATCGATAATGACCGGGAGGTAGAGCTTGTGGGGGTTGGCGGGTGAGAAACCGGCGTTGCGATCGGGGCTCCATTGCATCGGTGTCCGCACGCCGTTGCGGTCGCCCAAATAGAAGTTGTCCCCCATGCCGATCTCTTCGCCGTAGTAGAGGACCGGCGTGCCGGGAAGCGAGAACAGGAGGCTGTACATCAGCTCGATCTTCGCGCGATCATTGCCCAGGAGCGGCGCCAGCCGCCTGCGGATGCCGAGGTTGATCCTGGCCTGTCGCTCTCGCGCGAACACGCGGTACATGTAGTCGCGCTCCTCGTCCGTCACCATTTCCAAGGTGAGCTCGTCATGGTTGCGCAGAAACAGCCCCCACTGGCAGTTCTCGGGGATGGCCGGAGTCTGCTGCAGAATGTCGATGATCGGGAAGCGATCCTCCATCTTGATGGCCATGAACATGCGAGGCATCAATGGAAAGTGAAAATTCATGTGGCATTCGTCGCCGTTGCCGAAGTAGGCCGCCGCGTCTTCCGGCCATTGGTTCGCCTCCGCCAGGAACATGCGATTCGTGAATTGCTTGTCGATCTTCTGCCGGAGCTTCTTCAAAAACACGTGCGTCTCCGGAAGGTTCTCGCAATTGGTCCCCTCCCGCTCATAGAGGTAGGGCACCGCATCCAGTCTCAGACCGTCGACGCCCATGTCGAGCCAGAACTCCAAGACCTTGAGCACGGCCTCCTGCACCTCAGGGTTGTCATAATTGAGATCCGGCTGGTGGGAGAAGAAGCGGTGCCAGAAATAGGCCTTGGCGATGGGATCCCACGACCAATTTGAGGGTTCGGAATCTTTGAAAATGATTCGTGTGTCGGCATACTTTTCTGCCGTGTCGCTCCACACGTAATAATTGCGCCACTTGCTGCCGGCCGGCGAGTGGCGCGCGCGCTGGAACCACTCATGCTGGTCCGAGGTGTGATTGACGACCAACTCCGTGATCACGCGGAGCCCCCGGCTGTGGGCCTCCTCCACGAACGTCTGGAAGTCGCGTCGGGTTCCGTAGGACGGATTCAGGTCGGTGTAGTCCGCGATATCGTAGCCGTCATCCTTCAACGGTGACCGATTGAAGGGAAGCAGCCAGATCGCCGTCACCCCGAGGTCCTGCAGATAGTCGAGCTTCTGGATCAAGCCGCGGAAATCGCCGATTCCGTCCCCATTGCTGTCGCAGAACGCGCGCACGTGCAGCTCATAAATGGTCGCGTCTTTGAACCAAAGGGGGTCGTCGTCAATCCGCGACAGGGTCTGCTTCTTAATTTTCGGCATGGGTCCTCCACAGACAGGGCAAACTGTACGTGATCATGCACCACCGACGTGCGTTCGAATCATCCCAAAGGGTCGGGCCACCTATTTGAGGCTACGGACGATCCAGCCCAGCCCGATCCCAGTGGCCAAGACCAGGAACAACAGCAGCGCCCGAGACATCTCGACCGACCAGAACAGCAGTCGCAGCTGGACCACCTCGTAGTTCTGGACGGCAAACAACACCACCAGGCCGATCAGAACGAGTGCCAGAATTAACTTGAAATGCCACATGACGGATGCTCCGGCCTCCCTGATCCTGTGGGGGCAGAAAAGATGGCCACCCTGCATAGTAAGGTAATCCGGCCGGCACTCGCAATCCGGTTCTCAGGGAGCCCGTCCCGGGCCCGTACCCGGGGTTGCGTCGGACACGAATTCTCCTGAGCCCCCTGGCACAAGCTGTGCTACAGTTGGTACAACAGAGGCGAAGGAGGGGGGAGACCGGGGTGGCCCACAGCCAGGGACCGTTCGTATTCGTCGGATGCAGTGAGCTCCAGGAGCTGTTGGGGAAGCGCGCCGAGGACGAGCGGCGTCTCGTGGAGCTGATCGAGGAAGTCCCCCTCGACTCGATCTATTATCACACACACAGCTTTTTCCTCCGCCACCATTATATTCCCGGCGCCTACTCCAACGACTTCGCCCAGTGGGTCGCGACGCAGGTGCGGGACCTCGTGCTCGGCGAACGGCTCGCGGTCCTGGACCCCTTCGAGTTCAAGAACCTCGAGGCGCTGCGCGAGGAGCTTATCTCGATCGTCGATGATCACCTCTCCCGCACGTCGGTCGTGCCCAGGGTGATCTTCGGCAAGCCATTCTTTTTCAAGCAATCGCGCATTATCGAGGTGCCGACCGGCATCGAGGTGCGGACGTTGCAGGAATTTCGTGACGCGCTGGCGGAGGTCGACGTCAGCGCCATCTACTACCATATGTTCGAGGCCCGCATTCGGCTTCCTCGGGAGGAGAGCGACTTTTCCTTCTGGATCAAGGCGACTCTGGGCATGCCCGAGCTGTCGGACAAGATTCGGGCGATGAATCCCTATATCGGAAACCTGGAGCGACTGCGTTCCGTCCTGCTGGTGGCCTGCGACGAGTTCCTCGCGAAGGCGCAGACCGCCTGATCGAAGAACATCACGATCGAACGCCCATGACAGACCCGCGCTGGTACAAAGACGCCATTTTCTATGAAGTGCACGTCAAAGCGTTTCACGACAGCAATGACGACGGGATCGGCGATTTTCGCGGGCTCACCGAGAAGCTGGACTACCTGCAATGGTTGGGCGTCGACTGCATCTGGTTGCTCCCCTTTTTCCCCTCCCCATTGAAGGATGACGGCTACGACCTCGCCGACTACTATAATGTGCACCCTCCCTACGGCAGCACCAAGGATCTCAAGGAGTTCCTGGACCAGGCCCATCAGCGCGGCATCCGCGTGATCGCGGACCTGGTGTTGAACCATACCTCCGATCAGCACCCGTGGTTCCAAGAGTCCAGGAGCTCCCCCGATTCCGCCAAACGTCATTACTATGTCTGGAGCGACACGGATAAGAAGTACGGGAAGGCCCGGATTATCTTCATCGATACGGAGAAGTCCAACTGGACCTGGGACCAAGCCGCCAAAGCGTATTATTGGCACCGATTTTTCTCCCATCAGCCGGACCTGAACTACGACAACCCGGACGTGCAGAAAGCCATGTTGGACGTCATGTCCTTCTGGTTGGATCAGGGGCTGGACGGGTTTCGCTGCGATGCGGTCCCCTATTTGATCGAGCGGGAGGGCACGATCTGCGAGAACCTTCCTGAGACGCACACCTATCTGAAGGAGGTGCGCCGGAGGATCGATGAGACCTACGAGGGACGCATCCTGCTGGCGGAGGCCAACCAGTGGCCGGCTGACGTCCGGCCGTATTTTGGGGACGGCGATGAGTTTCACATGGCCTTTCATTTTCCGCTGATGCCGCGGCTCTTCATGGGTCTGAGAAGCGAGGACCGGAGCCCCATCGTCGACATGTTCACGCACACGCCGGCGATTCCCGACAACTGCCAGTGGTGCCTGTTCTTGAGGAACCACGATGAGCTGACCCTGGAAATGTGCTCGGGTGAGGAACGCGATTACATGTACTACGCCTATGGGCGCGACCCCTCCATGCGCCGGAATATAGGAATTGCGCGCCGGCTCGCGCCGCTGCTGGACAATGACCGTCGCAAGATCGAGCTCTTGAACAGCCTCGTGTTCACGCTCCCGGGCAGCCCAATCATTTACTACGGGGACGAGATCGGGATGGGGGACAACGTCCATCTGGGGGACCGGAATGGCGTCCGAACGCCGATGCAGTGGTCGGGCGATCGCAACGGGGGCTTCTCCAAGGCGGATCCTGCGGCGCTGTATCTTCCCCTCATCACCGATCCCGTGCATGGCTACCAGGGTGTGAACGTCGAGTCACAGATGCAGACCCCGCACTCGATGCTGCATTGGATGAAGCGCATGATCGAGGTGCGCAAGCCTCACAAGGTCTTCGGTCGCGGCACCATCGAGTTCCTGCG
>JBFISJ010000205.1:0-4561 GCA_041608595.1 Nitrospiraceae bacterium
AGACCTCACCTCTGACCACGAGGCGCGCGGGGAGGTCCGGCTCCGACTCCAGGTGGAGCGGCAGCGCCCGGATCGTGCGCAGGTTGATCGTCACGTCCTCGCCGATCGCGCCGTCCCCACGGGTCGCGCCGCGGGTGAAGGTGCCGTTCTCATAGATCAGCTCGACGGACAGCCCGTCGAACTTCGGCTCGACGGTATACTCCACGGCTTCGACCTCGAGCTCACGCCGCAAACGCGTGTCGAAGGCCCGGACATCCTCCCAATCGACCACGGATTCCAAACTTAGCATGGGGCGCTGATGCTCGACCTTGATCAGCTCGTCCAGCGGAGCGGCGCCGACCCGTTGCGTCGGGCTGTCCGGGGTCACGAGGTCGGGGTGAGCGCCCTCCAGATGCTCCAGTTCCCGAAACAGGCGATCGTATTCCGTATCGGAAATTGTCGGGCGGTTTCTAACGTAATACAGGTGGTCGTGGCGACGGATCTGCCGCCGTAGCTCCTCGATCCGACGCTGCGCCTGTTCCAATGGGGGGTGATGTCTGGTCATCGCACGTCCCGGATGAACTTTGACGCGAAGCTGCGCACTTCATGGCCGTTGAGGACATGAAAGCGCCGGAGGCGATCGACGACCTGGCCGGAGAATCGGCTCAGCGGGATGACGACGAGCTGCCGACGCAGCTCGCGGACCAAACGTCGCCACCGGGCCGGCGGTTGTCGCGGTGACACGAGCACGAGGTGCGGCTCGCGAGAATGCAGGGCGGCCCCACCCAACAGCTTTTCTTCCAGCGTGCGGGCCGAGGCGAGACGCGGGTCTCCCCAGACGTCCGGGATAGGCCGGGGCGGGAAGAGGAACAGGGCGCCGCCGTACCTGGCTTGCGCGATGCCCGGCCCCACCATCCGATCCTGGAACGGCGTGGCGTAGAAGCAAAGCGTGGACTCCTCCGCGTGCTCGGCGTACCAGGTCGCTTTCCAGGAATAGACGTCAGGATCTGCCGGTGTATCGAACAGAAAGACGACGGCCTCGACATTGCCGCGGGCCGGCGGGATCTCCTTGACGTAGATCTCAATCTGACGTTCGGCACGAACCTGCGCGGAGGACCGACCGTACCAGTGACGGAGGCTTTCACGGAGGTCGATGCCGTCCTTGAAGGACGTGGTGAATTTCTCGACCCGGGCGAGATCCGCGCCGAGGATCGCGCGCGCCTGCTCGCGCACGTGACCGGTGAAGCTTTCGATGCGGTCGTCCTCCGGCGGCCAGGAACACTGCCGGAAAGGATTCCACAGCTGCCCCCATCGCCGGCTCGTCTCCCGGCGCGGATGCGGCCTCAGCGAAAGCGTCCGCCAGGCCTGGGGCGCACCCGGCAGGCGGTTCTTGGCCAGCGCGACGCGGCCGTCGTCGAACTCCACCTTGCCGATCCCGGCTGCGACCTCGCCCCTGCCTCCGTCCCCTTGGTCTTGAAACACGTAGCTCTTGGCCGTCTCCAGCAGCGTGACGGCGAAATCGTCGCCCGCCACCTGCTTGGCCGCCAGCACGAGCGTGTAGAGGTCCGGCGTCAGCCGCTGGTTCATGAGGGCCAGGTTGCGCACGTACTGCAGATAGACCTGGAGCAATTGGGGCGTGACCCAGTTGGGGAGGCTGTGGGTGTCCCGCTCGCGCATCGCGCCCCACCGCATGCGTGTCTCGAGCAGCAGCTCCTTGATGCCGTCGACGGTGACATGACGGTCCGAGACCACGCGCGCCCGGCGCTGCTCGTAGAGCTGGGTGATGAACGGCAGCTCGCCGAGCATGAAATACAGTGTCGGAGCGCTGACCGTATGGATCGAGGGGGCCGCCGAAGGCTGCTCCGGCCTCGGATAGGGGCGGCGCTCGCGGTAGGCGTCGCGGAGCCAGGGCCAGTCCGCGACGTGGCACAGGCACAGGATCGAGCGATAATCCAGCTCCAGCTCGTGGAGTCGAAAGGCCATCCAGGCGATCCGGTCGTCCCGCTGGCTCGGTCGGGGTAGGGAGGGAAGGGATGGCAACAGGGCCGCCATGTACGAGGCGAGCGGAACTCGTTTGAGGGCATAGGGATCCGGCGCCGCGAAGCTCGCCGGCTCGAACGCCGTGACGTCGCGGTCCAGGTAGGCGCGCGGAATCTCCTCGCTCATCGCAACCCGGATACCCATGATGACAGCCTGGCAGGGATCCACCGGGATGAAACTGACGACGGCGGCGCCCTCGCCGTCGGGTTCGGGATAAGTGAGTAAGCTGATCTGGGGAAGCTCCCCGATCGCGTGTTCGATCGGTGCCTCGGCCGACGGCGGTAGGGGAACGGCGAGACAGTCGAAACGCCCGCCGACCATGGTCTCCCGCACCTCCTGCGCCATGTCCCCGCTGGCGTGCAGGATCGGCAGGATCGTAACCCGGGGCGATAAGCGAAAAACCTCGTCCGTCATCATCTGATGGTGTTCCTGCCGTACCCGCGCAGGCGGGCATCCATCGTATCAGTTGAAACGGTCACGGTCGGTCCCGCCTGTGGGGGGGCGGGACCTGGGTTCCCGCCTCCGCGGGAATGACAGACAAAGAGACGGAAATGGCTCGTGGAGATGCGGTTGCGATCATCGCTGAACTCACCGATCTGGATGCAGCGGGTCGTCGCCCTCGAAAAAGAAGTCGCCCAGCCCCTTCGGCAGATCCTGGTCGCCCAGCGCCCGCTTGCGCCGCTTCGCCAGTGCGTCGAGATCCAGGGCGTCCTCCCCGAGAACCTTGACCAGGGACTCCCGCCAAGCGTCGTCCCTGGCCAGCGGATGGGCCGGATCCTGGGCCAGACGTTTCAGCGCGTATTGCAGGAGGTGGAGTCCGTCGCGAACCGAGAAATCCAGGTTCAGGTGGTGCGCGTCTTGCAGGAAATCCACCGTCAGGCCGAGCATCTCTTCCGGAGCAAAGGGAAGGTGATAGCGAAGGATCGCCAGCTCGTCCTCGCGTCGCGGAAAGCCGAGATTCAAGGTTGGCTGGAGCCGGGACAGGATGTAGTCGGGCACCTCATAGGTGGAGGCATCCTCATTCATCGTGACACAGCACCGAAACTCCGGATGAGCTTTGATCTGGATCCCGGCGACGATCGACTCGACGCACCGCCGGTGGTCGAGGAGGGATGCCAGGGAGGCCCAGCTTTTCTCGTTCATTCGATTGCCCTCATCCAGCACGCAGACGCCGCCGGTGAGGACCGCCGTCACCAGAGGGGAGGCCTGGTAGGCGATCGTCCCGGACTCCGCCAGCACGGGGGTGATCAGCAGATCCTCCGGGCGCGTGTCGGCGGTACACTGGAAGATGTAGAGGTCCTGCTTGCGGTCACGGGCGCCCGACATGGCCAGGGTCGTCTTGCCGATTCCCGGGGGCCCGGTGATGCGGGGCGACAGGGGAAGATCCCGCGCGTCGACGACGAGCCAGCAGGCCAGAAGTTGGTTGAGCGCCTCACGCTCCCCGATCCACTCCTGGTGGATCCCGAGGGAGTGGGAGAGGCGGACGCTGACGCCGTCGATTACGACGCGTTTGTCTGGGGGAGAGGTCTGCGTTTTGGGCATGGATCCTCCTGTCGTCTCCTGCTGCGCTTCTGTAGAATAGCGTTGACCGGACCGGAAGACAATGGCGATACACCAAGACGCCCCTTTGACTTTCCGTCCCCGTCCCTCTATTCTACGCTGGCGGAGTGAGATGGGTGGCATCGCCGGGGTGGGTGTAAAATGCGATGCCTAGGGAACATCGCTGAGCCGGCAGCAGGTGCCGGGGTGTTGGCGAGCACTATGACCACAGCTTCATCGGGTCAAACAGACGAGACCGGCTCGAATGTCGGAGAAAGGACGAGAGACCTATGAACATGAGCCATACCGTGCTGCGCCTCGTGGTCCTGTGCTTCGGGGGAGCCCTGTTGGCAGGGTGCGTGATGTCTGAGAAGTACGAGCAGGAAAAGGCCCGAAGCCTCAATTTTCAGCGGCTGCTGGCGCAGGAAGAGAAGCGCACCGGCGAGTTGGATGCCGAAATGAAGAAAGCAAGACGGCAGTTGGCGGAAGTGGAAGCCAGAAATCGCGAAATGACCACGGAGCTGCAATCGGTGCGCGAGCAACTGGCGCGTTCCCAGGAAGAGGTCATGGCGCTTCGCGAGACCGCAACGCTGGAGCAGAAGGCCCAAGCGGAGCTCGGGGATCTGCCCGAGCTCAAGGGTGATGCGCTCGCGGGGTTGGGCCTGGATGAACCCACATTGACGACCGAGGGGCGGGTACCGATCTATCATGAGGTGATGCCCGGAGAAACACTGTTCCGGCTGTCCAGGACCTACGGGGTCAAGGTGGACCAGATTCGCGAATGGAACGGTTTAAGGGATGATCTGATTGAGGTCGGTCAGCAGCTGGTCGTCGGATATGAGTAACACGGCCGGCATATGGGCAAACCTGCCTATTCGTTGACTTTCGATGAGTTCCGAAGCCTCGCGTCGCAAGGGAACCTGATCCCGCTCTATCGGGAAATCCTGGCTGATTTTGAAACCCCTGTCTCAGCCTTCGCGAAGATCGACCACGGCCCGTCGGC
>JBFISJ010000206.1:0-4560 GCA_041608595.1 Nitrospiraceae bacterium
TGAGCGCGATGGTCGCCAGGACGACTTTGGATGAGTCGAGCAACTCGACAACGAGATCCCGGAACCGCGGCAACTGGCATTCCATTTTTCCGATCTCATCGATCACGATCAGGGCGGTAGGCGCATCCAGCAGGGCGAGCTGCTGCAGGAGCCGCTGAAAGCCGGCGACGTCCACCCCGTATCGACCGACGCGGGCGGGACCCGGGTGGTCGACATGGGCCAGGACGAGGTCTCGACCGTCCAGTGATACGAACCGGAAGCCCTTACGATTCCCCCGCTCACGAATGTCCTCCGTATAGAACCCGGACGGATTCCAGGGCGCCAAGGCTTGGGTCAGCCTTCGGATCACTGTCGTCTTCCCGACTCCCGGCACCCCGGTCAGGAGAACATGCCGGCTCACCACACCCCTCCAATCCCACTGAGCGGCTGATTCCCTTCACCCCTGACCCCGGACCCCTCACGCCGTACGCTTCCTTCCCGCTTCGCTCGCTCCGCCAGGATGTGAGCCTGCCGCGTCGGTTCGGGGATGCGGAACCCCTTCGCACAGCGCAACGTCAGACGGATCGCGTGGGCGAGGCTGATGCGGTGGCCGACGGAAATGAACACGGGTTGCACACCAGCGCGTGTGCGAACGGCGGCGCCGATGATGGCATGTTGCTTGTCATAAAGGTACGACACGGCGCCGACCCGGTTTCGCGGCTCCATGAATCGGCCGTACAGAATCGATTTGGCGCACCCAATCACGGGAATATCGAGCAGGACTCCCATGTGACAGGCAATGCCGGCGGCTCGCGGGTGGGAGAGCCCGTGTCCGTCAATAAAGATCAGGTCCGGAACCTGCCGCAAGCGTTGAAATGCGCGCAACAGCGGTGGGGTCTCACGAAATGACAAGAGGCCGGGGACGTAGGGGAACGACGTGCGATCGAGCCGCACGACGGTCTCCAGGATCTTCATGCTCGGATAGGCCAGCAGGACGACAGAGGCGATCACCCTGTCGGAGCCCGGAAAAAACGCGAGATCGGCTCCCGCCACACAAGCGGGACGGACGCGCCCGCTCGCGACGACTCTGGTCCTGAGACGCCGTTGGATCTGGACCGCCCGCGTGGGCGTCACGTTCCATGGGTGGAACCGATGAATCGCGAGCTTCACAACACGCCGATTAAGGCGGACCGTTCTCGTCGTCCATACCGGCCGCCTTCCGAAGCAGGGTGCGGTCCGAGGGATAGGTGAGTCGGGGCAGGGCCTCCCGGATGGGAAGCCAGACGGCCTGTTCGACCTCGGCGTCCGGGCCTCCCGTCCGTTCGACGACCGCCATGCGAAACCAGCGCACGGTCTTCTTGACCCGCAGGCCCTCACGCTGAAACCAGTATTCGGATCGGGGCAGTTCCCATTCGATCCGACAGCGGTATCCGGTTTCTTCTTCTACCTCCCGAACCGCGGCATCAGGGCTCCTCTCCGATGGATTCAGCCTCCCCTTCGGAAAGGTCCAGACCGCATCCCCCCTCAGGGACCGCGCCTGGATCACGAGCACCTCACCGTCGCGCAACACCACTCCGCCAGCCGAGAATTCAAACAGAGGTTGCGCAGCCATTTGTTACCAGTCATTGGTCATGAGCGCTGGCGTGTGAAGTCCGGCAGCCGCTGGCGTCCGGTGCATCTTGACCGTTGACCAATGACCTGCCCTTAGGCGCGGCGTTTGACGACGAGCACGGGGCAAGAAGCTGACTGCGCAACGGCTAGGGAGACACTCCCCAGTGCCATCGCCATCGCCCCGGTGAACCCCCGTGAACCGACGACCAGCAGTGAGCACTTTTCTTTCTTTGCTTCCCGCGGAATCGTCACGGCGGGATGACCCGTGACAATCCTGGGTTTGAGCGTCAAGGCCGACGGACGCAAGACGCGCAGCGTGTCGTCCAAAGCCTTCTGTGCCGCGGCCCGCCGGGACCGAGAGACTTCGGCGCGGAGCGTACGCGACCCTCGTTTCATCGTCTCGCCGAAGGCAAGCAAGTCGCGCGCTTCGACGGGCTTGACGGTGGTCAGGACCGTGGTCTCCTTCAGGTCGGGCAGGAGGGTGAGGAGTCTGGCCGCCTCCTTGGCTCCCCGCGAGCCGTCTGTCGCCAGGAGCACCTTGAATCGCCGGTCGGACCGGATGCGGGAGGGAACGAGCATCACCGAGCAGGGCGCATAGTGCAAGAGGCGTTGCGAGACGCTTCCGAGTGCCAATCCCTTCGCTCCACGGAGACCGCGTGTCCCGCTTACGACCACGTCGGGCCGGTACTCGCGGATGGCTTTCAGCATTTCATACACGGGAAAGCCCTCAACGATGACGTATCGCACCTCGCTGTAGTTCTTGTCGAGGGTCCGCGAGGCACGCGAGAGAAAGTCCTCCGCTTCCGCATGTTGTCGTCGCCTCAGCGTCGACTTCATGGTCGGCTCCTCCGGCAGATCCAAAGGCTCGAGCACATGAACGAGGGTCAGCCGCGCTCCGAAAGGGGGAGGGAAGATCTTCATCCACTGAACGATCGTCTCGGCGTAGCGAGAATCATCAAGAGCAAGCATGATGTGCATGGGTGCCATCCTTGTGAGCAAAGCTGTATGTTTTAGATTAAAAACGCGTCCTGCGGATGGTTCACAGCTAACGTGACGGCTGTTCGCCTCCGCTTGTTACCTGTCGTTCATCGCCTCAACGTTCCCCGCTCATCGCTTAGTGGATGCCTTTTCTTCGAAGCCGGGCGGTGGTCCCATGTACGGACCTCGATATGCGCCCAGGTATGGATAGGGGACAAACTTATAGCCTGGCAGCATGTAAGGCCAAATGGTCATTTTCCTTACGGTCAATGTCGGGTAGGTATAGGTCGTATCGTCGAGCGGTGCTGTGGACGAGCCAATGACCTCGCCGACCAAAGTAATCCGCGTTCCGGCCGGCAGGACGGCCGGATCGAGGAAGTCTTGATGGAAAGCGAGAAAGCGGCCCTCGGATCGACTTAAAATGGTCCCCGGCTCAAGAGATTCATCCAATGGGAGTTGCAACACCACGATTCGGGTTCTATCCGTCAGGCGTCGTGCGGAGATGACAGACCCACCCAGCACGACGAGACGGCCCGCGTATTGCTCGGCATCCTTCTGCAGTTCAGTGAACGTGATGCCAGGATCCACTTGGTCCTGGAGCTCCGGTGGTATCACCGCGGGTCCTGCACAGGCGGCTCCGCCGAGCAGGCAGCTCAATAAGACGCAGGCGCCGGTCGGTGAGAGGGTCATTTGAGGGGGTCTTGACTGCATACAATGAAGCGTTAGTTAAGGAGTAGGCGAGGACGGTGAGAGGAACACGGACGCTTAAGGGGACCAAGTGTAGGGGTGGTGAGCAGGCCCGGTTGGCCGGGAAGCCTAAAGCCCCTCCAAGGCTCCCAAGATGAAAACGAGCTCTCTGAACCGCTCTTCGCCGTTTTTTTATCCGCCTCCCCGAACCTTCTCCGATGCGACCCGACGGACGCAGGCTCTCATCGTGCCATGCAGCCGTCTCGGTCACGGCTTCGGTGCCACCTCCTGCTCGTCTTTTTCCTCCTCTACCGCCACGACGGCGCCGGTGTGCACGTCGACCCAGACTTCTACCACCCTGCCGTCATTCGTCACCACCTCGACCTCCCAGGTTACACGAGGTTTCTCTTCCAATTCGGCTTCGATGACCTTGCCGGATACTGCCCGGCTCGCCGCCTCGATCGCCTCGTGGATGGTCACCTTGGCATCCGCGGCCATCTTCACCTTCTCCGGAGCTTCCCTTTTCCCCGTCCCACTTCCCGCAGCCTGGTCGCTCCACCCGCTCACGGGAACTCCGATGACCGCCCCAACACAGAGCCAGATCATCCCCCATCGCTTCAGGACCATGACTCCTTCCATGACAACTCTCCTTTCCCACCCACAGCAGGCGCCTAGATCGGAACTGCGCGCACCTGCTCCGTGGGATCGGCCCATTGTAAGCCCCCTCGGCGATTCGCCCCCCGCGAGGCCGGTGGCACCGATCCTGGTCAGCCCTTACACTGGTTTATGAGGCGGCGACTTCTCGTGAAGATTCAAAAGGGGGAACCAGGGAAGGGTAGCACAATCATTTGGCATGCGTCATAGCGATTTCACACGTAGGATATTAATACGTGAGAAATAATGTTAAGTAACGACTTCGATGATGATACTCATGTTTTAGTTGAGGTTAGGCCGTGCCTGTTGGTGCCTGGGCGGCGGCTCGGAGCGGGGGAGTCGCTGCGCGGCTGTGCTCGTCCCTGTCAGGGGCTCAAACCGCAAGGGAGGCGGGGTTCCTGGCAGATTCGAGGCATTCGAGCGGAAACGCCGGTTCTCGGCCGATGCGCTTGATCGTCTCTGCGATGCGCTCGGGCTTGCCCCAGTCGCTCCAAAGCACATCGCGGAGCTCCATGACCGCGACACGTTCGACCGCGTGTTGAAGGAGATCGCGCGAAAAATTCCTGCTCGGCATGTCTGTATAGATCTCTTTCAGGACCCGGCCTTCCTCGGAGGTGCCGATCGCCGTCTCGAGGTGATCGAACCGCGACA
>JBFISJ010000207.1:0-4539 GCA_041608595.1 Nitrospiraceae bacterium
AGGTCGACCACCTGGACCTTGTTCTTCTTGGCAAATTCCAACACACGACGCGAATCCATCACAAACCTCCTTTCACACCTGTAAACGACAGAACAACTTCCATGACATGAGAGCCCATATTAGTCCTTCAGCCCGCGATCGATCTGCTCCTGAATGGATGTCCTGATCTGCTCGAGCCGGCCGGCGTCCTCGATCTTACTTCCCTCGAGATCGGTGACGTAAAATACGTCCACCACCTGATCCAGCCGGGTCGAAATCCGGGCCCCGTGCACCGAGAGACCCAGATCGAAAATTGCACGGGTGATCACATAGAGCAGCCCCTGCCGATCGTCGGCAAAAACGTCGAGAATCGTAAAACGATCCGAGGTCTCGTTGTCCACCTGCACATCCGTCGGCTGCCGATGCGCCGGGATCTGCCGCTCCAGGGTCAAACGTCGGCTCCGTTCGAGCAGGCTCTCGACGGCGTCCTCCCCTTTGAGAATCCTCACGATCGTCCGCGCGATGCTCGACATCCGCTCGGCGGGCGGCTCGCCCTGATGGTCAAGGTCTGCGACCTGGAAGGTGTCGACCACCACGTCGTCGTGCCGAGTCAGGATCTGGGCGTCCAGAATCTGGAGGCCTTTGGCCGCCATGACGCCCGCGATCTTGGAGAACAGCCCCGGTGTCAAGCCATCGAACGTGATGACCGAGTATTCGCACGTGCCCAAAGCTTCGCTGAAATCGGTCTCGACGAGCACTTCGCCCGGCTGCAGCCGCTTGATCGCGGCCAGGTGGGCCGCGACTCGCGAAGGCGCGGTTCCGTGCGCATACCGCATGGGAAATTGCGACAGTTGCGCCTCGATCCAGACCTCGTCCACCCCTGCCAGTTGACGCATACGCGGCTCGCGCGCGACCTCGTGGGCCACGCGCCTGACGCCATCGGCTTCCGATGTCGTCTCGCGCTCCCCGGAAACCTCCGGCATGGCCTTCAGATACAGCTCGACGAGGAGGGACTCCTTCCATTTGGTCAAGACCCCCGGCCCGACCGCAGCCAGGTCCGCCGCTGTCAACACGAGCAGCTTGCGGAGCACCTCGGGGGTACCGACCGAGCGGGCGAACCCGAGCAGAACCTTGTCGTCATACGGATCCCGGCGAAAGGCGGTGTGCGCCATCATGAGGTGACGATGCACGAGAAAGATCAGGGTCCGTGTCCCCTGCTCGTCCAAGCCGAGGCGCGCCGCCGTCTCTCCCGCTATCGTCTTTCCGATTTCGCTGTGATCGTCCTCCATCCCCTTTCCCAGGTCGTGGAGCAGAATGGCAAGGTGGAGCAAGTCCTTCCGATGAATCTCCCGGTACACCTCCCCAAGAATCCCGCGATCGTTCAGGAACGACTCCGCCTTGGAGACGCCGAGTAGGCTGTGCTCGTCGACCGTGTACTTGTGGTACTGGTTGAACTGCATGAGCCCACGGACTCGGGCGAAGGCCGGAATGATCTTCTCGAGGAGGTGCGCGCGATGCATGGCCTCGAGCGTCTTGGCGACCGATCCCGGACGCGAGAGGATGGTCAGGAACGCCCGGCTCGTCTCAGGCGTCTGGAACGCGTCGTCAGGAATGGACCCCACGTGCTGTTGGATCTCCTCCAGCAAGGACGTCTCGATCTTCAACCCCCGGGCCTGGGCGACATCGAACAACCGCAACACCAGGTCGGGGCTTTGCACGACGGCGTGCACGGTATCGGCGGACACCTGAAGCTCGTTGCCCGACCGCACGAAATGCCGGTCGACGTGCGAAGCCGGCAGCCACCGCATGAACCGCGCCATGAGGGGAAGGCTGCGGCTGCGGTCGATGAATCTGGTGCAGGTCTCATGGATCCGCCGCGTGTGCCGGTAGTACTGCTGCATGAACTGTTCGACCGCCAGCAAATTCGGTCGATCCTGGAGCTCGAAGACCTTGGCGAGCTCGACCTGCTCGTCGAAGGACAGGATCTCTTGGGCCATCCCTGCGCGAAAATGAAGCAGCGCACGCACACGCCAGAGAAACTCCCGCGCTTCCATCAGTGCTAGGTAGTCCGGCCTCGACAGAATGGCTCGATCGGCAAGGTCTTGAATGGTCGGGGCTTGATGCTTGGCCGCGCCGATCCATTGCATCAGGTGCAAGTCACGCAGCCCGCCCTGGCTTTTCTTGACGTTGGGCTCGAGGAGGTACACGGTGTCTCCGAACTTCTCGTACTCGCGGTACCGCTCCTCGACCTTGGCCGCCACGAACTGGTCCGGCCGTCGTGCGACGACCCGGCTCGCGTACCGACGCTCGAACTCCTGGAATAGGTCCGCGCTGCCCGCCAGATACCGGGCTTCCATCAGCGAGGTTCGGGTCGTGACATCAGCCGTTCCCAGCTGCAGGCAGTCCTGCACCGTTCGCACACAGTGGCCGATTTGAAACCCCAGGTCCCACAAGTGATGCAGGACGTCCCGGGACAGCGACTCGATCGCCGGCCCGGCGTCTCCGCGGAAGAGGAACATCACGTCGATATCGGAATACGGCGCCAGCTCGCGCCGGCCGTACCCGCCCAGCGCGATGAGGCAGCAATGCTGGATACCCGCCGGCTGGACCCGCTCCTCGAGCTTTCTGAGCGCGTTCCGGTAGCGCCCGGTGATAAGCCCGTCGACGAACTGTGTGTAGGCTGCGACGACCTCCGCTCCTGAGGCGCCGCTGAGCAGACGCTGGAAGAGCGCGTGCCGCTGCTTGTCCAGCGTCGCGTTTGCGCTTTCGACGTCGAAATCCTGCAACATCTCAACCTGCATCGGGCTCGACCGCCCTCCCTAAAGTGCGCTCTCCCCCGCCTCGCCTGTTCGAATCCTGACCACCGAGTCGATCGTGCGCACGAAAATCTTCCCATCACCGATACTGCCCGTCTTTCCGGTCCGGGCGATGGTCTCCACGACCCGCTGCACCTGCGTGTCCGCCACGGCCACCTCGACCTTCACCTTGGGGACGAACTCGATTGTGTATTCCATGCCGCGGTACGTCTCTTTGTGCCCCTTCTGCCGACCAAAGCCTTTGACTTCGCTCACCGTCATCCCCTGCACGCCGATCTCGAGCAACGCATCTTTCACCTCATCCAGCTTAAACGGCTTGATGATCGCCTCAACTATTTTCATACCGTCCTCCCGCGGTCGTCGCGCCCTTTAGGAATAGGCCCGCTCGCTATGCTGGCTGAGGTCCAGGCCCAGCTCTTCGTCCTCCGGCGTCACGCGCAAGCCCACCAGAAGATCCACGATTTTGAGCAGGATCCAGGTGCCGACGAAGCAGAAGACCAGGGTCGCGACGGCCATCACCGCTTGATAGCCCAACTGGGCTGCATTCCCGAAGAAGAGCCCGGTCGCGCCGACAGACGCTAAAAGCCCGACCGCCAAGATCCCGATGAAGCCGCCCACTCCGTGGATCCCCACCACATCGAGGGAGTCATCATAGCCAAGTCGCACCTTCCAAACAACCGCCACATAGCAGGCGACGCCAGCCACCAGCCCGATCAACAAGGCCGAGAGGGGCCCCATGAAGCCCGCCCCCGGCGTGATCGTCGCCAGGCCGGCGATGATTCCGCTGGCCACGCCCAGCATGGTGGGTTTCCCTCGGTGGACCCATTCCGCCACCATCCAGCTCAGCGCTCCCGCGGCGGCCGCCGTATGGGTGGCTACAAAGGCCACGGCGGCCGTCTCATTGGCCCCCAGGGCGCTGCCTGCATTGAAGCCAAACCACCCGAACCAGAGCAGCCCGGCCCCCAGGACGGTCATGGGGAGGTTGTGTGGGACCAGTGCCTCCGTGCCGTACCCTTTTCGCTTCCCCAGGACGATGGCGCAGGCCAGCGCGCCGAAGCCTGAGCTGATATGAACGACCGCGCCCCCCGCGAAGTCCAGGGCGCCCATGGAACCCAGCCACCCCCCGCCCCAGACCCAATGTGCCAGGGGCGAATAGATGAGCGTCGACCAGAGCACCGAAAAGATCAGGAGCGCCGAGAACTTCATACGTTCGGCGAAGGCCCCCGTCATGAGGGCGACGGTGATGGCCGCAAACATCAACTGAAACACCATAAAGACCTGGTGGGGAATCGTCGAGGCATAGCCCGAGGGCTCGACGCCGACGCCGCGCAGCCCCAGCCACTCCAGCCCCCCGACGATGCCGCCCTTGTCGGGCCCGAAGGCCAACGAATAGCCCCAAAGGATCCAGACCAGGGAGATCACGCACAAAAGAATGGCACTGTGCATGATCGTCCCGAGCACGTTCTTGCTCCGGACCAGCCCCCCGTAAAACAGGGCCAGGCCCGGCAGCGTCATCGCCATGACCAGCGCGGAGGAAGCCAGGATCCACGCTGTATCTCCACTGTCGATTTTCCCCTCCTGGGCCCAGGCCTGCCCGCCGGACAGGAAGACCATGATTCCCAGCACTCCACAGACGGTCAATGCACGTTGCCATCTCCCATTCATGTCTCGCCCCTCCTCGCTGTAGTGTTCGGAGCTTCGTGTTCGCATGGTGCTCAAATCGCCCCCTCTCCGGCTTCGCCGG
>JBFISJ010000208.1:0-4518 GCA_041608595.1 Nitrospiraceae bacterium
CGTGCGTAGCACGCGAAATCCCGCACGACGGCCGCGATGTGCTGCGCGTATCCGGCAATGTCCGCGGCATATTCCTGAATCTTCTCTGGAGCCGTTTCGTCCATCATGATCTCGGCGAGCCCCAAGATGGCTTGCGAGGGGTTGTTGACCTCGTGCGCCATGCCCGAGACCATCGTCCCGAGGCTCGCCAACTTCTCCGCCTGGACGAGCTGATCCTGCATTTGCTTCTCTTCCGTGACATCCCAGACGGCGAGGCCGACGTGCGGTTTATCTCCGTCGTCGAGCAGCACCGGAAAGCACTGGTACCGCATGACACGCTGGCCGGCTTGGAACTCGCGGCCTTGCCGCCAGGAGCCCTGATCCATGGCGGAGGGTGTCAGGCGAAACATCAGGCGGCAGCGATTGAGCTCGGCTTCCGGAAGAATGTCGCGGAGCGACGTCCCGATCAGCGAGCATCGCGCGTCGTCAAAGTATCGGCTGGCGAGGGCGTTGGCGGTCAGGATCGTCAAGTCTTCCCGGACGACAAGAATCGCGCTGGGAAGGCTTTCCAAGATCACCCATGTCTGGTGAAGCGCCCGTCTCAACGCCAGGTCAGCCTGATTGCGTGCATCCTCCGTTTGTCTGACCCGCTGTTGCCAGTACCGCTCCGCGATGGTGTGCCGAAGCACGTGTCGCAGCTCCCCCTCCGAGACGGGCTTGGAGAAGACGGCGCAGATGCCGTCTTCCATGGAGTGGGTGCCCTGGTCCTCGCACCGATCCTCCGCCACGACGACCACGCACATGTTCGGATCCCACTCTCGCAAGGCCTCCAGCTCTGTGACGGTATGGCGCGCATCAGGGCCGGTCACGAGCGCGACGGCAAATGTTCCAGCGCCCAGCATCGCCCGAGCGTCCTCGATCAGAGTAGCGGTCGCGGCCTGCCATCCCTCCTGGCTGCAGATCCGGTCTACGAGCTCACGAATCCCCTCATCATGGCCGAGGATCAGGACCCCCTGTGGGCCGGCGATGTTGTCGCCGACGAGCTGGGCGCGGGCGGTCGAGAGATCGCCCTCGGCTCGGGCTTCGGCGTCGACATGATGGGGAGTTGTGTGATCCATTGATTCCTCTCAAGCATTGATGGCTGTTGTTGCCCTGATTGAGCAACAGGTGTGCCAACCCAACACCAAGCTCCCTGCGGACAGCCAGATTTCTCAAATGCTGTTAATAATTAAATTTAAATCAACGACTTACGTATCACGTCAGACGATGTTCCCGATTCCATGACGAGCCGCCTCTGTCAACGCCATCAAGGACTGCATGGCAACGCCGTTGACACCATCTTCGTGGTCCACCGTGCTTGCTCATCCCGGCTTGTCGTCGCATCGGTGTCGCCGGCGGCGGTGTACTGTCCACACGACGCCGGTGCGCGCTTGTTCGTCGAAGGGTCGAGGTAGTCCCGCTCTCGAGTCGCGTGGGGAGGTTGTGACGGAAGCTCACGTCACATGGAGCGAATGCCAGCTGTCAACGCGGAAAAGGCTATGTCAACGGAGTTGACATTTGTGGGTGGACGTGATAGCGAAAGGTGCGGCGAGGCCGCCATTAGGGAGCACTACGGCGTTTGGCAAGGGCTTCGGAGGGGAACACATGGACGCAGAGGTTCAGGCGGCCCAGGCGGTGACACCAGGCACGGCCGAGCAACTACAGTCGATTCTCGCCCTCTGCAAAAAGATGAGCACGAAGAAGGAGGTGCCAGAGCTTCTGGCCCTTCTTGCCAAGGAGGGAGCGCGGCTGCTGGAGGCCGAGCGTGTGTCAATTTTTCTCCTCGATGAGGAGCGTCGTGAGCTCTGGTCCCAGGTGACCTTGGACGGAGAGCGTATCCGATTCGATGCCCGACTGGGCATTGCGGGGGCTGCCGCAATGACGGGTGAGGTGATCAATGTCTCCGATGCCCAGCAGGATCAGCGCTTCTATCAGGCGGTCGATACGCAAACGAATTTCCGCACGCGGACCGTGCTGGCCGTGCCGCTCCGGACGCCGGCGGGCCAAATCATCGGCGCGTTTCAGGCGCTGAACAAAAAAGGTGGTTCATTTCAGGGACAGGACGAGCACGTGGCCCAGGCCCTGGCCGATCAGGTCGCGATTGCGATCGAAACCGCAAGCACGGTACAGGCCCTGAGAGCACAGCAACAACAATTGGAGTCCCAAAATGCCCAGCTCTGGCGGGAGGTCGAGGGCCGTTACGCAACTGAGTGCATCATCGGCACCAGTCTGCGTGTACAGAACATAGTCCGGTTGATCGATCAGCTGCGGGACAGTGCCGTCGATGTGCTGATCACTGGAGAGAGCGGGACCGGTAAAGAGCTGGTCGCCAAGGCGCTGCACTACAACAGCCCCCGAGCCCGCAAGCCGTTTGTGGCAATCAATTGCGCGGCTCTACCTGAAAATCTGGTGGAAAGCGAGCTGTTTGGCATCGAGAAGGGGGTTGCCACGGGAGTCGAGAAGCGGATCGGAAAATTTGAAGAAGCGAACCATGGCACCTTGTTTCTCGACGAGATCGGCGAGCTGCCACAGGCTACGCAAGCGGTGCTGCTGAGGGTTCTGGCAGAGCGGGAGGTCACACGGGTCGGAGGGCGTTCCGCAATCCCGATCGATGTGCGGGTGGTGGCAGCCACGAACGTCGATCTCGAGAAAGCGATCAAGAAGGGTGGTTTCCGTTCAGACCTCTACTATCGCCTGAACGTCGTGCCGATCCAGACCCCGCCGCTCAGGGAGATCAGGGAAGATCTTCCGGTGCTGTCCGACTTTTTATTGCAGAAGATTGGTCGCGAGAGCGGGGCGGACGCCAAAACGTTGTCTGCCGCCGCCAAGCGTTGCCTGTCGCGGTACGACTGGCCCGGTAACGTGCGCGAGCTCGAAAACGAGCTCAGACGACTCGCCGTCTCGGTGCGTCGTGTGGCGATCTCGGAGCAGGATCTCGCCGAGCATATTCGGCATGCCCTGCCGGGCGGGGCGGGAGCGCCTGGGGAGACCAGCGGCGCCATGAAAGACGCGGTCGAGGAGCTCGAGATGCGCATGATGTCGGAGGCGCTCCGTCGTTGCCGTGGCAACCAGCTTCAGGCCGCCAAGGCATTGGGGTTGAGCCGGCAAGGGCTCATCAAGAAGATGAAACGGTACCGCCTGAAGTCCGCATGATCGGGCGGAGCCTCTCCGGTACGCTCAGGCGACGGAGAGGCGTCAACACCCGTGCACTGCCCCTACAGACCTTTGGCTGACAACAAAAGCGGATCGGAAAGATTGCCCTGCTGAAGTAGCCCCGCCCATTCCCGTTTGAGGCTGCCATCGCCAGGCGCGGCCTCGATCATGCCAGCGAGCACCCCCACCGCGTCATACCATAGTCCCGCGCTGGCTGAGGTCCGCAACGCGTGCATGGGGTCGGACCCGGCCAAGGCCTGCGTGACAGTCTGCGAAGGTGGTGCGATGCGCCGAATCATGCCGGTCGCCACGACGTCGCGTGACCTGTGCTCGGGATCCGGCACGACCGAGACAGACCATTCATAGCGGTGTCCGACCTCGAGCTCAACGTCATAGTCGGACAGGCGGATGACCTGAATGCCCGGCCTATCCGGTGGAGTCAGGCGCCGTTCGACCAGCGGCCTGATCGCATCAGACCGGATCAACGTGAACACGACAGGCAGATCTCGATCGCCCACGGAGACATACCAGCACAGCTCAGGCTGCCGGTAAGCCGTCAGCCCCTCATGATTGGGCGCAATCGCTGCAACCAGGGGCAGAGGGTTGCCGCCCCGCGTGCCCCCGCCGATCCTGTGGTCAGGGGTCGGCGAGCCGTTCCGTGGAGGACGGTAGAGAACGCGACTGACGTCTGGGAGCTCGATCTGATCGGAAGCTCTCATCCCGTCCGATGCCGTCTGAGTCCGGGGTTCGCTGTCTCGGCTGACCGCCGCGTCCGATGCCGCCTGCTCATCCTCTCGATCTTCACCGCTCATGGCGGGCGGCAGAATGACCGTGGGCAGAGTCAAGGCAGCTCCTGCCAACAGAATGCGGATGGTGTCTTGAAGTGTGCTCATCGCGTGCCCTCCTTCAGGCGAGGGGTTGACTGCCAAAGTCGAACTTTCTCCCCATGAAGGAGCTGAGCAAGAGAAATGCCCGTCATGGCTCGGAAGCCGACCCTGACACAATGTTTCGTATTATCAAATGAATGGAGCTGGCTGCGGAGAAAACCCGCTTATGGCTTGAGGAGAGACGTTGTCAACGCTGATGAGCCGACGCGAGGCACGGAGGGGATTTGATCTTTAACAATCACGGGCTTATTGGACTGTAAACACGGTGGTCTGACTGTCAACGAGAGGGTCATTGCACCAGACAGGGCGAAACCAGCGACAGGCGCCTGCTCATCCGGGGTTGGCGTCTGCCAGCGCCGCCTCCTGTCCCGCGACATGGACGAGTTGGACCTGTTCCAACATGAGGGCTCGCTGCCTTCGGAGCTCATGATTGGATGGATTCGTTTGGATCATCGCCGAG
>JBFISJ010000209.1:0-4449 GCA_041608595.1 Nitrospiraceae bacterium
ATTCTCATCTCCGGCGAGAATGGAACCGGAAAAGAGCTGGTGGCCCGGGCGATCCACCTGCAGAGCGCCCGCCGGGACCGCCCCTTTGTCGCCGTCAACTGCGCGGCCATTCCGGAAACCTTGATCGAAAGCGAACTGTTTGGTCATGAGCGCGGCGCGTTCAGCGGGGCGACGGCTCTCCGGCGCGGGCAGTTCGAGCAGGCGGACGGCGGCACGCTCTTTCTTGACGAAATCGGAGACATGAGCCTCAGCACACAGGCGAAGGTGCTCCGAGTGCTTCAAGAGCAGCAATTCACCCGGGTCGGCGGCACCAGGTTGGTCAAAGTGGATGTCCGGGTGATCGCCGCATCCAACAAAGACCTTGCTTCGGAAATTCAAAAAGGCAGTTTCCGCGAGGACCTGTTCTATCGTTTGAACGTGCTGCCTGTCGAGGTGCCTTCGCTGAGAAAGCGAAAGGAAGACATTCCCGTCCTTACCCGGCATTTCCTCAAGTTAAACGCCGAGGAGCAAGGCCTGAAAGCGAAGGAGATCAGCCCCGACGCCCTCAACGTCTTCTATCAGTATGACTGGCCCGGTAATGTCCGCGAGCTCCGGAACCTGATCGAGCGCATGATGATTCTGGTGCCGGGACCGATGATCGAAGCCGACCATGCCGTCACGTTTCTGCAGTCACGCCCCTCCACGCAGCCGCCCGCGGCGGCCTCCGCCCCCTCGCTCGTGTCTGAGCAGTATGATTCGCTGCGCGATGCGCGCAACGCGTTCGAGCGCGAGTACATCACGCGTAAACTGCGCGAGAACCATTGGAACGTGTCGCGCACGGCCGACGAGCTCAAGATCGAGCGCAGCCACCTGCACCGGAAGATCAAGTTGTTGAACGTGGAGCTGCGCCCCGAAAGTTAAGAGGGCTCGGCTGACTCGGCGGTTTCTGGGTCAAGGAATCAACCTCGAGCTCGCTCAACGCGCTACCTCCCCCAGCCCCTCGCATGCAAAGGAGGGGAGCCAGTCGTTACATGCTTTCCTGAATGGTGATTCGTATCAACCATGAATGCTCAGGAATCCCCGATCAAAATTGAGAAGCTCGTCGAGGGCGGATGGGGCTTGGCGCGGCGGGATGCGGAGGTCGTCCTGCTCAGGGGAGTGATGCCGGGCGAAATGGTCAGGATCGAGGGGAAGACCAAGCGCAAGGGGTACAGCGAAGCGAGGGTGGCGGCGATCCTCGATCCATCGCCGCATCGCATTGTCCCGCCCTGTCCGGTCTTCGGCCGCTGTGGGGGCTGTCAGTTGCAGCATGTTCACTACGAGGCACAGCTCACGGAGAAACGAGCGGTGCTCCAGGAGACCTTGCGGAGGGTTGGAAAGCTGACGATCGAGGACATCCCCAGGCCGATCGCCTCTCCCGAGCCGTACGGGTATCGCGGCACGGTGCGATTTCTCGTCTTCAAGCGGGAGGATCGCTTGCAGCTCGGGTTTCACCGCGAACGCTCGCACGAGCCCGTGGAGGGAGCGGCGTGCCTGCTGGCGTCGCCGCCGTTGCGCGAGGTCGCGGCGCGGGCCTCGGACCGGCTGCGGGTGGGGACGAGGCTGCCGGTCCGTGTGCATGCGCTCGAAATGCGGCGCTCCCAGGCAACGGGTCACCTGCTGCTCATCCATCGGACCGCCGGTCCCACCGATCGCACCAAGGCGGATCGACTGATGGCGCACTTTCGTGATCTGCCCGGCATCGTCGGGCAGGTGATGACGGCAGGTGAGGGCGCGCGGACGCAACGATGGGTGTCCGGACAGGACTGGATCGAAGACCGCTTGTGCGGCCTCACGTTTCGCATCAGCGATCGGTCGTTCATGCAGGCCAACTGGTCGGTGAACGAGATCATGGCCCGGTGCATCGGGGACTGGGTGGGGCCGTCCCCGAGTCTTCGGATCCTCGAGCTATACGCCGGGATCGGGACGCTGGGTCTCCCGCTGGCGCGGCAAGGCGCGTATGTGACCGAGGTCGAGTCGAACCCCTATGCGCTGAAGGATGCGCGGCACGCGGCGAAACACAATCACGTCGGACGCTCCAGGTTTCGGCACACCTCCGCGGAGGCCATGCTCCAACGGGTGGAGTCGGGGGAGTATGACGTGATCCTTGCAGACCCTCCACGAACCGGGTTGAGCGAAGCCTGCGTGCATCGTTTGTCGGAGATCCGAGTCCCCCGGCTGCTCTACCTGTCCTGTGACAGCTCCACATTGGCCCGTGACCTGTCTCGCCTCTGCGCCGGGGGGTACAGCATCTCGCGCATCCAACCGTTCGACATGTTCCCGCAAACAGCCCACCTCGAAACACTCGTGGAACTGGTCCGGTCGTAAAATTAGTGAGGAGTGAGGAGACAGAGGCAGGAGGAGAGATGACGATCTCGTTAGAGTCGCGTTGGTGTTTCCCCTTTACCCCTCACTCCTCACCTTCCGTGGTCCGTTGACCTCCTCTGGATGCTCCGCTAAGATGCCGTTCTGATGGCGACTTACAAGCAGGCAGGTGTCGATATTCGCGCCGGAAACGAGTTCGTCCGGCGGATCAAACCGCTGGTACGCTCCACGTTTCGCCCTGAGGTGCTGGGCGATGTGGGCGGCTTTGGCGGGTTGTTCGGATTCCCCGCGGGGCGGTTCAAGGAGCCGGTGTTGGTGTCCGGCACGGACGGCGTCGGGACCAAGCTCAAGGTCGCGGGCATGATGAACCGCCACGACACGATCGGTATCGATCTGGTGGCGATGTGCGTCAACGACGTCGTTGTCTGCGGGGCGGAGCCGTTGTTTTTTCTTGATTACTTCGCCACGGGCAAGTTGTCGCTTCCGGTCGCGGAGGCTGTGATCACGGGGATGACCGAGGGCTGCAAACAAGCCGGCTGCGCCTTGATCGGCGGTGAAACGGCCGAGATGCCGTCAGTCTACTCGGACGGCGAATACGACCTGGCAGGGTTTGCCGTCGGCGTCGTCGAGCGGGCCAACCTCATCGATGGGCGCGGCATCGTGCCCGGGGATATGGTCGTGGGCCTGGCGTCGACCGGCTTGCATAGTAATGGCTATTCCCTGGCCCGTCGCGTGCTGTTTGAAACGGCCGCGCTGGACGCGCGTACCAAGGTGGGCAATCTGGAGGGCTCGCTCGGGGAGGTGCTGCTGACGCCGACCCGCATCTATGTCAAAACTGTGCTGGCGTTGTTGCAGCAGATACCGATCAAGGGCATCGCACACATTACCGGTGGCGGCTTGACCGAAAATCTTCCGCGGATCCTTCCGGAGTCGTGCGCCGCCCAAATCGCGGTGACGTCCTGGCCCATTCCCGGCATCTTCGACTGTATCCAGCAGACCGGGCGCGTCGGTGAAGACGAAATGTACCGGGTCTTCAATATGGGGATCGGCATGGTCATGGTGGTCGCCGGCAATGATGCCGACCGGCTCGTCGCGAGCGCAAAGAAGCTCGGCGAGCGCGCGTTTCGCATCGGCCAGATCGTCAAAGCAGGAGAGCAGCGGGTCACGTATGTCAAATCATCCGCGGCGTGAGGTGCGCCTCGGCATCCTCGCCTCGGGGCGAGGGTCCAATCTCCAGGCCGTCATCGACGCGATCGAAGGCGGATCGCTGAGCGCGCGTGTCGCCGTCGTGATCAGCAATAAGCGCGACGCCCAGGCGCTCGAGCGGGCCAGGCGCCACGGTGCCCCCGACGTCTTCGTCGATCCCAAGCCCTTCGCCGGACGGCCGGATGGGCGCGAGGACTACGACCACGCGCTCTTGGCGGTCCTGCACAAACACGACGTGGAGCTGGTCCTTCTCGCCGGGTACATGAAGATCGTCACCCCCGTCTTGATCAACGCCTACCCCGACCGCATGATGAACATCCATCCGTCCTTGCTGCCGTCCTTCCCGGGGCTCGATGTGCAGCAGAAGGCGCTGGGCTGGGGGGTGAAGGTGGCCGGATGCACGGTCCACTTCGTCACCGATAAAGTCGACGAAGGCCCGATCATCATGCAGGCCGCCGTCCCCGTGTTGGACGGCGACACGGCCGACACGCTTTCGGCACGGATCCTTGCCCAGGAGCACCGGATCTACCCCCAGGCGGTCCAGCTCTTCGCGGAAGGGCGGTTGACCGTGGAGGGGAGGCGGGTCCGGATTCGTGGGGGACCGGAGGACAGCAAGGACGCCCTGTTGAGCCCTTCGTGACGCGCTTCGGCTAGAGTC
The DNA here is from genome assembly GCA_041608595.1 of Nitrospiraceae bacterium. Taxonomy (GTDB): domain Bacteria; phylum Nitrospirota; class Nitrospiria; order Nitrospirales; family Nitrospiraceae; genus JBFGRM01. The sequence continues at coordinate 4,208 of JBFISJ010000209.1, forward strand.
TGCCGATCGGTTTGTGTATAATTGGGTTCGGTATCCATAGAACGGCACGAGCGCTGACTTTCTCCCCGTTCCCCTCCGTGGGTCGTGACCGAAGCACTTCCGCTTCGGCGTTTCCCCGCGGGTTCCATTCTCAAGCGCTCGTGCCATTTTTTACTTCTTGGCGTGGGGGGCTAGCTCAGCTGGGAGAGCACGACGTTCGCAACGTCGGGGTCGGGGGTTCAAATCCCCTGCCCTCCACCACC
>JBFISJ010000210.1:0-4300 GCA_041608595.1 Nitrospiraceae bacterium
CAGGCCCGGGCGCATGGTATGCCGATGGAGGAAAGCCGGCTCCTCGGGGTCTGCGGGCGCCTCAAGTGCTGCCTGCTCTTCGAAGCGATGGATGCCGCCAATGATACCGAGGGAAAGCGGCCGACCCAGCCGCTGATCACGCCATCCTCATCCACCCCCTCGGGCAACCCCAGAACTCAGGCCTGAAGCCCGGAGCCTAGGGCGTTTCCGATCCGTACTTCTTGATCACATAATCCAGCACATTGGCCGCGTTCCGGACCAGGCGCTCCCGTGCCTCTCGGTCGTGGCACTGCCCGGCGAGGATCCAGCCGAAGGCCTCTTCGTGGTCGCCCTCCCGATAGGCGCGCACCGCGTGTGTGAGACAGTCTCGCCCCGACGTCTTGCCCCGCAGGACCTTCGGAGGGCCGGCTTGCACGATGAAGTTTCGACACGTGCCCCTCGGTACCGGGTTCGTATCGTTCCAGATCCAGTCGACGGTCTCCTGGAAGCCGTGGGCCGGTCCCGCCGTGATGAACAAACCGAACGCCAAAATCCCAAGCCAGTGATGAATGCGCATCGTGCCAGTCTCCCCTGTCATGAATAGTGACGAGGCGTGGCGACGATCGCCACGAGTCGTGTGCAGAGGGGGGCAGCATACACAGGGCACCCGGCAGGCTCAACCGTCAATGTCAGGCGCCCCCTTTCTTTAAGGAGGGGTTGTGAAAGGTGGGGGGGCAAGCGGTAGCGCAAAGTGCCCCGACAGGAGACATCTTGTGTCGGGGCTCCTCGCGTGCGTTCAGGGGGAAGGCATGCCGGACGCCTCGTAATAGAAGCGTTCGTGCACGATCTTGCCGTCCCGCCACCGCGCGACGGTCACCTGCTCGAGGTGGACGGGCTGGCCGTTGGTGGCGATCCAGTCGAAGACCGTTTCGTAAAATGTGACCCCGTCTCCAACACCTGCGCTTTTCACTTCGAAGCCCTTCCATTCCTTGACCCCGGACATGAATTGCTTTTCCCGCTCGATATTTGCCGCCAAGCCGACTGTAGGGGGATTGCCGTTCTCCTGCATGGCGACATCCTTGGCGTAGAACTCCTGCATCGCGTCGATGATGCGTCCCTCGCGAATGTACCGGAACAGATCCTCCAGCCTGTCCTGAAGATTGACCGCAGTCGTCGTGCTCATGGTGCCTCCTTTGAGTGAAAGTTGAATGAACTGTAGCGCGTCATGGAATGATGTTGCTCACACTCCCTTTCCCTCTCCTCCGAAACGCGGGAGAGGGAACATCGCCGGTGCATGTACCCCGGTCGGAACCATAAGAGGCTGAACTTTATCCGCCTCGCTGAAAGGCGTTTGCCCCCGTGCCGCTCACCGTCTCGATTCAGGCCGCAGACTTGACGATGACGCCCCGTGCGACAGGCTCGGTGGACTTGAGCGTGGCCTGCTGGCGCCGGTTGTGCAGAATGACCGGGTCCACCACGTCCCCGCACATGACGCATCGCCATGTCTGGATCAGGTCGGGACTCGTCGCGTCCAAGTGGTCGAAGCTGTAATCTGCTACCAACATGCCCTGACATCTTCTGCACTGCATGATGGGCCTCCTTCACGTCTGAAATGCGTCGTCAATGGGGGTATGCGCGATGTGGTTGACGTAATTGGACATCGTCTTCAACCCGATGAAGGCGATGACTTCGTACAGCTTGGCCCGGGTGACACCGCTCTCTTCGAGTGCGCGCAGCTGCTCCTCGGCGAGCCATCCACGGCGCTCCAGGAGGGCCCGGGCCGCCTCCACGATGCCCGCGACCTCCGTATTCTGCGGGCGCGTGCCCGTCTTGATCGCTTCCAGGTCCTTCGGCGTCATGCCGACCTTCTGCCCAATCCAACTGTGGGCCGCCTGGCAGTACTCGCAGGCGTTGTGGGCCGCGACCGTGACCTGCACGGCCTGCTGCTCGATGGCGCTGAGCGAGCCCTTCGCGAGCGCGTCCTGACCCGTGACATAGACCTGGAGGGCGGCGGGGCTCGCGCTCATCTCCCGAAGGACATTGGGCACGAAGCCGAATTTGCGGTTCACCTGCTCCAGAATCTCGTTCGCATTCGGTGTCGCTGCGGTCTGACTCATGCTGCCCTCCTGTTCGCTGGTCCCTTGATAGTTGACTGGTCGTCTAGTGACAGGTGAAATTTTTTTACCGCTCCGAGCGGAGTCTCTTCGCCGAGCCGTCGTGGCCGCCCATCAACTGCGTGACATATTTGCGGCCGAGCCGCTTGATGAGCCCCGGGTCGTTATGGGTCTTCGCCAACAGCGTCACGCCCTCCATGTAGGCGACGATGGCTTCCGCTAAAACCTTGGCATTCTGCTGAGGCAGGTCCTTGCGTCTGATCGCCTCCGCCACGGTCTGTTCGATGAGCCTGGTCAGGTCCTTGAGCAGGGTCGCCACCTTGTGGCGGATGACCTCGTCCTGGGTGCTCAGCTCAACGGCCAGGTTGCCCACGACGCAGCCGGGCACGCAGCCCGTCTTCCGCTTCATCGTCGCGGCGTGGTCGTAGAGGCGGTCGAACCAGGCTTCGATCCGTGCCAGCGGCGGCCGGTCGGGGCAGAAGGCGGGCTCCAGGATCGTGCACCGCCCCAGTTCCCGCTGACGGTCCAGCGCCGCGAGCGTCAGGTCCCGCTTCGAAGGAAAGAAGTGATAAAAGCTCCCCTTCTGGACGCCTGCACGCTCGCAGAGCTCCTGGACCCCGACGCTGGCGTAGCTGCGCGAGTACATGAGATCGAGCGCGCTCTGTACCAGCTTCTGCTTAGCGTCGCTGATCTGCCCCATTCCTTACACCCTTTCCAAGAATATAGTTGACCGGTCGGTCAAATAATAGCCAGGCGAGAGCGAAGTGTCAAGACGGCCAAGAAATCTTTTTCCCTGGGGCGGGGCGCAAGGGCATAGAGGCCCCCTCTGCGCTGTAGGAAGAGCGCTGGCTCCAATACCATTCCCCCTCCCCCCAAGGGGAGAGGGTTGAGGTCCAGGCGCCGGAGAATGGCACAGGCGTATCAAAATCTGGGCACCCGGGTTCGTGCTGCATCTTGGATGCGCACGGCGGCCTGCTGCAAGCCATTGGAAATGCATGCTTGAGCGACGTTCAAAAATGGGCAATATTCGGCACGAATTCTGCGGGTGGATACTAAAAGGAGGATTGTGCCGCGAGGGCGTTCCTTGTCGCGCACATGATGCTCACCATACGAACGCGGGGGTCCATGCGGAGAGCCGTGTCCCGATGGAAACTGATCGTGCTTCCCTGCGCGGCAGTCCTCCTGTCTCTTCATCCGCTGTCGCCGGCGACGGTGGCGGCGGAAATCTACCAGTACGTGGATCAGGACGGCACGATTCACCTGTCCAATGTCCCCACCGATCCGCGCTTTCGCCGGGTTGACCCGGGGCGGCGCGCCCTCCGCGGCCGCATCGAGAAGAAAGAGCTGGAGCGCCTGATCGGCTGGTACTCGAGGCGCCACCGGCTGGACCCGGCGCTACTGCGCGCGGTGATCAAAGCCGAGTCGAATTTCGACCCGAGGGCCGTCTCGCGGGCCGGTGCGATGGGCCTCATGCAGCTCATGCCAGGCACCGCCGAGGCGCTCAATGTCTACGACCCCTACAACCCGATGGAGAATATCAGCGGGGGCGCGCGCTACCTGCGCTACTTGCTCGATCGGTTCGACGGCAATCTCAAGCTGGCCCTTGCGGCCTATAACGCCGGCGAGTCGCTGGTCCTCCGTTACCGCAAGGTGCCGCCAATCGATGAGACCCGCCATTACGTTCGGAAGGTCTTGCGATTCTACAAAACGTACCAGTCCCGGCCCATACCGTCCTCGACCGCGAGCCTCTCGTCCCAGGTTCCCGTCCGCTGAGCGATTCCTGAATATCCGCTTTCCGGTGCTGATACCCCCGCGCCCGCCTTCCAAAAGCCTTGTTCCATGCGGGCTGCTATGGGAATATTTGCCGTCACAGGGCGTTTCTTCGAGGCGGAAGGAGGAGGTCTGCATGGTCGGTCGAATCGGCTGGGTGAGTTGTTGTCTGTTCCTCATCACGGGGGCGGTCGCGGCCAAGACGCCGGAGCAGCGACAGGCGGACACGCTTCGCGCATTGCCGGGCGTGTATTTCATCGTGGAGAACGTCAGTGCGGCCGGGCAGGCGGACGGCCTCAGGACCGATCAGATCCGCCAGGACATCGAGTTTCAGCTCAGGCGAGCGGGCATTCACATCATGTCCGAAGCCGAATGGTCGCGCACGCCGGGAAAGCCGTTTCTCTACGTGCGCGTCAGCTTGGCCAAGAGTGGTCCGC
>JBFISJ010000211.1:0-4166 GCA_041608595.1 Nitrospiraceae bacterium
AGCATCCAGCCGATGTCCTGATTACGACGACTCCCTTGTGGCGGCGTCATGGCAGGCAGTCCCCCCTCTCCCTTGACCTCGAGTCCGGCTTGAACTGATCGCCCGGGGTGCGCCCATGTCCCCGGACCGCAGCCTATTTAACTAAGCCCGGCACCCTCAGAGTCAAGTGTCTCGTCGCCGGAGAACCGAGGAGTCCGTATCGCGGCCGTTTGGGGGCGGGTCGCCAACTCCCAAGAACGCTTGACGGCGCGGGTGCAGTTTTGTTACAGAAGATGATTTTGACCATTCGAGGGGCGGGCAGACGAGGCCCCGGTTCTGCTCGAGGATGTGATTGTTCTGGGGGCCGCCGGAGGTCGGGCGGCCCACGAAGACAGCGAGCAAGAGGGACACCCATGGGAATGTATTGTCAGGTGACCGGCAAGAAGCCGGTGGCCGGTCACAACGTGAGCCATGCCAACAACAAGACGAAGCGGCGATTCTACCCGAACCTTCAGTGGAAGCGGTTCTGGCTGCCGGCCGAGAAACGCTGGGTCCGGCTCCGCGTGTCCGCGCACGGGATCAAGATCATCGATCGACGCGGCATCGCCAAGGTTGTCGCCGATTTGCGAGCCAGGGGCGAGAAATTCTCCTGAAGGTCGTCGTGCCCCGCCCCGCCGACCGGACGCGATCTCCCACTCGACTAAGCTTTACTTTGTACACGAGCTCGACACAGACCGGTGAGCCAGGGCGCGCGTGCTTGAGCCCGCCGTACTTGCGTCGAGCAAGCGTCGATTAGCCGACCGGGTCACCTGCCGGAGCTCCTCGCCGCCCGACCCCTGCCCGCTGCCCATGAGGGTCCCCGTGGTCCTCGAATGTCGTCCCACGCGCCGCTCCCTGAGGCCATGTCGCACATAGATCCCGTTCTGCTGTGGATCATCCTCTTCGGTCTGCTCGCCAGCCTCGGTGCGCTTGCGCCCGCGGGTCTGGTGTTGATGATCTCGGAACGCGTCCGAGCCCGCGTCACACCCTATCTCCTCAGCTACGCCACCGGCACCGTCCTCGCCACCGCCATCATCGGCCTGCTGCCCGAAGCCCTCGATCAAGCACCGGTGCGGAACGTCACCGCCACGCTGCTCGTCGGAGTGGTCGTGTTCTTTGTGCTCGAGTCCCTGGTCATCTGGCGTCACGCTCACGGCGAGGCCGATGGAAACCCGGGCGAGCATGCGCATGGTCAGTCGGCCGGCGTGCACGTCCATCACGTGCCCCATCTGCAAGGCGTCAAGGCTGGAAACCTCATTCTCATCGGGGACGCCTTTCATAATTTTGTCGATGGTGTCGCCGTCGCCGCGGCGTTCCTGGCGTCGCCGTCGTTGGGGATCGCCACCGCGGTGGCCGTGATCGGACACGAGATTCCGCAGGAGATCGGTGATTTCATCATCCTTCTCGGGAGCGGCTTTTCGAGAGCGAAGGCCTTGTTGTGGAACGGCCTGTCCGGCTTGGCGACCCTGGCCGGTGCCCTGCTGGGCTATGCCATGCTCGGCCAGGCGACGACCATGGTCCCGTATATCCTTGCGATCGCGGCCTCGGGGTTTCTCTACATCGGCCTGGCGGATCTGGTGCCCGGCCTGCATGGGCGCCGGGGCGCGGCGAGCGGGCTCGTCCAGTTCCTCATGATGCTGGGTGGCATCGCTACCATCGCCTTCATCCAGCACTAACCCCGGCCCGCTCGACGACTGGCAAGACCGGACGTCGCCATGATAGAAATCCAGGGATGCCCGCACGCAAGCCACTCGAGGGTTTGACCTTCGATAATACCTACGCCCGCCTCCCCGAGGCGTTCTACAGCAAGCTCCCACCGACGCCCTTCTCGGAAGCACCCTACCTCGTCAGCTTCAATCCGGCGGCCGCGGAGCTCATCGATCTCGACCCCGCGGAGGCGAATCGACCCGAGTTCGCAGCCTGCTTCGGCGGGAATTTTCTCGTTCCGGGGACCGATCCCCTGGCGATGCTCTACTCGGGGCACCAGTTCGGCGTCTACGTGTCGCGGCTGGGTGACGGGCGCGCGATTCTTCTGGGGGAGGTCCGAAACGAAGCCGGGGAACGGTGGGACTTGCATCTCAAGGGCGCCGGCCACACGCCGTACTCGCGTGATGGCGATGGCCGGGCGGTCCTGCGCTCGACGATCCGCGAATATCTGTGCAGCGAAGCCATGCATGCCCTGGGCATCCCGACGACGCGCGCCTTGTGCATCGTCGGGAGCGACGACAAGGTCTACCGGGAGACCGTCGAGACGGGGGCGACATTGCTCCGGATGGCGCCCACCCATGTACGTTTCGGGACCTTCGAGGTCTTCTACTATCGCCGGCAGTTCGATCTGCTCCAGCAGCTGGCCGACTACGTGCTGGCTCAGCATTTCCCTGAAATTCAAGCGAGCAGGGACAAATATGAGCGCCTGTTTCAGGAAGTGGTGACACGCACGGCGGAGCTGATCGCCAAGTGGCAGGCGGCCGGGTGGGCGCACGGCGTCATGAATACCGATAACATGTCCGTCCTTGGGCTCACCCTCGACTACGGCCCGTTCGGATTCATGGACGACTACGACCCGGGCTTCATCTGCAACCACTCCGATCACCACGGCCGCTACGCCTTCAATCAGCAGCCCTACATCGGTCTCTGGAATCTCAGTTGCCTCGCCCAGGCCCTCGTGCCGCTCGCGTCAAAAGACGCGCTCAAGGAAGCCTTGGACACCTACGAGTCCGCCATGAACCGGCACAACACGCAGCTCATGTGCGGAAAGATCGGGCTCCAGGAGGAACGTCTTGATGATGGCACACTCGTGACCGATTTGCTGGGGCTGATGCAGCAAAGCCGGGTCGACTACACGAACCTGTTCAGAGTCCTCGCCGACTTTCAAACGGCGCCACAGGCACGCAACGATGCCCTGAGGGATTTCTTTCTCGATCGAGACGCCTTTGATCGGTGGGCCGCGCGCTATCGCGAGCGACTGCAGGAGGAAGGCAGTCGTGACGAGGAGCGAGCGCTGCGGATGAACCGCGTCAACCCGAAGTACGTGCTGCGCAATTACCTGGCGCAGCAGGCCATCGATCGCGCCACACAGCACAAGGATTTCTCGGAAATCGATCGGTTGCTCGAGCTCTTGCGCGATCCCTACACCGACCAACCCGGCATGGAGCCCTATGCGGCTGCGCCGCCGAATTGGGGCAAGCACCTGGTCGTGAGCTGCTCATCCTGAGGTCAAAGCATGAGGGAAGAGAAACTCGGAGGGCTCACGGCAAGGATTCGAGGCGGCACTGACGGACGTGGCGGAGGGGATGGGCCGGTCGTCGTCCTCCTCCATGGCTGGGCGGCGCCGGGTGACGATCTTGCGCCGCTGGCCGACGTCCTCGACGCGCCTCCCGGGACCAGGTTCCTGTTTCCGGAAGGACCGCTCTCGATCGACATGGGCTTCGGCGAGTCGCGGGCCTGGTGGATGATCGACGTGCGTCAGTTGAACGAGCATTTCACGACGGGCCGGCCGCGTAATCTCTCACGCGAGGTGCCGAAGGGTATGGCGGAAGCACGGGAGAGGGTCCTCGCCTTGCTCGAAGACGCGGGGGAGCGGCTCGGCGCCGTGCCCGAGCGAATGGTGCTCGGCGGATTTTCCCAGGGGGCGATGCTGGCCTGCGACGTCGCGCTGCGCTCGCATCACGCCTTTGCCGGCCTCGCGGTCCTGAGCGGGACGGTGCTGGCGCGCGACGAATGGCTGCCGCTCTTGTCCGGACGGCGGGGACTCCGCGTCCTGCAGAGTCACGGCCGGTCCGACAACGTGCTCCCGTACTTTCTCGCGGAGCAGTTACGCGAGCTTCTCTCTGACGCGGGGGTGATCGTGGACTGGGTGGGGTTTGACGGCGGACACGAAATACCAGAGACAGTACTCAACCAGCTGACCGCATTTCTCCACAAAGTCTTCTAGGACGAACAACGGTCCAGGTCTCAGGTTCCACGTGAAGAGAAGGACGATTTCTTTTCGCGGAACCTGGAACGTAACACCTGAAACGTTTTCTTATCCGATTCCTCGCGTGATCACGCCAAAATGGACGCCGTAAAGGCCGGTGCGCCGGTCCTCGACGTAACGCTTCAGCACCTCGTGGACGACCGGAAACGCCAGCGCGTCCCACGGAATCTTG
>JBFISJ010000212.1:0-4159 GCA_041608595.1 Nitrospiraceae bacterium
GGCCAGGAAGACGTCGTGGCGCCCGGCCGCCCGCTTCGCCGCGCGATCGAGTCGGACAAGCTGGCCTCCCTCATTCTGTGGGGGCCGCCTGGATCCGGCAAGACCACGCTGGCGCGGATCATCGCAAACCTCACCAAGGCGGAGTTCGTGAGCTTCTCGGCGGTCACGAGCGGCGTCGCCGAGCTGCGTCGAATCATCGGCACCGCCGAACAACGGCGCCGCCTGCAAGGTCGGCGCACCATCCTCTTCGTGGACGAGATCCACCGCTTCAACAAGGCACAGCAGGACGCTTTTCTCCCCCACGTCGAGAACGGCACGGTCATCCTCCTCGGCGCGACGACGGAAAATCCGTCTTTCGAGGTCATCGGGCCCTTGCTGTCCCGTTCGCTCGTCGTCGTCCTGGCGCCGCTGTCGGATGAGGCGCTCGGCCGCATTCTCGACCGCGCGGTGACGGACGTGGACCGGGGGTTGGGCGAGGCGGGCGTGACGCTCACGCCCGAGGGCCGGGACCAGCTCATCGGCTTTGCCAATGGCGACGCACGGGCGCTCCTGAATGGGTTGGAGTTCGTCGTCGGCCAGACGCCGGCGGACGCGCAGGGCCGCGTCGTGATCGACGAGCAGGCGTTCAGGGCCGCCATCGGACGACGGGTGCTCCGCCACGATAAGGCGGGGGAGGAGCACTACAACCTGATCTCCGCCTACATCAAGAGCCTGCGTGATTCAGACCCGGACGGCGGGTTGTATTGGCTGGCACGCATGCTCGAGGGCGGGGAGGATCCGAAGTTCGTCGCGCGGCGGATGGTGATCTTCGCGTCCGAAGATGTCGGCAACGCCAATCCGTTGGCGCTGGTCGTGGCCACCGCGGTCTTCCATGCCGTCGAGGTCGTCGGCCTTCCCGAAGCGCGGATCAATCTTGCGCAGGGGACGACCTACCTGGCCGACTGCCCGAAGGACAATGCGTCGTATGTCGGGCTTCTCGAGGCCACAAGGGATGCGAAAGAGCACGGCAATCTTCCGGTGCCCCTGCGCCTCAGAAATGCCGTGACATCACTGATGCGGGACCTGGGATATGGGAAGAGCTACAAATATGTGCACGACGACCCGTCAGCGCGGACGACCCAGGCACATCTGCCCGACGAGCTGGCTGAAAAGCGCTATTACCGGCCTAAAACGTCAGAAAAATGACGACTTACGAAATTGTTGGATCTGTATCGGACTTGGAGTATACTAACGAGCTATGCCAAGGGAAAAAAAGTCCATGCAAACACTGGGCTCGCCGAGCGTGTCGGACGATCGGCGTCGCTCGGTCCGCGTCCGGCTCACGGGAGCGGCCTTGATCAACCGGCAAGGCGGGAAGGACGGATCGGTCTCCGCCGTCCTCGACAACGTGAACCGCGTTGGGGCTGGGTTGCACGCCAAGCAGCAAATCAAGCCGAATGAGACGGTCACTGTCGCCCTCGCCTTCCTCGATCAGAACGGCGATGAGCAGCAGGAGAAGCTGGCGGGAAAGGTGGCTTGGACCAAGCCCTGGGAGAAGGGGTTTCTCATCGGGGTCGTCTGGGACAGTATCGTCACCAAGGAAAAGAACCGCTGGCTGTACCTCTATCTCGACGAAACGCTGAAAGAAACCGCTTAGTCCGGCACCGACAGCTTCTTCTTCACCCCTTCGAGCTCCTGGGACAACTCGGCCCATCGGGCGGTCAGTTTCTCCAGCTCGCGCGACCAGCGCTCGTGCTCCAGGTGCAGCTCGTGCCAGCGCGGAAAATCCTGATACAGCGCGGGATCCGCCAGCTCCTCGGTCCGACGCTGCACGCGCGCTTCCAGGTCGCTGATCTCGGCCTCGGCCCGCGCGACCTGCTTCTCCAGCCGGCCCTGTGACTTGGCCAGCTCCCGGCGCTCGTGGTGAGGACGGGCTGAAGGGGCGGGGGTGGGGGTCGGTCCCGGCGCGGGCTTGCGCTCCGACTTCTTCTTCGCGGGCTTGTTCTCCCCAAGTGCCTCGGTGGTCACCTGCAAGGCCTCGAACTCCTGGGTCTTCTTCCACAAATAGTATTCGTATTCCCCGAGATAGTCCCTCGCCTTTCCCTCGTCGATCTCCACGACGCGCGTCGCGATTCGGCTCAAAAACGTCGGATCGTGGGAAATAAACACGAGCGTGCCGGGAAACGAGGTCATCGCGTCGGTCAGCACGTCGACCGAGGCGGGATCGAGGTGGTTCGTCGGCTCGTCGAGCAGCAGGGTGTTGGCCGGCTCCACGAGCATGCGCGCCAGGGCCACCCGGTTGCGCTCGCCTCCGCTCAAGGCCTTGATCGGCTTCTTCTGCTCCTCGCCCGAGAAGAGGAACGCGCCCGCGATGCCCCGGAGGAAGTTCATCTCGGCCTGGGTCGAGACTTCCTCGAGCGACTGGAGGACGGAGTGCTCCGGGTTCAGCACGTCCGCCTGGTGCTGGCCGAAGTAATGGAGCGTCACGCCGTGCCCGACGAGCCGCTCGCCCTTCTCGAAGGCCAGCACGCCCGCCAGCATCTTGAGCAAGGTGCTCTTCCCCGCGCCGTTCTCGCCGACCAGCGCGATACGCTGGCCGCGCTCCACGGCAAAGTCCAGCGATTCGTACACGACCTTCTCCCCGTAGCTCTTGGCCACGTCGCGCAGCTCGAGCACCTGCCGGCCGCTGGCGGGGGGCTCGGGAAACCTGAAGCGCACGCGCTTGGGATCGCGGGTCAGCTCGATGCGCTTGATCTTCTCGAGCTGCTTGATCCGCGACTGTACCTGGCTCGCCTTGTTGGCCTGGTAGCGGAACCGGTCGACGAACTTTTGGACGCGCGCGATCTCCTTCGACTGCCGGTTGGCGGCCGAATGCAACTGGGCGTCCCGCGTCGCGCGCGCCTGGAGGAATTTCGTATAGTTCCCGCGATACTGGACGATCTGGTGGTGCCGGATGTCCCAGACGTGCGTGACAACGCGGTCCAGGAACCGCGTGTCGTGGCTCACGATGAGCATGGTCATCGGGGACTTCAGCACGAAGTCCTCGAACCAGGTCTGCGTCGGCTTGTCCAGGTGGTTGGTCGGCTCGTCGAGGAGCAGCACGTCGGGCTCGGAGAGCAGGAGGTGCGCCAGCGCCACGCGCATCCGGTAGCCACCGGACAGGGTCTTGACCGGGCGCTCGAAGTCCTCCGTGGCGAAGCCGAGCCCGGAGAGCAGGCGCTTGGCCAGGTGCTCGGGGTACTGGTCGCGATGGACCGCGTCGAGGATCGTGCTGCCGCTGATGTGCTCCAGTTCCTGGGGAAGATAGCCGATGCGGAGGCGGGGCCGTTTGCGGATCCTGCCGGCGTCGGGAGCCTCCTCGCCGAGGATCATGCGCAGCAGCGTGGTCTTGCCGGCGCCGTTGGGGCCGACCAGCCCCACACGGGTCCGCGGCCGCAGATGTGCCGACACGTCCTTCAACAGGACGCGCGTCGCAAACTGCTTGCTAATGCCTTCGAGATGAAGCATGGCTTCAGACAGTCTCGGGTTAGCGGTTAGGGGTCAGCGGTAAGCGGAAAGAATTCTTGTTGCCGAGAATGATCAACGAGGCGGGATCGGACGTGCGAAAAGATCGTGCGGATTGCGCCGACTCACGTCGGGGAGGTGTTCTCTTCCCCCTTACCTCTTACCCCCCATACCCAGGGGCCTGTTGATTTGGTGGAGCTGGCGGGGATTGAACCCGCGACCTCGTGAATGCCATTCACGCGCGCTCCCAGCTGCGCCACAGCCCCACCCATCGCGAATACTCAGGAATGAATGCCGAGTGCAAAGCGTCGAAAGAATCGATCGAGACAGGCGGAATGCTAACATGCGATGTCCGAGCAGTCAAGGCGACTGCGCCTCTAAGTCAGCGATAGTCAAAAGAAATAGCGCGGCCTCTATCTCGCCTGCTGCATCGCCCAATCAGCCACTTCCCTCTTTTTCCGTCATTCTCGCGAAGGCGGGAATCCACCTGTCTTGTCGATGCGAGTGTCATATGGCTATTGTTGCCCCCTCACGGCTGACTCCTCGCGCCGATTCCGCCGCTTGACAAACCCACACTGGAAAAGCATAGTACGTCCGCGTGGGGCTCTGATCTCGAACCTGGGTCAGAGCTCTTTTTTTGGCCACGTCACACGTTAAATTGCCATTGAGTCAATCA
>JBFISJ010000213.1:0-4140 GCA_041608595.1 Nitrospiraceae bacterium
GCAGCAGGAGGGGATCGCCGCCCGAAAGAATCACGTCGCGCACCTCGCGGTGCTCGCGCAGGTACTCAATGGCCCGGTCGAGCTCGCCCTTCTTCAGGAAGCCCGGTTTCCCCACCAGCCGTTTGCGCGTGCAGAACCGGCCATAGATCGGACATTGGTTTGTGACCATCAGGAGCACGCGGTCGGGGTACCGGTGCACGAGGTGCGGCACCGGGCTCATGAGGTCTTCCTCCAGGGGGTCGTCCTCGGCGTCGGCATCCGCCATCTCCACCGCGTCGGGGACGACCTGCTTCCAGATCGCATCTCCCTTCTGCTTGATGGTCGCCAGCACGGTCGGGGTGATGCGCATAGGATACTCGCCCACGAGGGCCTCGATCTCCGTGGGGTCGACGTCCAGGTGTCGGGCGAGGTCCTTGGGTTTGACGATGCTCTCGGCGAGTATGCGTCTCCATTCTTCCATAGATTTTCCCTTCACGTCGTTATCGGACTTCTGGTCAGCGGTTCGGGGTCACTGGTGGAAAAGCCTCTTCGCCCGCCCCCTTGCCTCTGACCACTTACCCCGTATCCCTGGGGCTGCCGTTCGCGTACTGCTCGTCAAGATGCCGGAGTATCTCCCACGTGTCCGTGAGAACCGTGTCGCCGTCCTTGAGGACTGGCACGTAGTACTGACCGGAGACTTCGTAGACGGCTTGCCGCTGGGGCTGGAAGTCCGGCACGACCACATTTTCGTAGTCGAGCCCGAGCTCGGCCAGCTTCTCCCGGACGATCTCGCACTCGGGACACCATTTCACATGATAGAACGTCAGGCTCATCGAATCATTCATCTTGCGATCCCCCGCTCCCTCACCTCTCCCCACCGGGGGAGAGGTGAGGGAGCGGGGGCTACAAAAGTTCTTTACGCCCGGAACGTGGAACCTGGAACCTCGGACGCTTTCTTTTCCGAGCACGGCGCCATAATGGCATCCCGCATCCCGTGGATCACTTTCTTGTCGAGGGGACACAGGGTGGCGAGGACTCCGCCGAGCGTGGCCTCCCCTCCGCGGACGAAATAGTAGGGGCTCAAGCGGACCCGGCCCGCCATCGGCACGACCCGGCACGTGTCCATGTCGTAGTAGGCGCTCTCGACCTGGCGGCCCTTGTGAAACTCCTGCAGCACGTACGGCGTCGTAGGGAACGAGCTGAGCGCCCGGTCCAGCGTGGCCGCCCATTCGGGTTGCGCCAGATCGTGGCCGATCGAAACGCCGCGACTGCCCCAGGCCAGCTCCGAGAACCCCGAGGGCTTGACGACATAACGCCGATCCTTCTGACCGGCGGCGGCCAGCGCCCGCCAGTCCGCCACGGGGCGGTCGCCCACCTGCAACCCCGGGATGACGGCGGTCGGCGGAACGGGACTGGGATCGAGGAGCCACGTGTGCGGCACCACCCGGCGAAGAATCGTCCAGGTCGACTCGCCCAGCTCGCGCCGCCAGAACGGGGCCAGGATCGGATGGTGGAGCAGCGCAAGGGCCAGCTTCTCCTCCAGGGCCGGCTTGAACGGCGGCGTCACGATGACGCGGTCCTTCTTGGCTGCGTACATGATGAGCTCCGCCTTGGGAATATTCATCAGGTCGAACAGCTCGAAGAATCGGTACACCAGCGCGACGGGCAGCAGGCCCTTCTCCGTCGGCAGCAAGAGCGATTCTTCGTTGAAGCGGAGGTCCCGCGGATCCGCGCAGTAGGCCTCCAATCCGGACGCGCGCAGCCGCCGGGCCATCCATTCCATCTCAGGTCGGTAATCTCTTGACTCCTCCGAGACCACGATGGCGATGCATCCGGCGCGATCCCCCACCTTGTCCTGCAACATGGCCGCAAAGCCACGGACCATCCCGTCGACGCCGCCGATCAACGTGTGGCCGGACGGTGTCGCCTCCGCGTAGGCGCCTGAGAGGCTTCCGGTGAGCCCGATGCCGCCGGGGACCGAATCCAGCTCCGTGATGACCATCCCGTTCTCCGTCGCGATGAGATCGGGACGAATGACGCCGGGAAGCTCGTCACGGAAGCGCTTCATGCGCGCATAGGTGACCAGCCAATCCGGTTTCCCCTGATCCAGGTACCCGGCCACCCACGGCGGTTCCCCGCCGCGCAGGCTCTGGAGATAGAGGCGATTGAGCGCGCGATAAAAGTCGAGCAGATGCCGGCCGAGGTCGCGCAGGAACTCCGACTCGCCGGGGTCCAGCGGAAACGGCGTGGTCGCGACCCTCCACTCCCGCGGCAAAGGACCGGTCCCCACCGTCGCCCGGCCCGGGCCGTCGGACGGCCCGTCGTAGACCCCGTCGCGACAGAGTGCGTCACGCAAGCTCTGGCACGGATGCTGAGCGGTCGGTTTCACGGTTTGGCTGGCGGCGGGCGGCTCGACGGTCAATGCTCCGTGCGGTGGATTCCACAGATGAGACAAAGAGAGGGAAGCCGCTGATATATCATGAGATTGGCGCAGATCGTAGCACGGTCTTGCGAGGGCAAACAAGAGGACGTCCATTTCATAGCAGGGGCGCGGGGGAAGAGGACGTTCCATGTTTCAGGTTCGAAGGCTGATCCCTCACAGGGAATGTGGAACCTGGAATGTTCCCTCTCCGATTGGCCGTTTCTCCTATGACCTCTCCGAGAACGCTGCTAAAATACGAAATCTGCGCCAAGAAAGGCTGCCATGGATCGACAAAACTCCCAATATTCTCAGAAGGATCTCATCCACATCGCTCCCCTGCCCCAGATCGTCCCCAGCCGGACCTGCTTGCAATGCGACGTCTGTTGCAGGTTTCCCGAGCCGGAAAGCTTTCTCCGGCCCTACTTCACCCGCGAGGAGATTGAGCGCGCCATTGAGGCCGGGCTCGACCCGGTTTCGTTTCCGAATCCCGAGGGCGGCCAGGTCCGCCTCGTTCCGGGCCCGGCGGGGGAGGGGTACCGGTGCCCCGCGTTCGATCCCGACACCCATCTTTGCGGCATCTACGAAGCCAGGCCGTTGGACTGCCAGATCTATCCGCTGGCCGTGATGTGGAGCGAGGACGGGCGCCGCGTGCTGCTGGGGTGGGATGAGAAATGCCCATACGTGGTGGAAGAGTTCAGGGCGGGACGCGGGGCTCGGGGCGACGATTTACAAGCCTATGCGGATCGGATCGCGGCGGTCCTCGAGCAGGATGATACGATCACGGCCCTGGCAAAGAATCCCCGTCTGATCGGGCCCTATCAGGACGATGTTGTGGTCCTGCGGACCCTCGAGCGCGTCAGCGAACGTGTGGCGCCGTCACAATCCCGGCCCACACTGCAATCGGTCACCTTCGAAGACCGCCCGCGAATCGAAGCGGCGCTGCTCGCGAGCGGACCGGCGTACAAGAACGATCTCGCGGTCTATGCGACGGCACCTCATATGATCTGGCGCTCCCTGCTGCCCCTCTCGTGGGCCGAGATCGACGACCACCTCTGTCTCTTTGCCGAATCGGCGGACGGGGTGTTCATGGTGCTCCCCCCGCTGGGCCCCGGGCCGCTCGCCGGACCGTTGACGCACGCATTTGAATACATGCAGGAGCGAAACCATGGGACCGCTGTGAGCCGGGTCGAGAATGTGCCCGAGGAGCTCCGCGGCGTCATGGAGGATCTGGGGTACCACCTCCAACGGAAGGATCCGGACTACCTGTATCGCACGATCGATCTCGTGAACCTCGCCGGAGACCGCTACAAGTCGCAACGGGCGGCCTGCAACCAGTTGTCGCGCCGGCATCGAGTGGCCTACCGGCCCTATCGCTCTGCAGACCACGACGCGTGCCTCTCGCTCCTGGGACGCTGGGCGGAACAGAAGGCGACCACGGACCTGGACCCGGTCGCCCGGGCCATGCTCACCGATGCGGGCTTCGCGCACCGGGAAGCACTGGCGCAGGCCGCGGCGCTGGGGCTCATCGGCCGCGTCCTGCTCGTCGACGAGGTCGTGGCCGGCTACACCTTCGGGTACCCGCGGTCACCCCGCACTGCCTGTGTGCTGCTCGAGGTCGCCGACCGCGCGATCCCGGGCGCGGCCCAAGTCCTGTTCCGCGAATTTGCGAGAGAAGCCCTGGCGGCGGGTCATGAATTCATCAATACCCTGGACGCCTCCGGCCTTGGCTCACTGGCGGC
>JBFISJ010000214.1:0-4135 GCA_041608595.1 Nitrospiraceae bacterium
CAAGTGCCCGCCGAGGTGCGCGTCATGGAGGTGGCACTTATACACCAAAATCCCTCCCGCCGTCACGTACGTGAGGTCGCTCGTCGGAATACCAATGTATTTGGTCTCCCCGGGCTTCAGCACGAGCTTCACCTTCATGGAGGTGGGGCCGGCAAACCGGGAGTCGGCCGTCAGGAAGAAGCCGTGCTCACCGGCGCTGCTATTCGTGACCTTGATCACCACCGGGCGACCAGTGCGCCCAACCAGGTTCAAAATTGAAACCGGCGGATACCACACTTTCTTCCCGCCGACATTCTCCAGCGCGTGCAACTCAACGTCAACGTCGAGTTCCGCGAACGGCTGCCCCACCACCGAGCCGGTCTCCAGATCGCCAATCTCCACGCCGCCGGATTGCAGCGCATAGGAGCTGGTGGCCCCAGCCACGACGAAGACGAGGCCCAGTAATACCGCCAACATAGCTTTACCCATAGCTTGCCTCCTTAGAGTGATGATGAAGGAAATGAAGTGAGTACTTGTGCAGTCCTCCAACCGACGACTGAGGAGCGCGGTTTTGCTAAATTAGACCATCCTTCCCCGCAAACGCCTGCCCCTTATAGCATAGCCATTTGCTGGGAAGCAAGGGTGTCTTCCATGACTCTCTCCCTACCCGCTGTCGTGCGTATCTTGTTGGAAAGACGAAACAATGCCTGATCTTGGCGTTAGGGTTTTCCGGAGGCCCCAGCGGAAGAGTTGCCCTTCCCTCCGAATGGTGTTTGAACCCCGTCACGGCCGATCAGCAGGTCGTACGGGGCGTAATCATCCGTCAGCACGAGGCCGCCAGACCAGTCACGGTCCAGCCTCGTCTCGAGCAAATGCCGGGCCTCGTAGGGAAGGCGGCGCTGTTGGGTCAGGCGGGTGACGTCGTCCAGGAATCCCGGTTGCCGCATGGTCTCGAGGGAAGGACCTGCAAAAAAAAGAAGGTTTTCCGCGCGGCTGTCGCTGCCACCCCACGGCCCCTTCACGCCGAAGGCCTCGACCTCGGGAAAGACGGTCTGCAAGGTGGTGACCACCGCCTGGGCCCGTTGACGATCCGGCCCCTCTCCGGAGGACGCCAGATTGATGACGACGATGCCCCGAGGGCTCAGACTGGCTCGAAGCTCCTCGAAGAATTCCTGCGTGGTCAGATGGAAGGGGATGAGGTGTCGTGCGAACACGTCCACCCAGATGACGTCGTAGGTCTCGTCGTGTTGGCGGAGGAAGACGCGGGCATCCCTCACGAAGACCCGATGGTTGGGCGGCGGGTGATACTTGAAATACTCTTCCGCGACCCACACGACCGAGGGATCGACCTCCACGATATCCACGTGTAACTCGGGCCACGCGCGCGCCAGCCACTTCGCCATGGAGCCGCCACCGTGGCCGAGGATCAGCGCACGTGACGGATCGGGAGCTACCGCCAAGGCCGAGACGAAGAGCTGGCTGTAGGGCAAGTACAGGTGCTCGGGATCCACCCGCCACATCACCGCGTGAAAGGTCCGATCAAGAATCAGGTAGCGAAACAGATCGTCCTCGCGGACACGGATCTGCTGATAAGGGCTGTCTTCTTGGTATAACGGTTGCGGCAGAACCAGAATTGGATTGATGGCCAGCCATGCGCAGAGGACGAGTCCGGTCATGGCCGGCACAACGGTCCCGGCACGCATGAGCGTCGCTCGCCACAGCCAGAACAGGCCCAAGACCGCCTGGATGACGCCCAGGCCCGCGACGAGCGCCATGCTGCCCACCCATGTCAGGAGGTAGAAGGCCGTGCCGAAGGTCCCGACCAGGCTGCCGACGGTTGAGACGGCGATGATGCCGCCTGAGTGGCGTCCGAGGTGCCCGATATCCCCAATGGCCAGACGGAGGACGGACGGCAGAACGCCGCTCAGGCCGAACGCGGGAGGCGTCAGAAGAATGACCGCCGCAAGGCAGGGCCCCCAGCGAGGATCGTCGATTCGCCCATCCACCCAAAACAGCACGGGCTGGACCATCCAGGCGAGGAGAAAGGTCCACGCCCCGGAGAAGAGCAGCAGCCCGGCCAGCACTTTGCCGCCGGGGTGCCGATCCGCGAGCCAACCGCCGGTCGCGTAGCCGGTGCTCATGGCTGCCAGGACGACGCCGATCAAGGCGCCCCAGACAAAGAGCGAGTTGCCGAAGACGGGCGCCAGTAAACGGCTGCCCAGGATCTCGAGCGCCATGACGACGCCACCCGACACGAACGCCGTGATGAACAGCCAGAGGCGAGCGAACCCCGTCTGGCCGGCGCCACCGATCATGGGCGGGTCATGTGCGGGCGGGACGGGATCGGTCGGCGGAGCGGAAGGAGGCGACGGGGAGGAGTCATAGCGTTCCCCAGTTCTTGAAATATCGGAGGAGGTCACGAACCGAGATGATTCCCACAATAAGGCCGTCCTGTGTCACGGCCAGGTGCCTGATACCCTTCTCGGCCATGAGATCGCTGGCCTCATGAGCCGAACGGTCGATCTCGATGCTGATGAGCGGGCTGCTCATGACGCGGCGGACCGGCTCCTCATTCGGGTTCAAGCCGTCGGCCATGGCCCTCCGGACCAGGTCCGACTCACTCACGACCCCGACGTAGGATCCGGGTTTGCCCACTATGAGGGCGCCGACTCGGGTATCTCTCATCATCACGGCCGCATCCACCAAGAAGGCATCCGGTTCGATCACCCGGATGTCCTGGCTCATCATCACCGCCAGCGGCCTGAGCATCGCGGAGGTTTCGCGCGCCATCGGCTCCCCTGCCTGCGACCGGTGGACTGAAAAGAGGCGAGATTCTACCGAACCCCTCAGGGGCTGTCAATTCAAGGGAAGCGAGCCGCCGGGCGGCACGGTGCAGAAAAAGCCGCGGTTTTCTTGCGAGCCGAGGATCATGCCTGTATACTGACGCCTCGACCCTGCCCCGTGAAGCGATCAGCTACCCGGACAGAATCACAGACACCGCTTGAGCGGAAAGGACGAGCATGCACATCACCGTCATAGGCACCGGTTACGTCGGCCTGGTAACCGGCGCCTGCTTCGCCGAGTTCGGGATCACGACAACCTGCATGGACGTCGATGCCAGCCGCATCGATCGGCTGGCGAAGGGCGATGTGCCCTTCTACGAGCCCGGCTTGACCGAGCTGGTGGCGAAGGGGTTGCGGGATCAACGCCTGGCCTTTACCACTGACATCGCGCGGGCCGTCGACGGTGCCCTCGTCGTGTTCATCGCGGTGGGAACGCCATCCGGCCCGGATGGATCCGCCGACCTCAGCTTCGTCGAAGAGGTGGGCCGCGGCATCGGCCGCCACATGAGCGGCTACAAGGTGATCGTCACCAAGTCGACCGTCCCGGTCGGAACCGGCGAGCGCCTTCGCCAGGTGATCAAAGCAAACCAGACGTCGCCGTGCCAGTTCGACATCGTATCCAACCCTGAATTCCTGCGTGAAGGCTCCGCCATCGAGGATTTTCTGCGTCCCAATCGGGTCGTGATCGGCGCCGACAGCCCGCACGCGATCGCGATCATGAAGGATCTCTACAGCCCGCTCTACCTGATCGAAACACCCATCGTCGTCACCGACCTCCCCACCGCCGAGATGATCAAGTATGCCTCCAACGCATTCCTGGCGGTGAAGGTGTCGTTTATCAACGAGATCGCCAACCTCTGCGAACGTTCGGGCGCCGACGTCCAAATGACGGCCAAAGCGATGGGGCTCGACAAGCGGATCGGATCGAAATTCCTGCATGCCGGTCCCGGATTCGGCGGCTCCTGCTTTCCCAAAGATGTGGCGGCGCTGATTCAGACCGGCGACAGCCTGGGGTACGAGCTGTTGATCCCGCGCGCGGCCGCGAGGGTCAATGCCCAACAGCGTTCCTTGATGATCGAAAAGATCCGCACCGCGGTCGGCGGAATCCGGGGCAAGACGATCGGGCTGCTCGGCCTGTCCTTCAAGCCCAATACGAATGATCTCCGCGACTCACCGGCGATGGCGATCGCGGAACTGCTGCTTGAGGAAGGGGCGGTCGTGCGGGCCTACGATCCGGCGGCGCTGCAGGAGGCCTCCAAGATCCTGCCCACACTCGTGCCCTGCGTGGATGCCTATCAGGCGGCGGAGGGAGC
>JBFISJ010000215.1:0-4129 GCA_041608595.1 Nitrospiraceae bacterium
AACCCATGGTCGGCGTCCGGCACCCTCCACAGCTCGGTGCGACCGGGAGGCGCGTTGGCCGCGATGCGTTGTGCGTGCTCAAGCGGGATTTGGCTGTCTTCTTCGCCGTGAATCACGAGCAACGGGACCTGCAACGTCCGCACCGCCTCAGCCGGAGCCGCCTCGCTCATGCGCAGACCCAGGAACAGCCAGACGTAGGCTTCGGTCAGGGTCACGAACGGCCACTTCAACGGACCCGGGAGGAAGAAAAATTGACGCTCGACCATACCCCGCAAGGAAGCGTAGGGACTGTCCGCCACGATCGCCCGAATCTGTGGATGCCGAGCCAGGATGAAGGTCGCGGCGCTCATGGAGAACCCCATGGCCCCGATGCGGGATCGATCCAGGTCCGCGCGCTGGCCCAGGTAGTCGACCGCAGCGGCCACGTCTCGTGTTTCCGCCAATCCCGCGGTGGTATAGGCACCGTCGCTCTCCCCGAAGTATCGAAAATCAAGCAACAGCAGATTGAACCGGCCCCGCAAGAAGAGCGAGTGCCGGAGGATGTTGGCCTTGTCGAAAGGGTAACCGTGTCCGACCAGGATGGTTGCGCAGCCGGCTGCCTGGCCCTCGCGGACGACGGACCGGGCGGTGTGCGCCGCCGGGATGAACCAGCCGCGAAGGGTCAGCCCATCGTCGGTGGAGAAGGACACATCCTCATACGCGATGCCGTAGCGGCCCGGGTCATCATTGGTCTTGAACCGGGGCGGATGCACGCCAAGGACGAGGTTCACCAGCGGGAGCAGCAGGATGACCGCCCCAATCCAATACAAGATCTTCCAGCTCACCCGCTGTGCTCCAGCACCACGCGCAGTTCGCCCTGCAAGGACTCCGTGAGGCTGTCGCGGTTTTGAGGCGTGACGGTCATCAGACGAACGTCCGGACGCTGCTTGATCTGTTGCATGAACGCGTCACCTTTGAGCGCGATGGTCGCCAAAACGATCTTGGGTGAGTCGAGCAGCTCGACAACGAGATCGCGGAACCGCGGCAACTGGCACTCCATTTTTCCGATCTCATCGATCACGATCAGGGCGGTAGGCGAATCCAGCAGGGCGAGCCGCTCCACGAGCCGCTGAAAGCCGGCGACGTCCACCCCGTATCGACCGACGCGGGCGGGACCGGGGAAGTCGACATGAGCCAGAACGAAATCTCGGCCGTCCAGTGATACGAACCGGAAGCCCTTCCGATTCCCTCGCGCACGAATTTCCTCCGTGTAGAAACCGGACGGATTCCAGTGCGCCAAGGCTTGCGCCAGCCCTCGGATCACTGTCGTCTTCCCGACTCCCGGCACCCCGGTCAGGAGAACATGCCGGATCACTCCATCCCTCCGATGTGACGGGGAGATGATTTCCCCTTTACTCCCGACGCTACCTCTTCGTTTCGCCCACAATGCCAGGGGGTGTGCCTGCGGTGTTGATTCAGGGATGCAGGACCCTCTCGTACACCTTACCGTCAAACGGATCACGTGTTTGAGGCTGATGCGGTGACAAACGGAAATCAAGAACGGCCGCACGCCGGCACGTGTAGGCGTCAGATTCCATGGGTGGAACCGATGGATCGCGAGCGTCACGATACGTCGATCAGGGCGGACCAGTTTCGTCGTCCATGCCGGCCGCCTTCCGAAGCAGGGTGCGGTCTGAGGGATAGGTGAGTCGGGGTAGGGCCTCCGAAATGGGAAGCCAGATAGCCTGTTCCACCTCCGCGTCCGGGCTTCCGGTCTGCTCGACGACCGCCATGCGAAACCAGCGCACGGTCTTCTTGACTCGCAGGCCCTCACGCTGAAACCAGTATTCGGATCGCGGCAGCTCCGATTCGATCCGACAGCGGTATCCGGTCTCTTCTTCCACTTCCCGAACTGCGGCATCGGGGCTCTTCTCCGACGGATTCAGCCTCCCCTTCGGAAAGGTCCAGACCGGGTCTCCCCTCAGGGAACGTGCCTGGATCATGAGCACCTCACCATCGCGCAACACCACTCCGCCAGCCGAGAATTCAAATAGAGGTTCGGAAGCCATTGGTTGCCAGTCAAAGGTCCATGGCGCCGGTGCGCTGACGTCTGGCTGCCGCTAGTGTCCAGTTCATCTTGACCCATGACCAATCGACCGACGTTCAGGCCCGGCGCTTGACGACGAGCACGGGACAAGAAGCCGACTGTGCCACGGCCAGGGAGACACTCCCCAGTGCCATCGCCATCGCCCCGGTGAACCCCCGTGAACCGACGACCAGCAGTGAGCACCGTTCTCTCTTTGCTTCCCGCGGAATCGCTTCAGCGGGATGACCCGTGACAATCCTGGCTTTCAGGGTCAAGGCTGACGGACGCAAGACGCGCAGCGTGTCGTCCAGGGCCTTCTGCGCCGCTGCGCGTCGGGACCGAGAGACTTCGGCGCGGAGGGTGCGCGACCCTCGTTTCAACGTCTCGCCAAAGGCCAGCAAGTCGCGCGTTTCAACGCGCTTCACGGTGGTCAGAACCGTGACCTCCCTCAGGTCGGGCAGGAGGGTGAGGAACCTGGCCGCCTCCTTGGCCCCGCGCGAGCCATCTGTCGCAAGCAGCACCTTGAATCGTCGATCGGACCGGACGCGGGAAGGGACGAGCATCACCGAGCAAGGCGCATAGGTCAGGAGACGTTGCGAGACGCTTCCCAGTGCCAATCCCTTCGCACCACGAAGACCGCGTGTCCCGCTGACCACCACGTCGGGGCGGTACTCGCGAATCACTTTTAGCATTTCATACACGGGAAACCCTTCGACGATGACGTATCGCACCTCAGTGTAATTTTTGTCCAGGGTCCGCGAGGCGCGCCCAAGAAAGTCCTCCGCCTCCGCATGTTGTCGCCGCCTCAACGTCGCCTTCATGGTCGGCTCCTCCGGCAGGTCCAGGGGCTCGAGTATATGAACAAGGGTCAGCCGCGCCCCGAGGGGGGGAGGGACCACCTTCATCCATTGCACGATCGTCTGGGCATACCGAGAATCATCAAGAGCAAGCATGATATGCATGTGGGGCAATCTCACTCGCGCGGAGTTTCAGGGTTCACACCAGAAAACGCTCCAAGTCGTAAGTTCACGATTCCACGATTTTCATCGCTTGCTGGGGACTTGTTTTTCGAGGCCGGGCGGTGGGCCGATATAGGGGCCACGATAAGCACCGAGGTATGGGTAAGGGACAAATTTGTAGCCTGGGAGCATGTACGGCCACACCGTCATTTTCTTAACGGTCAAGGTCGGATAGGTATAGGTTGCGTCGTCGAGGAGTCCCGTGAACGAGCCGGTGACCTCGCCGACAACCGTGATGCGCGTTCCGGCCGGCAAGACGGCCGGATCTAGAAAGTTTTCATGATGAGCCAAAAACCGTCCCTCGGATCGTGTCAGGGTCGTCCCCGGCTCGAGCGATTCATCCAAGGGAAGCTGCAGCACCTCGATCCGCGTACTCTTCGTCAAACGCCGCGCGGAGATCACGGATCCACCCAGCACGACCAGGCGCCCTCGGTATTGCTCAGGGTCCTTCTG
This sequence comes from Nitrospiraceae bacterium, assembly GCA_041608595.1. Taxonomy (GTDB): domain Bacteria; phylum Nitrospirota; class Nitrospiria; order Nitrospirales; family Nitrospiraceae; genus JBFGRM01. Next base: position 3,538 of record JBFISJ010000215.1, read on the forward strand.
CATTTGCGTGAAGGTGAGAGTACGGTCCACCTGATCCTGGAGCTGCGTCGGTATAACACCGGGTCCTGCACAGGCGCTGCCGGCGAGCAGACAGCTCAGCAACACAGCGCCCGCGCTGCTGTGACCTCGACTATTCTGATACTGCGCTGCTCGGGCTCTGGGCTGCGTTGGAGTCATGGGAGGAGGTCTTGACTGCATGCGGTTATGTGTTATTTAAAAAGTAGGCGAAGACGGTGAGAGGAACACCGAAAGGAAAGGGAACCAAGTGCAGGGGTGGTGCGCAGGCCCGGTCGGCCGGGAAGCCTAAAGCCCCTCCAAGGCTCCCAAAATGAAAGGATCAGCTCTCCAAACCGGTCTTCGCCTCTTCTTTTTGTAGTCGGTGTCCCCATCTGCTCCTCCCGCGGCGACATTACGCCAGCGCCTGAAAGTCCACCGCAACGACCCCGGAGATCCCGCAAGAACCCCATCTAAAAGACCCGATGTAAACGCCCATCATCTCGTGCCGCCCCTTCCACCCTGTGGACCACCCCGGTGTATGCCGCCTTGCATCATGCCATGCATCGGCCTCGAAGACGGCTGCCGCGCCGCCTCC
>JBFISJ010000216.1:0-4117 GCA_041608595.1 Nitrospiraceae bacterium
GTCGCCGACCGCGATGAGCGCAACCGAAACTCCGCCGAGGTCATCAAGGCTGCCGACAAGGCGTTGTATAAGGCAAAGGAGTCAGGAAGGAATCAGGTCAAACCATAAGGAAGGCAAATAAGTAACTGGGAAATTGGGTAACTGGGGAAGACCTAGGAGAGGCGTACCCGAACCGCCAGGCACAGCTCCCCCATTGCCTAATTACCCAGTTAACCAATTACCTTTTTCCGATCACGCTTCCGCTTCGACCACATCCGTCATCCCGCCCGTGATCCCGCCTGATACTCCGCCCGAGACGATAAAGGCCATGACATCGGAACTCGGCAGGTTCACCGGCCGCACCTGGTCTCTAGGGAAGATCAACGTATGGCCGGCGAAATTGTAGGACTGCGGGAAGTAGACGGCCACGCGGTCGTGGAGACCGAACATCTCGAGGCTCTGCCGTGTCACGAAGCCGAGCGCCTCAGCGTGCCACCCCGACCCGAGGCTCACAATCACGGGCTGGTCGAATCGCTTCTTCTGCCCCATGAAGGCCTCGATCAGGTCTTTGATCGAGGTGTACAGCAGTTTAATGAAGGGCGTTCTTGTCAGGAGGCTGTCCACGGTGTTCACGGCCCCCTGGACGAAGACGTTCGACGCGAGCCGCCCGATCAGGACGATGCAGGCGACGACGATCAAGAAGCCGACACCGGGGATCTGCAAGCCCAGCCATCCGTCCACTGTCGTGAAGAGAAAGTACACGACGACGACCGTGGCGGCGACGGGCACGACCAGCAACAGGCCCTGCAACAGATTCTTCACCAGCTCGTTCACGTCGAACTTTCGATGCAGCTCGTAGTCTTTGACCGCTCGTAGAAATTTCTTGAGATCGAATGGCATGGGAGGCTCCCTGCTTGGGTCGGTGGACAAGTGACTGGTCGGCTCGCAGCCGTCTGGACGTCGCAGGACCGACTCTAACCGATCAGGGTGACCGACTCAAGGTGGGGAGCAACGAGGGGGGGTGCTTAGCCTTGCTGGTCCTTGCCTTTTGGTGGCTCGAGTCGCTCCCACTCCTGCTGTTCCTTGAGATGGCGCTGGTAGTGGGGCGTGAAGATACGTAGGGCGTAGTCACGAATTTGTTTGTCGCGGACCCTGGTTCTGATGGACTCGTAGATGGCGGCATAATCGATGAACTGGTCGGCGGGCTGGTCCAGGGCTGTGATGACCGAGGCCTGGACAGGTGGTGGGACTTGCATGAGCACGCTGAAGAAGGTTTCGGGTGCGTCCTGCATCAAGTCGTAAATCGTCTCGGTGCCCCACTCCTCGAACTCAAGACTCTTTTGACACTCGTCGGAGTGGACCGCACGCAAGAACTGCGCAATGGCCTCCTTGTTCTCTTGAAGCTTGGGCTGGTGCACTGTGGCAAGGGATTCGAGGCAGCCGTCGTCGGGGTCCGGCGGGACCGTCTCCGCCGCAACGGGGGAACCGGATGAGCCCATGTGCAGTGAGAGCAGCAGCGCGGTCGCTGTGAGCGTCCAAGGCGCCACACCAGACCCACGTGGACAAGACCGTATGCTCATGTGCCCCCTTTCCTTGGGTCACGCCCTTCCGGGCGCCCGGATCCCCGCACGATCTCAGTGATGCAGTCCTCTGCGACCCAGAGGCCATTGCCCTCGATCTCGACGTAGGCCCAGCGCCGCTGTCGCGAGAGGGCTAGGAGCCAGACCTGGGCCGGTCCGCCACGGCTCCCATCGGGCCGATCCCACCAGATCCAGAACCCGATCCCGAAGTGCTTGCGTCGTGTTTTAGGATTGGAGGCCATCGCGGCTCCGGTCCGTCACGGCGAGGTTCCTGGGGCAACGCTCTAAGTATAGCTCGTCGATTTCATGTGGGACCGGGACCAGCCGTTCGGCCGGCCCGCTTGAGGTTGGGGGGCCAGTGCTCATAAGATGTCGAAAGAAGGCCCCTCGTGGCTGTGCCATGCGAATAGGCGAGCGGAGATCGGAGGGGTTCGGCATCCTGGTTGTCATAAATTTGACGCTCTGGAGATGCGGCATCCCGGGGGGCAAGACCGAGGCGGGCCCGACCTTCAAACACATGGTCATCTACCTCGAGCATCCGGCGCATCAGCGGGTGCTCGAGAGCGTCTTTAGTCCCCTGGTGCAGGGCATGGTGGTGAGTGACTTGGTGGACTGAGATCGATGGACACTCGATGACGGGCCAGAGATTCGGGCCCTCGACCGTCGTCTTTGGCCTTCTGCTTCTCTCGCTCGTCGGATGGACGCTGCCGGTGTCGGGGGAATTGGCCTTCGGGGGGAACCCGGTCGAGGACCTCCGTGCCGGCCGCTTTTTCCATGGGGAAACACGGGTGCGGATTCCCTTTTTGGGCGTCTCCTTCAAGGTGCCCCGGCACTGGCGCGTCAAGCTCCCGGCCGGCTCTCAAGTCGCCCACCTCGACTCCTCCCGCAAGCCGGGATTGGGCCTGTTGATCGTCCTCGACCGCACGACCGTCGAGGCGGTGGAGGCCCGACTCAACGAGCCCTTTGCGCTCGAGGAAGCCTATGTCCTGGATCCGTCAGCCCCGGTGCGGCGGGAGGGCTCGCGGCTGTATGCGTCCTACCTGCATGGTGATCAGGTGGGCAAAGCGGTCGCCCTCCTGGGGCCCGCCAGTCAAGCGATGGTGTATTTCATTGCCGGGCCCGAGCAGGAGGGTGATTACTACGTGGGGTTGCTCGCTGAGCTCGCGGATTCCACCGACTTTATGAGCCGCGAGACGATGATGCGCCTCAAGGCATGGTACGGCCGTCTCGCGGGGCAACGACTAAGTCGGTCGGCCGGCGGCGAGTCCAGAGTCTGGCATCTCTGCAGCGACGGCACGTTTCTGTATGAGTTTCGCCTGGGCACAGGGCTGGCAGGTCAGGCCGACGGGTTCGATGAGTCCGGCACATGGCGCGTCGAGGTCCGCGAACAGGCGCCCCGTCTCGTGCTCCAGGTGCCCCACGCGTTGCCGCAAGAGCATCGGCTCGCCAGCCGGGGCGAGGCAGTGACGCTCAATGAAGATGTCTTCGAGCGGAGCACGAGCAACCGTTGTTTCTAGCCACCCTGATCGTATCTTTGCACGTCTCGCACGAGGTCTTTGACGAAAAACTTGAAGCGGGCGTTTTGCTCCGGCTGCATGTAAAGGATTTCCAATCCGAATTCCTGGCCCCGAGACCACCGCACGATGGCGCGCTCGATGGTCATCGGGACCTGCTGGTCGGGAAGGAAGACGCACAGGGCGAGCACCGCTCCCGCCGGCACATCGTGCTCGCCGTCCACACGCCACCCCTTCCGGGAGAAATTCCAGACGGTCCCCTGGGCGATGAATTGCTCGCAGAGGTAGAACACGGGACACTGCATGGAAAAACGCCGGTACGCGCGGATTTTGAAATCCATCTCCGTGCTCTCGGACTCGTCGTGCTTCAGTCGAAGTGCCATCGGGTCGGCCTCGGCGGCATGGGGTTTGGGCATGCGGGGGCGGTGGTCGCGACGGATTGACCATATATGTATCGCGTGAACGACCCGCTCCATCCAAGTCCACTTATGGGGGAGCGGCATCGACCCTTTGCAGGGGGGCGGTGGGGAGAACCCACCGCCGGCAGTGCTTGAGGTCTTGGTTGACGGGGCGGCCCGCGCTGGCTACAGTCCGGAGGCCCAGGGGGGAAATGGCGAGATGATGCGGGTGCAGCGGAAGGCGAAACACTCGGGGGTCACTCACGCTCCATGGCCCCGTGGCCTGGTGCCAATGCTGGCTTTGGGGCTGTCCACCCTCCTGGTCCCCGTCGGCACGATATCAGGACAAACAGCGGACGAGCTCAGGGCCGACCCCATACACCGAGCCAAGCGGGCGACCGTCGGAATCCTGCGATCCGAGGAGGAGACTGGGGCTCTCCCCACGACTGCCCATTTCTCCATCCGCGGCACCGGTGTCCACCTGCGGGGCGGCCATATCGTGACGGCACGCCATGCGGTGACGCGCCAGCAGGGTAGCCAGACAGTCCTTGCCGAGACGATCGCTGTCCTCACCGAGGACTTTCACGAGCTGTCCGCGGAGCTGGTTGGCTTCAGCGAATTCGTTGACTTGGCCGTGTATCGCGTA
>JBFISJ010000217.1:0-4115 GCA_041608595.1 Nitrospiraceae bacterium
ATTCCTCCTTCGTGAGTTTTCGCGTGTCAGGCTTGTGTGCCCCCAACCTGCCTGCTCCTGACCGTGTCTTCATTCATACACACCTTGGATTGGTGCGCCCGAATCCTCGTGGAGCCCAACGGCTTCTTCCTGGCCCGCTGTAACCAGCACCGGCTACGCAGGCCAGGCACCCGTGGCGCCTATGAGATCCCCGGCGGACAATTCGGCGGGCCTGCCCGCCGTCGCATTAGCGAAGGCGGGTGGAGCGAGTGTAACTGAAGCCCGGGGGCTAGTCCACCCGAAGCGTGTCGACCCCTCGATCGCCGGGTGTGGGTTCCATTGGATCGGGCACGGCCTGCGCTCAGGGCGTGATGATTGGCAGTACCCCGCGCAGGGCTTCACGCCCGACCTCAACGAGGCGCCCGTTGCGCACGGCCGCATCATCATAGGGGATGAACCGGGCCACCTTGAAGGAGCTCCGGCTCGACAGGACGGCAGCGACCTGCGACCGCCGTTCCGGGGTCAGGGCAAGCGTGTAGCCCTCCCCTCGCTTCCATTCCCACAGCGACGGGCTCAAGCAAAGCGAAAGCTGACGTCCGGCTATGGTTTGAAAACGATTCAGGAAGTTCGATTTGTAGCGGGAGAGACCCTCCCCCTCCAGAATCAGCGCAAAGACGAAATGGTGGCCCCACCAGAACAACGACCGAAAGGTGAGTTTGTCGCGGCCTATAAAATGCTTGGGGAAATCGAGGTATTGATACGGGAAGTCCTCCAGGTGTTCGCCCTTGACGAACTGGCATCGCGTCAAGTCGAAACCGGGTGGTGTCACGAGCTCGGCGCCGGCCAGCTCCTTCTGAAAAACCGCGTGCAGCGCCTCCAGCGTGCGCCGCACCTTCATCGTGACGTGGGCTTTCGCCCGGAAGAATTCCTGGTCAGCGATGCGCGCGAGCTCGTCGGGTGTGAACCCTTGTTCGGATGTCATGGCTCGTCAAGCTTCGCGGCCGGCGGAACCCCCGATTGCGTCGTTCGGTGTTGTGATTGGCGGCGGGACGGCCGTTCGTAGAGGCCCGGGCGCCGGCCGCCATGCCGAGGCGCGCGTCAAGCGCCCAGACGAGCCAGCCCAATGAGGGCCAGGGCGCCGAGCAGATACGGGACGACGCAGGAAAAGATGACCGCCTTGACGCCGCGCTCCTGCGAGGCACCCTGAGCACGGAGAGACTGCTCCTTAAAGACGAACTCGTAGGACAGGACCGCGACGGTGCAGGTCAGTGCGAGTGTGCGGCTTGTCCGTGGCCAGGTGTACACCCCGCTCAAAAGAAAGTCCGCTGTGAAGAACCCGATGAGGAGACAGACCGCCGGGGCGAGCACCAGCCTCACCCCTTCGGTGAACAGGCGAGAGCTGTGCGAAGGCTGAATTGATGGATGAAGCTCGAGTTTCATGTCCTGATGCTCACGGTGGCGTTCAACATGCTGCGCCTTACGCCGTGGAGCTCACGGAATGAGGGGTCGCGGCGGCGTGCGTCTGTTCCGAGCGACATGCTTTGCAGACACGCGGACGCTGTTTCAAAAACTTGACCTTCCCGCTGGCGAGACAACTGTAATGCACGAATTCGTTGCACCGGGTGCAGCGGGCCCATCCGCCGCGCAAGAAAGTCATATTTCGGTACAGTCCCTTGCTGCACACGTGGCAGACCCTTGGCTCAATGCCGAGCAACATCGGCGCCCATTCTCCACCTCGAAATCGAATGCTCATGAGCGCAGTATAGCGAACCAAACGATCCAGGAGCAAGGTGGCGTTCATGCCCACAACCTTCGGCAACCCGATCTAGGTTCTAAGTGCCAGGTTGCCTCTTGCTTGATCGCCCCGGACTGCATGTTCACGGCTCCTTCCTCGCCTGGCCCCTCACGCCGCACCTGTCTTCTTTACGTTTGTTTGACAGTCTAAGAATTCTTTTGCTACTCTCCGCTTCACTCACCCTTGCAGGCGTCCCCCACCCCGTCGTCGTCATGCAACGCCAAATCATCGCACGCTTCGAACCGATACAGGACAGGAGGAGGCGTTGAATTCATTCTACTCTGACATCAGGCGGTATCTCGAAGAAAAGCGCGAGGAGGTCGACCGGTTCCTCGAGGCGGTCATTCCCCAGCTCCACGCCGCGCCCACCACATTGCACGAGGCGATGCGATACAGCCTCTTTGCAGGCGGCAAACGCGTGCGCCCCATTCTGGCGATCGCCGCCGCCGAAGCGATCGGCACGGGGCCCCGCGGTATACTGCCCGTCGCATCGTCGCTGGAGCTGATTCACACCTATTCGCTCATTCACGACGACTTGCCAGCCATGGACAACGACGACTATCGGCGGGGCAAGCCCACGAATCACAAGGTCTACGGGGAAGCGATGGCCATTCTGGCCGGTGACGCGCTGCTCACGATGGCCTTCGAGCTGTGCAGTCGGCGGGACCTGATGGACGGCGTCGATCCAGTGCGACAAGCCGACATCATTCGGGAACTCGCGCTGGGCGCGGGCAACCTGGGCATGGTGGGCGGCCAGGTTCTCGACATCCAGGCCGAGAACAAGGACATCGACCTCGCCACCCTCCAGACCATTCATCAACACAAGACCGGCATGTTGATCCGTGCCGCCGTGCGCATGGGCGCGCTCGTGGCTTCGGCAACAGCGGCACAATTGGACGCGCTCACGGGATACGCGATGGAGGTGGGGCTGGCGTTCCAGGTCGCCGACGATGTCTTGAACGTAACCGGGACCCGCGAAGAGCTCGGCAAAAACCCTCAGACCGATGCGCAACGCGGCAAGAAGACGTTTCCGGCATTCCTGGGCGTCGAGGGCGCCCGCGCCTTTGCGGAAGAGTGCGTCGCGCGGGCCGTCAAACGTCTCGACGGATTCGACGCCAAAGCGGATCCGCTCCGAGAGCTGGCGCGGTATATCGCGTCACGGAAAAACTAAGGGTAAGCGGTGAAAGCAAGAACGCAATTCTTTACCGACCTCTTACCGCTGACCGCTGACGGCAAACCGCTGACCCCTTGCCCAGGCTTCTGATGAAATGTTTGGTGACCGGTGCGTCGGGTTTTGTCGGAGGCGCCGTGGTGCGCGCGCTCGCCGCGGCGGGTGACGACATCCGCGTGCTCGTGCGGCCGAGCAGCGATCTTCGCCATCTCGGCTCGATCAAACTCGAACAGACATCCGGGGACCTGCGGGACCGAGACTCTCTCCGACGGGCGCTGGAGGGCTGCGGGCACCTCTACCACGTGGCCGCGCAGTATACACTCTGGGCCAGGGACCCGTCGGTGTTCTACGACGTCAACGTCACGGGGACGAGGATGTTGATGGACGTGGCCCGCGAGGCCGGAATTCAGCGCATCGTCTATACGAGCACGATCGGCGCGATCGGCCTTCCACCCGAGGGAGGACTGGGCACCGAAGAGACGCCGGTGACCCTCGATCAGATGGCGGGTCACTACAAGCGCAGCAAGTACCTCGCCGAGCAGGAAGTGCTGCAACGGGCCCGCGAGGGCCTGCCCGTCGTGATCGTCAATCCGAGCGCGCCCGTCGGTGAAGGCGACATCAAACCGACCCCGACCGGGCAGATGATCGTCGATTTCATGATGGGCCGCATGTGGGCCTACATCGAAACAGGCATGAACCTCGTCGATGTGGACGACGTCGCCGCGGGACATCTCCTCGCCATGCAGCGTGGCCGACTCGGTCAGCGGTACATCCTGGGCCATCACAACCTGACGCTGCGGGAGATTTTCGAACATCTGAGCAGACTGACCGGCATTCCGGTCCCTCGCGTCAAGTTGCCGCGCCGGGCCGTACTCCCCCTGGCGTACCTGAACCGCTGGCTGGCTGACTATGTCACCCATCGCGCGCCCCGGATTCCGTTGGAGGGCGTGCGCATGGCGAAATATCGCATGCACTACGACTGTACGAAGGCGATCCGTGAGCTGGGGTTGCCGCAGACACCGGTCGAGATCGCCCTTGAGAAGGCGGTTCGCTGGTTCAAGGCGCACGGCTATGCTTAAAGAGTCCCTCAGAGACTCCTTCCACCGTTCATCCTGCGACCCCCCTCTCCCTCCCCTCTCCCCCAGCGGGGGAGAGGGCCAGGGTGAGGGG
>JBFISJ010000218.1:0-4065 GCA_041608595.1 Nitrospiraceae bacterium
AACGGGTGAGGAAGGAGCTGGGAAAGACCTGCGAGGTCGCCGCCCCATCGCGGGTAACGCCGTCCGGCCTGTTGGAGTCGCGCAATCCGAGCGCCCCCGAGCAGGTGGTCGGCCGGGTGGCGGCTTTCTCACCCGATGAGGTCGATCGCATCGCCCGTGCGACACTCACCCACTACCCGGCCTGGAGTCGGACGCCGGCCGACGCGCGGGCCGACATATTGTCCAAGGCGGCGGGCATCATGCGGCGCGAGCGCTTCGACCTGGCAGCCTGGGAGGTGTTTGAGACCGGGAAGCCCTGGCGGGAGGCGGACGCCGATATCGCGGAGGCCATCGACTTCCTCGAGTTCTACGCGTGTCAGATGCGGCGGCTGGGGCGGCCACGTCGACTCGGGCGGATACCTGGTGAGCTCAATCATCTCGTCTACGAGCCCCGCGGTCTCGCCGTCGTCATTTCGCCCTGGAATTTTCCACTCGCGATTCCAACGGGCATGGTGTCGGCCGCGGCGGTGACCGGCAACGTCGTGCTCTTCAAACCGTCGGAGCGCTCGCCGATCATGGGTGCCCATCTGGTCCGCATCTTGCGCGAAGCTGGAATGCCCGAGGGCGTGGTGCAGTTCGTGCCCGGAGAGCCCGACCTCGGACGGCGCCTCGTGGGTCACCCCGACGTGCAGGTCGTGGCCTTCACAGGATCCAGGGCCGTAGGGCTCGAAATCCTCCAGCGGGCGGCAAAGGTCGAACCGGGCCGGCGTTTCGTCACGCGCGTCATCGCCGAGATGGGCGGCAAAAACGCCATCATCGTCGACGCAACGGCGGATCTGGATGAGGCTGTGCTCGGCGTCGTCTCGTCGTTCACCGGGTATCAGGGGCAAAAATGCTCGGCCTGCTCGCGGGCGATCGTGTTGGACACGGTCCACGAGACCTTCGTGCGCCGCCTCAAGGACGCGGTCATGAGCCTCCGCATCGGTCCACCCGACGATCCGCGCACCAAGATGGGGCCCATGATCGACGCACGTGCCCGTGACAAGGTTCGCGAGTACATTGCGATCGGCAAGAAGGAAGGGCGTCTGCTCGTGGAGCGGCCGGTGGCAGGGGCGGGCTACTTCATCGGCCCGGCGATTTTCACGGACATTCGACCCGAGCACCGCTTGGCGCAGGAAGAGATCTTCGGTCCGGTGCTGGGCGTCATGCGCGCGAAGGATTTCGAGGAGGCGCTGCGTCTGGCCAATGACTGCGACTACGCGCTGACTGGCGGCATTTACTCTCGGAGCCCAGGGAACATCGAGACGGCACGACGCGCCTTCGACGTTGGAAACCTCTACATCAACCGTCCGATCACCGGCTCACTCGTGGGCCGGCAGCCCTTCGGTGGACACCGCCTCTCCGGCGTGGGGGCCAAGGCGGGCAGCGAGGACTACCTGCCCCAGTTCATGACCGCCAAAGCCATCAGCGAGAACACGACGCGCCGCGGCTTCGCGCCCCCCGCGTGAAGTGACGAAGGCGGCGGGCTACCAGCGCGTCGCCCAAGATGGGGCGTGGGTTCGCTTTGGTTCGAGAAGAGAAAGGTCCTCTTCGAACAGGGTTTCGGCGCGATCCGCTTGCCAATTCCAAACTTGAAGTGTTCCGCTCCGGGTGGCGACCAGGAGTTGCCCATCCCGATCCCAGTCCGCCCATTGGACGTCATCCAGCAATTGGAGGTCACCGTCGGATTGCAAGGAGTAAAGGACGCGCAATCCGTCCACCGCCTGGTCGACGCCGAATTCCCCGCCCGCCCTGCCTAGGCTTTCCACGCGAAGCAGATGATGCCCTCCCGGTTGCCGTTTCTCCATACGGACGTTACGACGCTCGTCCCACATGTCCTTCGGGTCTCGTGGAGGACAGTCCGATGCTTCCTCCCAGCCTCGCCGCCGTTCGTTTGCGAATTGAACCACCGGAAGGGAGCGCAAGCCGTAGGAAATTGGCAGCTTGGCATCCTCGGTGTCGTCACCGGCGCCATCCTCGGTGAAATAGTAGCCGCGCGTCCAGGTTCCGCATGTTCCGAACGCATGGAGGGCCGTGAGCCACGGAAGCTTCGAAAGCGCGACATAAGCCTCGCCGTGCTCCCAGGTCGAGGTAGGTTTGTGGGCAAAATAGCAGAGCAAGCGCCCATCGGGAGAGAGATCGGACCGGCGTGGAAAAATGCGTCCATGGAGCCAGGCCCCGGGTTCATACTGATGCTGTGCGAGATCCCAGCGGCCCACATGCGACCAATCCGTTGGCCCGCGGCGAAAGACCGCGACGACCGGTGCCTCCGTCGCTGGAATGCAATATATCCGCGGGGCCGGCGTGTTCGTCATCACCCAGCACGTCTGGGGCAGACAAATCGGGATGAGAAGGGAGTCACTGAGCCGTTGGTCGGATGGTTAACCGAATCGTTCAGCTGCGATCAATTGCGAGAAGAGTCCGAATGCCGCGACGTAAGCGGATGCTGAGTTCAAAACCGCCCTTTGTGCCGGCCCCCGCGTAAGGCGACTTGGCCGTCCAACGAGACCTCGACCAACTCCTCCGTGATCTCCGTCGTGCGATCCTGATCCGTCCGAATGCCCGGCAACTGCTGGCGTTCGACATACTTGATCAGGCCCACGCCCCTGGCAAACCACGCCGTCATGTCATCCGTGCCCGTGGCGACCCGGTCCAGTTTGGTGAGGTGAATGTGAATGGTCATGTTGGCTTCGACCCGGAGGACCTGCTTGTAGGACCCCGCCGGAACCGAGACGTCTTCGAGCTCCTTGACCGAGACCGTCGCCGCGAGGTCCGCGCGTTCGTTGACCCCATCGCCGTCCAGATCTGCGCCGAAATCCAAATCCTTGCGATCGAATTGCTGAAACGATGACGGAATAATGATGGGGAAACGCACGATTTGGTACGGGATGACCTGCCGCTCCAGGTCGGTGCCGGGACGCGAGCCGTAATAGACGATGCCCGCCGCGTCACGGCGGTAGAAACTATCCTGCGCCCCGTGGTCGCCCGGGTTGGTGTCGTGGAACACCTTGACCTCAACGCCTTGCATCGTTTCGGTGCCCGTCACCGAGGAGATGTTCTGGAAGCGTTTGGTCGCTATTTGCTGAATGGGGCCGGACGTGACGCGGCCCGTGTACGTCCATCGATTTCCGATGGCGTCCGGAAAGAACTCCGCTGCTTGGCTGACGAGGGTCGGCTCGGCGGCAACCGCGTGGTTAGACGGGCCGGGAGAGACAATCCAGAGCGCACACCATCCTGCGAGAAGCAGGCCGCATATGACACGCATCATGTCTGATCATCCTCATTGGTCCTCACTATAGTGACGGTAGCACAAGACTGTCTGGGGCGGCAAGGTTCCGTCAATCTTCCGTCGCGACTTGCCTTGTCGACGAGGTTCTTCAATAATGGCCCGGGGCCCTCCGGCTGAAAGGATGCCATGCCAACTCCCCGCGTCCAGACTGCAACCCCATCCCACCGCGTCGTGCTGGTCACCGGAGCATCCGGTGGCATCGGCCAGGCGATTTGTCTCGAGTTCGCGCGCACCCGCTGGTCGGTCGGCGTGCATTACCACACGCGCCTCGAGGACGCCGAGCGAACCGCGGCGGAGGTCGCCGCGTCTGGGGGAGACGCGCTACCGCTCTGCGCGGATGTCCGGCGCGCCGATCAGGTCGAGAAGATGGTCGGTGCGGTGATCGACCGCTGGGGGTATCTGGATGTGCTGATCTGCGCCGCCGGCCTGGCGAGCCGACAGCTCCTCACGCGGACCGGGCCCGAGGTGTGGGAAGCCATCGTCGAGACCAACCTCACGGGAACCTTTCTGTGCATGAAGGCGGCCGCGGACCGAATGCTACCCCGGCGCTCCGGGGCCATCGTCGTCATCGGCTCCCATGCCGCGCTCCAAGGATGCCCCGGCCAGGCGGCCTATGCCGCCTCGAAGGCGGGCCTGATCGGGCTGGTCAAGACGGCGGCGTGGGAATGGGGCCCGTCCAATCTGCGCGTGAATGTCGTCCTGCCGGGCTGGCAGCGCACCGCCATGACGGGGTTCGGGGCGGCCGTGCCGGAGGACCT
>JBFISJ010000219.1:0-4064 GCA_041608595.1 Nitrospiraceae bacterium
CATTCTAATATGGCGGTTGACCTGGGAATTGAGCTTGCCAAGACGTTCGGCTCCAAGATCGTGGGCAGCCATGTCTATGCGGCCAAAATGCACGACAAGCGCTTCAAGCAGATGGAAGCTGGCTTGCCTGAGGAATACCACGATGAAAAGGAGCTGGATCGCCAGCGGCAGATACACGATTCGTTGATTACGCGCGGCCTGCAGATCATCACCGATTCCTACCTGGATTATGTGGACCATCGGTGCACGGAAGCCAACCTCCCCCTGGAGCGAAAATCTTTGGAAGGACGCAATTGGAAGGTTCTCGTCGAAGACATCAATGCCAGCGCGTACGACTTGGTGATCATGGGGGGCCTCGGCGTCGGTGCCGTCAAGGACAGCGTGATCGGAAGCAATACCGAGCGCGTCATCCGGCGCGTCCGCAATTCCGACATGCTGGTCATCAAGCAGACCAAGCCCCTCAACGGCGGGAAAATCGTCGTCGCGGTGGACGGGAGCCCCTACTCCTTCGGCGGCCTGATGACGGGCCTCGCGCTCGGCAAGGCGCTCAACCGGCCTGTCGAGGCCATCTCGGCCTTTGATCCCTATTTCCATTACGCCGCATTTCACAGCATCTCCGGGGTACTCAACGAGGAAGCCGGAAAGGTCTTTCGGTTCAAGGAGCAGGAGAAGCTGCACGAAGAGGTCATCGATAGTGGCTTGGCCAAAATCTATCAGTCCCACCTGGACATCTCGCGCGAGCTGGCACAGGCCGAGAACACGGATGTCAAGACCACGCTTCTCGATGGTAAAGCCTTCGAAAAGGTCATCCAATACGTCCGCAAGGAGACGCCTTGGCTCCTGATCGTCGGACGCATCGGCGTCCACAGCGACGACGACATGGATATCGGCAGCAACACGGAAAACCTGCTCCGCAGCGCGCCCTGCAACGTCCTGGTGTCGAACCGCAAGTACGTGCCGCCCATCGACACCCAGGCCGAGTACACGATCGCGTGGACGGAAGAAGCGTTGCGGCGCATGGAGAAGGTCCCTGTGTTCGCACGTGGCGTGGCCAAGACGGCGATCCACCGCTATGCGATCGAAAAAGGCCACACCATCATCAGCAACTCCGTCGTGGACTCGGCGGTCGGCCATATCCTGCCGAAGGGTGCGATGGAGGCGATGAAGGCGCTCGGCGGCAGCCTGGACGCAGCCGGAATCGACCGCGACAAGATGCAAGCGGATGACGCGGTCGCGCGGGACCTCATGGGGAACACGCTCAGCGGGATGATGACCGACATCGTCCAGGAGAAGCCCGCATCGACCTCCTCAACCGAAGCGTATTTGGAGCGAATGAAGCAGAACTACTTCGTCTGCGACGGGTGCGGGTACATCGGCAAGGGCGATACCCCGGTCAAATGTCCGGTCTGCGGCGCGGAAGGGGACAAGTTCAAGCAGGTGGACAAGAGCATCTTCGAGGCCGCCGCAAAGGCCGAGGGGACGGTTGAGACCGACCTGGCCTACGACGATGTCCCCATGCAGTGGACGAAGGACGCCAAGGAGGCGATCCGGGCGGTCCCGGCGGGGTTCCAGCGCCGGCGCGCCAAGGCCAAGATCGAGAAATCCGCGCGGAAGCTGGGTATGACGACCATTACATTGGAGTACGCCGCCCCCATGATCAGAGAGGCCGCCGCGGAGGAGTTCAGCCCCATCTTCGGCAACAAGGGCGCGGGCACTTCACCCGAGGCCTTGGCCAAGGTCGAAGCCGCGGCCGGAAACGGCGAAACATCGTCACCATCAGGACCCGAGGCTCCGCAGGCCTCACCCTACGCGTGGACCCCTGAGGCCCAGGCCAGGCTGGAGCGGGCCCCGGAAGGCTTCATGCGCGACTGCACCCGTGCGCTCATCCTGAAGCATGCCGCCAAGGTGGGGGCGACCACCATCACGCTCGACGTGGCCAACGAAGGCATCGAGCAGGCCAAGGGGTATATGGAAGAGGCCATGAAGAGCGGCAACCTAAAGGAGATCATCGCGCAACTGACGGGCGTGGGCGAGCAGTCCGGATCGAAGCGCAATGGGTAAGACGCTCCCCATCCTCAATCTTCCCCAGCTCTCTGGCCAGTTGGACGCGCTCCGTCAGCAGGTCAAGAAGTTCGTGTCTCCGACAGAAACGGGGGCCGGCCCGGGCGACGGCCGGACCGTTGACGACTTCAAGCCCTACCTTCTCGCGCTCAACCTCACCAAGCGGTGCAACCTCAAGTGCGCACATTGCTATCTGGATGCAACCACCAAGGCCGGTGGGGGGACCGACGAGCTCACGACGGAGGAGTGTGTCCGGCTCATCGACCAGATCGCTGAAGTCAATCGAGGGGCACTCCTCGTCATCACCGGCGGTGAGCCGCTCGTGCGCCCCGATATTCTGGACATCGCCCGGCACGCCGTTGGCCATGGGTTCATGGTCGTGTTCGGTACGAACGGCATGTTGATCAACGACCGCATGGCCAAGGAGCTGGTCGACATCGGCGTGATGGGCGTCGGGATCAGCATCGATTCCCTAAACCCGGTCAAGCACAACGAATTCCGTGGGTTACCCGGTGCATGGGAGGGAGCCGTCGCGGGGATCGAGGCCTGTAAACGCAACGGCTTGCAGTTCCAGGTGCATTTCAGCGCCCAGCCTATGAATTACCAAGAGCTGCCGGATGTCGTCGACTGGGCGCACAACCTCGGCGCCCGTGTGCTCAATGTGTTTTTCATGGTGTGCACCGGCCGCGGGGAGGAGCTGACCGACATCACGCCCGCTCAATACGAGGAGGTGCTAGGCTTCCTCGTCGACTGTCAGGACCGGTACACGGACATGCTCGTGCGCGCGCGCTGCGCGCCCCACTTTAAGCGCCTGGCCTACGAGAAGGACCCAAACTCCCCTATCACCAAGGCGCAAGGCTACATGGGCGGTGGCTGCCTGGCGGGGACCAACTACGCGCGCGTCACGCCGAACGGAGAAGTGACGCCTTGTCCCTACATGCCCCTCTCAGCCGGCAACGTGCGGGAACGCAGCTTCGTCGACCTGTGGGAACGGTCCGACATCTTCGATTCGTTTCGCTATCCTCATTTGAAAGGCAAATGCGGGGATTGCGAATATAGCGAGATCTGCGGCGGCTGTCGGGCCCGCCCCTATGTCGACCATGGAGACTGGCTCGACGAAGACCAATGGTGCCTCTACACGCCTAAAGGCGGCGAGAAGGTCAGGGTCGCGTTCAACACCCCGGAGGAGTCCGAGGCCGCCTGGGATGAGGCCGCCCAGGCACGTCTCAACCGTATTCCCTACTTTCTCCGGGCGATGGTGAAGAAAGGCGTCGAGCGCCACGCCCGTGAGCAGGGCATCGAGGTCATCACGGTGGAGCTCATGGAGGAGCTCCGCCGAAAGCGCTTTGGCAACGAGAAACCCGTCTTCAAATTCTGACGTTAAACGTTATTGGTTCCTCGTTAATCGCAACGCGACCTTGTCACAGCTGCAGACCACACGAGCCGTCTCGGTCAACGATTAACGGGTAACGCTTAACGAGGCTCCGCGTGACCGCCTGGCAATCATTCCTTCTCGATCTCAACCAGCTGTTCCCGATCATCAATCATTGGTTCCACCTGGTGTCGGCGGTGATCTGGATCGGCGGCTTGGCCTTCCTGGTGATGGCGGTGACTCCGGGACTGCAGAAAACGGTGCCCCGCGAGTACGTGAAGCCCCTTACAGACGCCTTCTATCGAAACTACAAACGGATCGTCAGTGTCCTTCTCTGGGTGGTTCTCATCACCGGCGGCATCAACGTCCACTACGTGAATCAGTTCATGAAGGCCGACATTGGGCTCGGCATCTCCAACAATGGAAAGTACCTCATCATTCTTTTCATTAAGTTGTCGCTGGTCCTGGGTGTCATGACCCTGTTCCTGTACACCGTGCTCTTTCGCACAGAGGCCACAGGCGACGAGACGGAGGAAGAGAAGGAAGAGCACATTCGCGAGCCGATCCCCTACCAGCGCGCGGCATTTTGGATGGGCATTTTCATCATCCTCTGCGCGTCCGCCATGAAGCA
>JBFISJ010000220.1:0-4049 GCA_041608595.1 Nitrospiraceae bacterium
TTCTCGGCCTGACCTCGGTTCACTGGCGCGAGGCGTGGAAGTATGGGGAGCGGGCCTTTCGCTATTGCCAGCATGATGCGAGCCACGCCGTCGGTGCTGCCCGGATCGCCGCCGCCACCTTGGGCTGGAGAGCGGTGTTGCTCGACGGGGTGTCGGATGACCAGATCGCGTGTCTGCTGGGGATCGGGCGGAGCGAGGATTTTCCGGACGCGGAGCGGGAGCATCCCGATTGCCTGCTGGTGGTCTGGCCCGACGCTCGCGCGGCACGTGATGCAGAAGCGCCCGGCGGCGTGCCGCTTTCATTGAAGGCCGACGCCATCGATGCGCTGGCGCGAGGCCAGTGGCTCGGGCGGGCCAATCGACTCAGCCGGGAGGAGCCCGTGCCCTGGGAGATCATCGACGAGGTCGCCGCCGCCTCGTGGAAGGACCGTGAAGAATCGCGGCATCTGGTGTGGAACGCGGCCGAGCGCGGTGACGGCGCCACCATTGTGGAAGCACCGTGCGGGCCGCCCACACCAGCCCATCCCGTCGCGGCCGGACAGATCATCCGGCAGCGTCGGAGCGCGGTCGCCTTCGATGGGAAGACGTCTATTTCGGGCGCGTGCTTCTACGGCATGCTGCAGCGGGTCATGCCCCGGTGCGAACGGCCCGTCAGCCGGCGTCCAATGCCCTGGGATGTCGTGGCCTGGTCGCCGCGCATCCATCTCGCCCTCTTCGTCCATCGGGTCGACGGGGTGCCGCCGGGCCTCTACTGCCTCGTGCGGGATCCCGACAAGGTACAGGTCTTGAGGGAGGCCATGTCGGCAGACTTTCCCTGGGCGGTGGCGCAGGACTGTCCGCCGGACCTTCCGCTCTACCAGTTGGCGGAAGGAGACGCCCGACGGATGGCGACCCAAGTGAGCTGCCATCAGGAGATTGCCGGGGACAGCGCCTTTTCACTGGGGATGATCGCGGAGTTTGAGTCGACCCTGAGGGAAGAGGGGCCCTGGTTCTACCGGCGGCTCTTTTGGGAGTCGGGGATCGTCGGGCAAGTGCTCTACCTGGAGGCCGAAGCGGTCGGCGTGCGCGCGACGGGCATCGGCTGCTTCTTCGATGATCCGGTCCACGAGATCCTGGGACTGAAAGACCTCGCTTTTCAATCCCTGTATCATTTCACGACGGGCGGTCCCGTCGAAGACCACCGGCTCACGACGCTGCCACCGTATCCAGCGGCGCGGTTCACAAAGTCGGGCTAGGGACGATTTGCTCTTGCTATCTCGGCGATATATTGGGTGTCATTCCTGCCTTGGCTTGATTGTCATCCCCGCAAAGGCGGGGATCCAGGTTTTCCCGTAAGGACCTGGATGCCCGCTTCCGCGGGCATGACGGAAACGAGTCTGTGGTCCGATGTACAAAATAAAAAAGAAACCCACTGGAAAAGACAAGCCACCCGTCCTTTATAACATCATCGAGGACTACACCGAGCATGATGCACCGGGCGACGTCTGCCTCTGCGCCATGACCGAGCCGGAAGACGTCCAGGGGCACGCGAAGGTGCTCGCCGAGAGCTATGAGGTGCCGCTTGAGGACATGACCCGCCTTTTGACGGAAGGCGGCGTGCACGTCTACACCGCAGGCGGCGCCTTGGTCACGCGCGGTGCCTTCGTCTGCCGCATTGATCCGTCTGGCGAAAAGCCCAAGCAAACCTTTCTCATGGACATCGTGCAATATGGAGAAGCGGAACAGCTCGCGAGGTCCTCTGGGCTCACACTGGGAGACGCGGCGGAACGGGTGTTCCGCCGAGGCCTGTCGGCCGAGCTCCGTGACCGGCTCGATCAGAAGAACCTGGGGTTGGATTACTCGAAGCTCGATCGGCAGGTGGCAAAGGGCGGCGATATCAAGTACATCGATTTTCGCAAGGACTGGTCGCCGCACTTCAAGCGTCTGTGTATCATGCCGAATGGAGAACTTGTGGAGACCGGCGGGATCGAGGAGTTTGCCCGCCTGCATGGGATTCCCGTTCCCGAGGCTGCGGAGTTGATCCGGGAAGGCGGGATCCGCGAGGTTGAAGGAGGGGAGGTCCTGGCCTGTCAAATCGTCAATGGCCAGCCCGCGGTGGCACGTTTTAATAGTCGTCAGTACGACAAGGCGAAGGCGCTCGCGGAGAGTCGGAATGTGCACATCATGGATGCCTTGAGCGAAGTGGGCTTCAGCGATCCCGCCATGATGCGTGGCTTGAAACGAGCGGAGCTCGGCAGGAAGTGAAACATGGAAACTGAAACATTCTTCGAGACGAGGACTTGCAACCTGCACTGTGGAGTGGTTCTATGACACGTGCTGTCCTGACCTGCTCAATGTTGTTGTTCCTTGGTGCCTGTGCCGGCCCGAAGCCGGTCCTCTATCCGAACGACCATCTCGAGGCGGTTGGTGAGGAAACGGCACAGCAGGACATCGCTGAATGCATGGAGATGGCTGAGGCAGCGGGTGCGACCCCCGAAGAAGGCAAGGGTCAGCAGGTCGCGGGGAGCACTGTGGCCGGCGGCGCCGTCGGAGCGGCATCGGGAGCGGTCGGCGGTGCCATCGTAGGGGCGGCGGGACGCGGTTCGGCGATCGGGGCGGCGAGTGGGGCCACGGCCGGGCTCTTGCGCGGCCTGTTTTCGAGGCGACCACCGAGCCGTGCGTACACGGCGTTTGTCGATCGCTGTCTGCTGGATCGAGGGTACGACCCGGTAGGGTGGGAATAGGCTCATCGAGCGACTTCGGACTTCCGCGCCGCGGCCGTTGGCTCAGACAGGGCCTCTCGACCGCACTGCTCATCGGATTACCCTGCCTCCTGGCACTCACCGCCTACGATTCGGTCGCCATTCTGCTTTTCGACCGTGGAACAGATGCCCTCACCCCTGCGCACGATCTCTCGCGAAGCCTGCTGCAAGACATGGGGTTGACGGTGCTTTATATGAGTGTGATCAGTCCAAGGGTGGTCGCTCTGGTACGGGTCTTTCCGACGATGGCGAGGCGGGCTTCTTTAGTCATGTTGGGATTGGGGCTCGCCTGGTATGAGGTCCTGTGTGCCGCGGCAAGTCGGTCCTTATCCGAACCGCCCGGCTTGCTGATCGCGGGCATTGTCTTGCTTCTCGTCCCGATGCTGGTCGCGCCCTGGTGTGTGCGATGGCTCAAGAGCAGAATCAGCGATGCATTGACCATAGTATTATAAGACGGCGCGTGTCCACAAAAACTGTGGATGCATCTGTGGATAAACGGTGGAAAAAGCTGATTCCTGGCTCTCGCCGTATCAAACGAACAGATTGCCTAATAATTAGGCATTGATGCCGGGCTGGCGTGACCACAAGATATGGGACCACCGAAGGAAAAACATTACACGGCGAGGAGATTCGATCGCGACGACGTCGTTCCCCGAGCTTGCTGGATCACACAGACGTGGAACGAGTATCGGCTGCTGATCAGACGTATCCTCAACACGAATCCGCCTGGGGATAATTGGCCCTGATCACCGACCTTGACAGGGCTGGAACCGGTGTGTTACTCGGCAATGTTTTGCCGGGTGAATGCCCTAGGAAGGAGGGAGTATGCCGGAAGGTCGGGTGCTCGTGGTGGATGATGAAGAGGATATCCGCAAGACCGTCCGGTTGACACTGACGAAAGCAGGGTTCGACGTGATCGAGGCTGCGGATGGTGTGCAAGGAATCGAGCGGATACGATCCGGGGACAATCCCGTCAAGGTCGATGCCATTATCTGCGACATTCACATGCCGAACATCAACGGTATGGAGGCGATAGAGTACTTTCGCCAGCAGTTTCCCTCCGTTCCGGTGATCGTGCTGACCGGAAAGCCCGATGCGTCGGGGGCGAGCACGCTGTTCAAGCAAGGCATCGTCGATTATCTGATCAAGCCGATCGAGCCGGAAAAATTGACAGCCGTGGTCAGAAAAGCGGCGAATGAACATGTCTTCAAAGATCCCTTCACGACCTAGACAGGAAAGCCGCATTTCCCAGCCGTCTGGCGTGAACCCCGCCGCCCTCATTTCGTGGCCTACGATGTGCTTCTCCAA
>JBFISJ010000221.1:0-4048 GCA_041608595.1 Nitrospiraceae bacterium
AAAACAGGCCGGAGAGGCTGGCAAAGGTGATCAGGCCGATCGTGGCCAGGATCAATGAGATGCGAAAGCTTGGGATCAGCATGGGTATGTCCCTGAGGCGGCCTGCGCCAACCCGACGGGCCTCCGCCGGCATTCGCTCCGATCCGGACGGATGCCCTGATATCTAAAAAGTATAGCACCTGGGCTCGGCCCACCCGGCCTGGGCACGTACCAACTGACGAGAATAAGAAGGTATGGAACCCTGCAAGAAGGAGGGAGCATGATTTTGACGACGACCCCATCCATTGAAGGGAAGCGCATCAAGAAATATTTAGGCGTGGTCAACGGTGAGGCGATCCTCGGCGCCAACGTGTTCCGGGACCTGTTCGCCAGCATCCGGGACATCGTCGGGGGCCGGTCGGCAGCCTATGAAAAGGAGCTCACCAAGGCCCGGGAGCTCGCCTTCGGCGAGCTTGAGGAGAAGGCGCAGCAGCTCGGGGCGAACGCCGTAGTCGGGATCGACCTGGACTATGAGGTGATCGGCGGCTCGGGCAGCATGCTGATGGTGAGCATCAGCGGGACCGCGGTGGTGGTGGAGTAAAGGAGAGGCGCTCGCGGGTCAAGGTTTGGGGAGGCGCCGCTGCGCGAGGTTTTCGTATACCTCGAGCTTGGTTTCCAGCCTGACGAGGCGATCCCGGTGGTCTTTCAACTCTCCAGCGACATCACTTAAGTTCCGCTCAATCCGTCGCATCTGATCCTGCAGCCCCACCAATCCCTTGAGCGTCCGGTAGATGTCGTCCGCGACGCTCACGAGGCCCGCCGCTTCGGGCGGCGGAGCTGTTGCACGGCGGCCTCGAGCTCCTTGTTTGCGCGTTTCGCCTGGGCAGTCATCGATTCAACGGCCCGCCGCGCCTCCTTGGCCGCTGAGGCCAGCTCCTCGGGATTGATCCCTTCAGCCCCAATGGCCAGATAGCACTCGATTGCGCTCCGCACCTCGCTGGCGAGACTGGTCTGGCGTCTCCTGGCCAGTTGAGCGAGGCGCTTCTTTTGCGCAGGTGCGAGGTGAATGAGGGTGGATTCGAGTGTGGCCATGGTGTCACCGAAATCCTATATATGACCTATATATAGCAGGAATACCCGTGCGTGTGCAAGTCAATGCTTGTGACTTCGTGGCCCTTGTGAGTGGGGCCACTGTGCCTTATCAGGCGTGCGCCGTTGCCGGTGCGCTGCTGCAGCGCGCGGTCCCGCCTTCGGACGCGGCGACTTTCTGCCCCGCCAGGAGCGGCGGCATGGGGCAGTCGAGCGCATCGGCGACGGCCCGGAGCAGCTCCGCTTCCTCGACCGTCACTTCCCGATCGGCGAGGATACAGGCGGCGCAGGCCTGCAGGAGCTTGCGCTTCTCGCGCGGCGAGCACTGCGCGAGGGTCTCCAGCGCGTGATCGATCACAGGGAGCCCGCACAGCTGGCGGGGCTGGAGGGTCAGGTTCTCGATCCTCAAATAGGGCGCGCCGCACTGAAACGCCTGGGCGGCCTGCCCGTCACTATGGTGAGCCTGATAGGCCAGGGCGGAGAGCAGCATCGAGCAGGGCTCCGCGAGGCGCTTCAGGGAATAATATTGAACTGTGTGCCTCTTCATGCTGCGGAACTTGGGGTCCAGGTGGCGCAGCAACACCTGCTGGAACATCCACTCGAAGAGCTCGACCTCCCGGTCCGCGTGAATCAGGGCCCGCACGTTGTTGCGAAAGACGCGGTATTGCTGGGGGGACAAGTGGGCCAGCGTGGGAACGATCAAGTCGAGCAAGGGGAGCCGCGCGGCGGCCGTGACGGTTGCCGTGGCTGCCTGTAGCCGGCTGATCTCCTGGTAGACGGCGGGGTCGGCCTTGTCCTCGAGCTTGCTCAGTTGCGCGTTGCGGACTTCGGGATCACTGCTCAGCAGCAGCGCATAGACGAGGGCTCTGGCGCCGTAGGGATCATGGGCCGCCTCGCGGACGGGCAGGGCCAGGCTCTCCAGGAGGCTGTGCGCGTAGTCCAGGTGCGCGGCCGTGGGGTTGCCGATGAGCGCGATGGGGTCGGGCAAACCCTGGGTCGTGACCCGGGTGGCGGCCGCCGCGGGCTTCCCAGGCAAAATTGGGGGTGGGGCCGGGGCCAACCCATGGGCCGCCGCCGGTGACGCCGCCGCCAACCCGGCTACTGGTTGATCGGCTTTCTCCACCTCGGGTCGCCCCACGACGGGAAATCGGCCGTTGAACCGGGGCTCGATGCGGCGGATCCGCTCGAGGAGCGGCGGGTGTGTCGCCAGGAAGCTGTCCAGTCCCCCGATCAGGCCCTGGCTGAAGAACATGTGGCTGATCGTCATGCTCTCCGGGTTTAACATGACCGAGCCTTCCGTCAAGCCGCCGATCTTTTTCAGGGCGCCGGTGATCCCGGCCGGGTACCGCGTGAACTGCACCGCCGAGGCGTCGGCCAGAAACTCGCGCTGGCGCGAGACGGCAGCCTTGATCATGTTGCCGAAGAGAACGCCCATGTAGCCGATCGCCATGATCGCCAGCCCGATCGCGAAGAGCACCAGCGTGGCCTTGCCGTCCCGGCGGGAGCTGTACCGATGCCGATGGCCCCCGTAGGTCATCCTGAGCATCACGCGTCCGACGAGGCCGATCACCAAGATGCCGTGGATGAACCCGGTGATCTGGATGTTCAATCGCATGTCGCCGTTGAAGATATGGCTGAACTCGTGCGCAATCACCCCCTGGAGCTCCTCGCGGGACAGCAGCTCGACGGTGCCGCGCGTCACGCCGATGACGGCGTCCTTTGGGGTGAAGCCCGCGGCGAAGGCGTTGATTCCGGGCTCATCCTCGAGGAAGTAGACGGGCGGGGCGGTGATGCCGGAGGCGATCGCCATCTCGTCGACGACGTTCAAGACCTGGCGCTCCTGTGGATCCGTGGTCGAGCGGGCGATCATCCGACCGCCCAGCGACGTGGCCACGGCGGCCCCGCCCGTCTGAAGCTGAACGACCTTATACATCGACCCCAGGACGACGATCGCAAGCGTGACCAGGGTGACCCACAGAAACGTCTCGGGATCCCAGCGCCACAGCAGCTCCCAATGGAGGAGGCCGGTTCCGGGGTTGGCGGATCGCTCGAAGTCGAGGTGGGCGTAGGGGTTCAGGCCGAGGACATAGATCATGACCCCGCGCACGACGAAGTACAGCCCGGCGATGAGGAAACCGACGGCGAGGGTGAACAGCAGGACCAGCCGCCCGGTCTTGCGCCTCGCCTGCTCTTGGTGCTCGAAGAAGTCCACGGCGGCATTCTAGCCCGGGTTATTCATGACACCTTCTGCTGCAATCGCGAATTCGCTGCTGCGCCAAGCCTGGCCGCGCTTCCAGCGGCCAGGCGGGCGGGCTCGCCGCTCGGTCGGTCGACGTACTGCAGTGAGTACGCCTCCCTCCCTCGCGTCTCCGCGCGCCCGGCTCGCAACGCGACTTCGCGATTTCGCCAAGAAGGATCATGAATAACCCGGGCTAGGCGAAGGAGACTTGCGGCACCTCTTTCTTCCGGACGTCCTCCAGCTCGAGCAGTTGGGCGGCCTTGAAGCCGAAATTGTTGGCGATGATGTTGTCGGGGAAGCTTTCGCGATCCGTGTTGTACTGCATCACCGCGTCGTTGAAAGCTTGCCGCGCGAAGGCGATGCGGTTTTCGGTGGACGACAGCTCTTCGCTGAGCTGCATCATGTTCTGGTTCGCCTTCAAGTCGGGATAACTTTCCACGAGGGCGAAGAGTTTGCCCAACGCGCCGGAAAGAATCCCCTCCGCGCCGGTGAGCCCCTGAATGGCGCCCGGGTCATCCGGCCGACTGGCCGCTTGCTTGGCCGCGCCCAGAGCCTGGTTCCGGGCGTTGATGACGGCCTCCAGAGTCTGGCGCTCGTGCTTGAGGTAGCCCTTCGCCGTTTCGACGAGGTTGGGAATGAGATCGTAGCGCCGGGTGAGCTGGACGTCGATCTGGGCGAAGGCGTTTTTGAATCGGTTGCGAAGCGCGACCAGGCGGTTGTAGGCCCTGATCACATAGGCGA
>JBFISJ010000222.1:0-4025 GCA_041608595.1 Nitrospiraceae bacterium
ACGGTGGTCGCCGCGACGGGACTGCCGGCAACCACGACGAACCCCGACGCCATCGCCGGAGAGGGCAAGTCGATCGAGCTGGAGTGGTACATCCACCCTGACACGCAGGAGGGCGGACGGCAATTCCACAGCTACAGCAATGACCGTGAGCTGACCGTGATGGGTCTGTTCGGGACGTTTGTCGTCGAGCCCAGGGGGTCCCAGTATCTCGATCCGCTTGGAACGGGTCCCGCGACACCGATGCGCAGCGGATGGCAGGCCATGATCAAGAACGGGACGGGCCCGGACTTTCGTGAGTTCGTGCTCATCTACCACGAAGTCGGCGACGAGGCCTTCCGCCCGGTGAACAAGCACAACGACTTTCTGCCGCAACGCGATCCGCTGACCGACGTGTACCGCCCCGGCGCGCGCGCGTTGAACTACCGGAGCGAGCCGTTCGGCCTGAACAATATGCACATTCAGCACGAGTATTTCGGCTTCGAAGACGAATCGATGGGCTACAGCAGCTACACCTTCGGGGATGCGGCCACCACGATTCCGCGGAGCTACATCGGTGACCCCGCGAAATTCCGCCTCGTGCACGGCGGGTCCGAGGTCTTCCATTCCCACCATCCGCACGGCGGCGCCATTCGCTGGACGCGCAGCCCGCGGGCTGTCGACCAGATGCCCCTGTGGCACAAGGGGCAAGCCGGCCCCGTGAAGTATCCGGTCATCCGTGCGAAGTCCGACCGCGTTGACGTGGAAGTCATCGGCCCGTCCGAGGCCTTGGACCTCGAGACCGAGTGCGGGTCGGGGCTGTGCCAGTGGCTCGCCGGCGATTTCCTGTTCCACTGCCACGTGGCGCATCATTACGTCGCGGGCATGTGGGGGTACTGGCGCGTGTACAACACGATGCAGATCGGGGAGTTCCACAACGACGTCATGCCGGACATGCGGGAGCTGCCGGATCGTGTGGGTCGGGTGCCGACGCCGGTCACCTCGGACAAATTGATCGGCACGACGGTCGACTGGTTCGGGAAACAATTCAAGATCGTCGCGAAGGGCAGGAGCAACTGGAAGACCAACCCGGCCGTCGTCACGCTCTACGACTGGGTCGAAATGATGCTGCCAACGCGCGGCAAGCCGGGCCATACGAGCGACGAGCGCGGCCAGATCCTGGCCTATGATGCGTCCGTCTGGGATTGGATCTGGGACGGCAATCGTGCCATGGCCGAGGCCGAGAGCACTAACCACAACCCCAAGTATCGCGCCGAATTGCAAGGCTACAAGCCCGGCAAGCGGCGCCCGATCTGGTTCGATCCCAAAACCGGCAAGGTGGCCTGGCCGCATATGACACCGCACTTCGGCAAGCGGCCGCCGTTTTCGCCGGATCACAACCCGGCCCCGTGGCTGGAGCCGATCCATCTGGACGAGAACGGGAATCGCACGACGCAGCCGGCGCAACCGGGGGAGAACGGCCGGTGGAGTCTTTGCCCCGAGCGAGCCGGATCCCAGAAGTACAACGTGCATTTCATCCGGACGCCGATCGTCCTCGCGGACAAGCAGGGCAAGGAGCCTCCAATCGTCGACGAGAGCGGGCTCCTCTTTGTGGCGCATGATGAAGAGGAGGCCATCCGCGCGAACAACGACCTGAAGTACCCCTTCGTGTTCCGCGCGAACATCTACGACTGTGTCGATTACATGCTGACGAGCGAGTGGGAGGACGACGACTTCACCAACTTCCACTCGTCCAAGATCAACACCCACTTCCATTTCGTGCAGTTTGACAATCAGTCCTCCGACGGCGTGATCTCGGGGGCCTCCTACGAGCAATCGGTGCGGCCCTTCACCATGTTTGAGAAGAAAGGCAAGAAGGGCTTGCCGATTCCGATGAACGCGAAGATCACCAAGGCCGCCAAGAGGGGCCAGCGCACTATCGCCGTCACGAATGCAAAGCAATACCATGTCGGAACGTTGATCCTGGTCGGTGCGGACAACGTCAAGGGCAACGAGATCAGGCGCATCGCGAAAATCAAGGGCAACACCCTGACCTTCGTGAAGCCCTTGGAGCATCACCACCCGAAAGGCGATATCGTGACGGTGGAATTCGTGCGCCAGCGATTCTGGGCGGACGCGGATGTGGGGACGGTCTATTGCCATGACCACGCGTTTGGCGCCACGTCCTGGCCGCACGGCGCGATCTGCAGCCTGTTGATCGAACCGTTTGGATCCACGTATCACGATCCCAAGACGGGGAAGGAGAAGCGGACCGGTCCGGTCATGGATATCCGCACAATCGAGCCCATTGGCTATGGCGTCTCCAACAGTTTCCGCGAGCTGATGGTGCACATTTTCGATACGGTTCCCCACACGGTGAACATCGTGACTGAAGGGAACCCGCCGGGCCAGCCGATCGAGGTGGCCTTGGAGGCCGGCAAGACCGTATCGTTCCAGATGCCGGAAAATATCAAGATGACTCCCATGCCTTTCCTAAACGGCGGGACCCACACGACGGGAGGGGCGTTCAATTTCAGGGCGGAGCCGTTCGCGCAACGCTTGGCCAACAATCCGGATACCTCGAAGCTCTTCAGCAGCACGGTGCACGGTGATCCGGCAACCCCGACGGTGCGAGCGTACCTGGGCGACACCATCGTGTTCCGGCTCTTAAGCGTGACCATGAACGAGACCAACGTTTTCACCGTGTCCGGCCATGCCTTCCTGACGGAGCGCTATGCGGGCGATGCCAACCGGAAGAACTCGATTCACATCGGCATCGCAGAACGGTACGACCTGGTTGTCCCGCAGGCGGGCGGGCCCCGCTTGCAGCCTGGCGATTACATGTACTTCAACGGCCGCGACTCCAAGTTCTCAGAGGGTTCCTGGGGCTTGATTCGCGTCCTCGACAAGCAAGTAAAAGATCTGCAGCTGCTCCCCAACACCATGAGGGGGCAGCCGGGAATTCCCAAGCCGCTTCCCGTCTGCCCGCAGGGGGCGCCCGTGAGGACGTTCAACGTGAACGCCATCGACTACCCGTCGATGAACTTCAATCCGAACGCGCCGGAGTCCATCGAAGTGGACTTCGAGCGGAAAATCAAGCTGCAGAACTCGGACGCCAAGATCTACGTCCTTGAGGGGGAAGCGGAGAAGGCTGCGGAAGGTCTTCAGCCGATGCCGCTGACGCTCAGGGCGAACATGGGCGACTGCATCAAAGTGAAGCTGACCAACAAACTGAAGGACAGCCGCGCGTCCTTCTCCGCCTTCGGGTTGGCGTTCGATCCCAACGACTCGCAGGGCGTCGACCTCGGCAACAACCAGGGCGGCCAGACGGTCTCGACCGGGCAAAGCAAGACCTACACCTATTATGCCGATCCCTTCTTCGGGGAGACGCAGGTGCTGGTGTGGGACTGGGGCAATGTCGCGATGAACGTACGCAACGGCCTGTTCGGCGCGATCGTGATCGGGCCGGAGGGCTCCAAATATCGCGATCCAAAGACGGGCGCCGATATCTCCCAGCGCAACAGCTGGGTTGCGGATGTGATCATCGATCGCTCGATCCCGAGGAACGAGACTCGGGAAAACTATCGTGATGTTGCCTTGTTCTTCCAGGACGAAGACAACATCATCGGGACGAGCTTCATGCCTTACGTGCAGAACGTCGCGGGGTTGGTCGGCGTCAACTATCGGGCGGAGCCCTACCTCTATCGCGAGGATGAGTTGGGCTGCTCGCTCGGGCGGATGTTCCAGCCTTGCGAGGTGGACGATCCCCAGGATCCCGCCACGCCGGTCATCGAGGCCCATGCCGGCGATCCCGTGAGGATCCACGTCTTCGGTGCGAGCAGCGAGCAGAACGGCATGTTCAGCATCGAAAAGCATGAGTGGCCGATCGAGCCCTTCATGCCTGGCGCCGACGAGATCAGCGTCGTCGAGTTTGCGGGCTCGGAGGGAATCGACGTGTTCATCCCCTCGGCGGGCGGCGTCTTCGCCATGCCGGGCGATTACACGTACAACAACCAGCGGCTGCCGTACTCGCAGTCCGGCCAGTGGGG
>JBFISJ010000223.1:0-4002 GCA_041608595.1 Nitrospiraceae bacterium
CAGCGCGAGGATCGCGCTCCCGCTCCTGCTCAGCCCCTTGCTCGCCTTCGCATTGGCCGCCCTGATTCACCCGCTGATCCGAGCCGTGGCCTCCCGCTGGGAGGCCACGTGCCTTTGCTTCATGCCGCAGGCCCGTGCGCTCGTGCATGTCGACGCGCAGGGCTCGACACGCACGCTGTTTCAAACCACGGCGCTGGGGCAGCCTTTGATCGCGGTTCCCGAGCAATGTGATCGCGCGGGGTTGCGCGGGCTGGTGTTCGGGCTGGACTCGGTCCACTGGCTGTCCAGCGGGCTGGCGTCCTTCGCCCGCGGCACGAATGATGCGCCGAAGATCGTGGCCATTCTCCTGCTGGGCGACGCGCTGTCCACATGGGGCACGAGCCCGAGAGTGGCCGCGTTCGTTGGAGTGGCCCTCGCCATGGGGCTCGGCAGCGTGCTGGCGGGACTGCGCGTGACGGAGGTGCTGGCGGAAAGGATCACGACCATGAATCACAGCGAGGGGTTGTCGGCCAACCTCACCACGTCCACCATCGTCCTGACCGCGGCGACGGTCGGCCTGCCCGTGTCCACGACCCACGTGGGCAGCTCGGCCATCATCGGGGTCGGCATGCTCAAGGGCCTCACCACGGTGCGATGGCATACCGTCCGGGACATGGCCCTGGCCTGGCTGGTGACGCTTCCCTGCAGCGGATTGATCGCGGCGTTCGTGTATCTCGCGATCCGCTGATCGTTTCCATGACCTCTCTCCCCTTGTACGCTAAACGATTGGCCTCAGCGTTGACCACGTACCTCCATTCCTGTCGGTGCGGTTATGGGTTGCTCCTGTCCAGCAACTCTGTTATCGTGCCCTGGTTTAAGGCCACTCGGGCCATCTCTTGACTCATCTCCGCCGGACGGGGTGCGTGCATGTCGTGGGAGCCGAAAGATCCTTGGGGTCGCAAAGGCGGTGATCCGCTCGAGGATGTCCTGCGCCAGGCGCAGGATCAGCTCCGGCAGCTCATGCCGTCCCGGGGGTTCGGGAAGATCATTTGGATCCTCGTCGCCGTGCTGCTCGTCTGGCAGGCCGTGTTCATCGTGGCGCCGGACGAGGAGGGCGTCGTGAAGCGGTTCGGCGACGTCACCCGCATTGTCGGCCCGGGCCCCCACATCAAGATTCCCTTCGTCGAAACCGTTCTGCAGCCAAAGGTATTGAAAGTCCACCGGATCGAGGTCGGGTTCCGCACGGACCCGCGCGGCCGGCAGCAGATGTTGCCGCGCGAAGCGCTCATGCTGACCGGTGACGAGAACATCGTCGGCGTGGAATTCATCGTGCAGTATCGGATCAAGGACGCTCGCAACTACCTGTTCCAGGTCGACGGCGTGCCGGAGACGATCAAGAACGCCGCGGAAGCCTCGATGCGGGAGGTGATCGGATCGGTCAAGATCGATGAGGTGCTGACGACCGGTAAGGCCCAGATTCAGGCCGACACGATGACCCTCCTGCAGGGCATCATCGACTCCTACCAGGCCGGCGTGTCGATCCAGGCGGTGCAGTTGCAGGACGTCGACCCCCCCCAGGCGGTTGCGGCGGCCTTCAAGGACGTGGCCAGCGCCAAGGAAGACCGCGAGAAGCTGATCAACCAGTCCCAAAGCTATCGCAATGACATTATCCCGAAGGCCAAGGGCGAGGCGGCTCAGAACGTCAACCAGGCGAAGGGGTATGCCCAGGCCCGCGTCGAGCGGGCGCTGGGAGAAGCCAACCGCTTTTCGGCCTTGCTGAAGGAATACAAACAGGCGAAGGACATTATCAGCAAGCGGATTTACATCGAAACGCTCGAAGAAATCATGCCGAACGTAGAAAAGATCATCATCGACAAGAAGGTCGCGGAGCGAACGCTCCCGTATCTTCCGTTGGATCAAATGCAGCGCGCCCGTCAACCGACCAAGGCGCAGTAATCACAGGGCAAAACGGTGACGAAACAAAACATCATTGTCGCGCTGCTCGTCCTCGTGGTGGTGCTCTATATGTTGGGCATCAGCCCGTTTTTCGTCGTCGACATCACGGAGACGGCGATCGTCGTCCAGCTCGGCGACCCGAAGCGCAACCTGACCGAGCCCGGGCTGTACTTCAAGATCCCCTTCATCCAGGAAGTGACCTACTTCGACAAGCGGCTGCTCGATTACGACTCCGACCCGGAGGAGGTCATCACGCAGGACAAGAAGACCATCCTGATCGACAACTACGCCAAGTGGCAGATCCTCGATCCCCTCAAAGTCTATCAGGCCTTCGGATCTCAGCGCGGCGCCCTCCAAAGGCTTCATGACATCATTTATTCGGAGCTTCGCGTCGAGCTCGGCCGGCACGACTTGTCGGAAATCGTTTCCAAGACCCGGGCGGACGTCATGCACGTCGTCACGGTGCGGTCCAACGAGAAAGCCGGCGCGTACGGGATCGCGATCCAAGACGTGCGCATCAAACGGGCGGATTTGCCCGAGCAGAACGAGAAAGCGGTCTTTGCGCGGATGCAGGCAGAGCGCGAGCGACAGGCGAAACAGTACCGCGCCGAGGGCGCCGAGGAGGCGCAGAAGATCAGGTCCGAAGCCGAGAAGGACCGGGAGATTATTCTGGCCGAGGCCTACAAGGAGTCCGAGCAGTTGCGCGGGTCAGGAGACGCCAAGGCGTTTCGGATCTATGCCCAGGCCTACCAGAAAGGCCCGAAATTTTTCGAGTTCACCCGCTCGATGGAAGCGTACAAGAAAAGCATCGGAGACAAAACCACCATCGTTCTCAGTCCTGACTCCGAGTTCTTTAAATATCTCAAGTCTCGTTAGCCAAACACGCCACAGAGGCCTCCCCAACACTTTCCCCCTTTTAATTCTTCCTTTTTACTCAGGTTAATCCCTTCACCTCTCCCGTTTCCGTATCCAGATCGATGTGCTCGCCAGCCGGCCTTTTCGGCAGACCGGGCAGCAACTGTATGCCGGAGCACAGCGCCGTCACGAACCCTGCGCCGGCCGAGATCTTGAGATCTTTGATCGGCACCACGAAATCGCGCGGTCGTCCCTTCAGCGACGGATCGTGGGAGAGCGAGAGCGGGGTCTTGGCCATGCAGACCGGAACGCGCGCCATGCCCAAACGCTCGGCCAGGGCGATTCCCTCCAGGGCTTGACCGTCGTACCGCACCGCCGACGCACCGTACATTCGTGTCGCGATGCGCTCGATCTTCTCCTGGATGGTCATGTCCTCCTCATACAAAAACCGGAACCCGCCCGGCTGCTCGCAGGCCTGTATGACCACCTCCGCCAGTCGTTCCGCCCCCTTCCCCCCTTCGAGAAAATGGGTGGTCACCGCCACCCCCCTCGCCCCCGCCGCTCTCGTTTTCTCCTCCACGTAGCGCAGCTCCTCCTTTGTATCCTCGGGGAAGGCGTTGATCGCCACGACGGCCGGGACTCCGTGCGCCGCCACGTTGGCCAGGTGCTGCTCGAGGTTCGCAAATCCCTTGTCGAGCGCCTCTCGGTTTGGTTCGCGCAGGCTCGGTGGCACAGGACTCCCCGGCTTGACGGTCCCGCCTCCGCCATGGAGCTTCAGCGCCCGTAATGTGGCGACCACCACCGCGGCGTCGGGACGAAACCCGGACCGCCGGCACTTGATGTTGAAAAACTTTTCCGCACCGAGCTCGCTGGCGAACCCCGCCTCCGTGATGACCCAATCGGCCACCTTCAGCCCGATCGCATCCGCAAGGATCGAGCCGTTGCCGTGCGCGATGTTCCCGAAGGGGCCGGTATGAACCAGCGCGGGGGTACCTTCCGCGGTCTGAACCAAATTCGGCTGGACGGCCTCGCGCAGCAGGACGGCCATCGCCCCCGCGCATCGCACATCCTCGGCGGTTACCGGACGGTCGTCTGTTCCCAAGCCGACGAGGATACGCCCCAACCGGCGTCGGAGGTCGTCGTAGCCGGAGGCCAGGGCCAGGATCGCCATGACCTCCGAGGCCTCCGTCAGCACGAAGCGGCCTCGACGAC
>JBFISJ010000224.1:0-3961 GCA_041608595.1 Nitrospiraceae bacterium
GATCTCCTTGAGCGCATGGATGATCCACAAGAAGTCGGCGGGCTCACGTGGGCCCGGGACGGCCGGGTTATTCACAACCCGAACCGGCCCATGGAGCGTGATCTCGATCAGTGGCCGTTCCCTGACCGGGAGAGCCTGCCGTTGGACTTCGTCGAATCCATGCCCCTCGACGTGCCGGCGGTGCTCTCCATGGAGCGGTTCACGACCATGCAAACGTCGCGCGGGTGCCCCTGGCCCTGCGTCTTCTGCGACATTCCGATCTTCAACGAAGGGAAATGGCGGTCACGGAGCCCGCAGCATGTCGTGGACGAGTTCAAGCACCTCCAGGAGCTGGGCTACGGGTCCGTCTACTTCGTGGACGATCACTTCCTGCTGCAGCCCAAGCGCATCGAGGCCATCTGCAAGGGCCTCAACGACAATGACATCACCATCCAGTGGGGCTGTGAGGGGCGCGTGGACTCCGTGGCCCAACACCTGTTTCCCGCGATGGCCAGGGCCCACTGCCGCACCCTCATGTTCGGCGTCGAGAGCGGCAGCCAGAAGGTGCTCGATCGGCTGAAAAAGGAACAGACGCTTGCCGAGGTGGAGACCGCGGTGACCAACGCCAAGCAGGCCGGCATCGAGATCGTGCATGGATTCTTCGTGGTCGGCAATCCGGACGAGACGGTCGAGGACATGAAGGCCACCTTCGACTTCGCCTCGAAGCTCCCCCTGGATACTTTCGGCTTCAACCGGCTCTGTGTCTATCGCGGGACGCCGCTCGGGCAGGAGTACGTGAAACGCGGGCTGGTGAGCGAAGCGGCCGATTGGTACAAGTATTTCAAGTGTTCGGAGATCGACCCGACCTGCCTCCCCGGTGAAGTGATCAACGAGGTACGCCGCGTCGGGCTCAAGCGGTTGTTTCTGTACAAGCTGCTGCACTTTCCGGTTCAAACGTTTAAATTGCTGCGGCGGTTCCTGCGCTATATGCCGGTGCGGGATGTGGTCTATCTCATCATCAAGCCGTTCCTGGGGAAGACCAAAGGGGCGACCAAGGCGGAAGTGCTCTCCCGGGCCGTCGAGCACGGCGAGATGAAGGACGCGGCGGCGCAGTTGACGCAGCTGACCGACAAGGTGCTCGAACAGGTGCTGCAGGATTCGAAAGCCGAGCGCCTTCGCATTCAGCGGGAAGCAGAGAGGACGCGGGAGTTGCCCGTCGTGTCCGCACGATAAACAGATACGCTCCGCTCACGCCGAGCTGCGAGGTCACGCCATGAAAAGCGCCGGGGTCTGCCCCGGCGCTTTTTTTGTGCCTGAGCGAGGCGAGAAGAGGGCTCGTGGAGACGACGCGTTATTCGGGCGAGGCCAGGGAACCGAGGATATGGTAGCCGCCGTCCACGTAAATGACTTCGCCGGTCGTACCGCGGCCCAAGGGGCTGACGAGGTAGAGCGCCGTGTCGCCGACCTCCGCCTGCTCGGTCTCGCGCCGCAAGGGGGCGAAGGCCCGGTGGTGCTCGATCATTTTGCTGATCCCGGACACGCCGCGAGCGGCCAGGGTCTTGATGGGGCCGGCCGAGATGGCGTTCACCCTGATGTTCTTCGGGCCGAGATCGTGCGCGAGGTAGCGCACGGTCGCTTCGAGGGCCGCCTTGGCGACGCCCATGACGTTGTAATGCGGGACCACGCGCTCGCTGCCGAGATAGGTCAGCGTGACCACCGCGCCGCCCTCCGTCATGAGCGGGACGGCCGCCCTGGTGACCGCGACGAGCGAGTAGGCGCTCACGTCCAGGGCGGTCGCGAAGCCCTGCCGCGTGGTGTTCAGGAATTGGCCGGCCAGCTCTTCCCGTGGCGCGAAGGCCACGGAATGCACCAGGAAGTCGAGTCGGCCGAACTCCTTCTCGACCTGCTTCAGGAGGGCGTCGATCTGGGCATCGTCCCCCACGTCGCAGGGAAAAGCCTTCGCGCCCGGCATGGTCCGGACGAGCTCTTCGACGTTCTCCTTCAGCCGCTCGTTCTGGTAGTTGAAGAAGAGCTGCGCTCCCTCGCGGGACGTGGCCTGCGCGATCGCCCAGGCGATACTGTGCTTGTTGGCGACTCCGATAATCAGTCCCTTCTTCCCGTCCATCAGCATAATAGGCCGTTCTCCTTGTCTAGGGCTGGTCCCGACGGCCGCCAACATACCATGATTCGCCATGCTCTGTGAACCCGCTTCCTTGGGTGGATGACGGCGGGCAGGCCGCGGGCGCGAGAATCTGCCGTGAATGAAAGGAAGGACTTGATTTCCTGCCGCAGACTTTGTATGACGCATCTATGATGCAGCTCGCTGAAAGACAACATGCCTAAACGGGGCAAGAAACCCGACACACAACCCGACCCTCCGAAGACCAGTCCCCGCTCTTCCCGGCCCGAGGCGACTGTCACCGCCGTCGAGATGGGAGCTCGCCAGCGGGAAATCTCCGTTTCAGAATTTTTCACCAAGAACCGGCACCTCCTGGGGTTCGACAGTCCGAGAAAATCCCTGCTCACCTGCGTCAAGGAGGCGGTCGATAACGCGCTGGACGCCTGCGAGGAAGCCGGAATTCTTCCCGAAGTGGTCGTCAAGCTGGAGGCCGTCGCGAACGGGGAGCCTCCGCCTCCACCGAGCCAGGCGAGCCGCTTCCGGATCACGGTCACCGACAACGGTCCCGGGATCGTCCGCCAACAGATTCCCCGGATCTTTGCGAAGCTTCTGTACGGGTCCAAGTTTCATCGCCTGCGCATGAGCCGCGGCCAGCAGGGCATCGGCATCTCCGCCGCCGGCATGTACGGCCAGCTGACCACCGGCAAACCCGTCCGGATTATCTCCCGCACGAGCGCGAGGACGCCCGCCCATTACTTTGAGGTCCAGATCGATACCAAGAAGAACGAGCCGCGGATTTTGGAAAAAAAGCAGATTGCCTGGGAGAGCCACCGGGGGACTCAGGTGACGCTCGAGGTCGAGGGCCGCTACCAGAAGGGGCGCGCCTCGGTGGATGAGTACCTCGAGCAGACCATCATCGCCAATGCCCACGTCAAGCTCACGTACCTCACCCCGGAGGGGGAGACGAAGGACTATCCCCGGACGTACCACGAGCTCCCGCCGTCGCCCCGCGAGATCAAGCCGCACCCCTACGGTATCGAGCTCGGGATGCTGCTGAAGATGCTCCACGACACCAAGAGCCACTGGCTCTCGGGCTTCCTGGCGGGCGAATTCAGCCGCGTCTCGCCTCGGCTCGCCGAGGACATCTGCAAGGCCGCGGGACTCTCGCCCCGGTTGCGTCCCCGGGACATCCACGGGCAGGCCGCCGAGGCCCTCTACAAGGCCATCCAATCCACAAAAATCATGGCACCGCCGACCAACTGCCTCTCGCCGATCGGGGAGAAGGCGATCCTCTCCGGCCTATATCAGCAGATCAAGGGGGAGTTCTATACCGCGGTGAGCCGGCCGCCGGCGGTCTACCGCGGCAACCCCTTCGTGATCGAGGCGGGTCTGGCCTTCGGCCGGGGGCCCGAGGAGGCCGCGGAGAATCAGGATAAGAAACAGGTGCCGCTGGCCGAAGGGGAACAACAGAAGGACGACCACGAGCTGGCCCGTGTCATCCGCTACGCGAACCGCGTGCCGCTGCTCTATCAGCAGTCCGCCTGCGCCATCTTCAAGGCGGTGCTCGACACCACCTGGCGCAACTACGGCGTGTCCCAATCCCGAGGCGCGCTGCCCGCCGGCCCCATGGTGGTGTTCGTCCACATGGCCTCGGTCTGGGTGCCCTTTACCAGCGAATCCAAGGAAGCCATCGCCGATTACGATGAGATCCGAAAGGAGATCACGCTGGCCCTGCGGGAATGCGGCCGCCGGCTGGGGGCGTTCCTCAGGCGGCGCGAGCGGGCCAAGAGCGAGTACCGCCGGCGCAACATCTTCGAACTCTACATCGAGGAAGTCGTCGAGGCGTGCAACCGCCTCAAGGGC
>JBFISJ010000225.1:0-3955 GCA_041608595.1 Nitrospiraceae bacterium
CCTCTGAGCATATACTCGCCGTCTTCCCTGGCTTCCCACTTCACGATATCAACGGGGTACTTCTCATCACCCCAGAGAAACCGCGGCTTCTCCGGTGGCGGCAGCTCTTGCCACTTGACCGGGAACTGGACAGCCAGCGCATCGGGATACACGCTGTACTCGTTCTGCTGGGCCGCGATGGATCCGTCCTCGCCCGTCGCGGGCGGCTGCTCGATCACGCCGTAGTCACTCAGATTGACTTCCCAGGGCTCGAACGGCAGGTCGGACGCCATGCTCTTGGTCCGGTCGTTCCACTGAAACATGAAGGCAATTTCTTTTTCATTGTACAGGGATCTCACCCAGGCGTCATCGATGCGGTTCACGAAATTGCGCGGCTTGTGGGTGATCTGGCCGCCCAAGGCGATGATGCGGCGCTCCTGCTTCTGCCACAATTCACTCTCCGGATCATCGGGGATCTCGCCCTCGATCGGACCGGACGGAATCACGAAGTTGACCTTCGGCTTGTCCGTCAAGGGGTCGATCGGGAGCGGCTCCCCGTCCGGCCCACGCTCACAGATCGATTGCACGAAGTTGGCGATATGCCACCGCTCCTCGATGGTCGTATTGTCCGCAAAGGACGGCATCGGCGTCCCGCTGACACCTGTCGAGAAGGTTCTGAAAATGTTCTTCACGTTGTAGGGATCCTGCCGGCTTCCACGGAAGTTCCAGCACTTGGTCTGGTCGGCCGGCTGAATCGCAAAGCCCCAGTCGTCCTTCAGGTTGAAGGCATTGCCGTCTCCACGGCCCTCAGCACCGTGACACTCGATACACTTCCTCTCCACGAAGAGCTCGGCCCCTCGCGCAATGCTCTCCTCTGTGGGAGAAATGGGCTCAATCTTATCAAGCTGGAGCACCGTGAACGTCTCGAACTCTGTGTCGTCGAATCTTCGGTCCTTGATCAGCTCCGTCGTGACGAACGAGATCACCTGCCGCTTCTGCTCCTCGCTCAGAATGCCTTCCCACGACGGCATCGCTGATCCCGGCAATCCGTGGGTGACAGTCTGGAAGAGGTCCAGATTGGGTAGCGGCAGCTCACCGCTCGCCGTATGACGGATCTTGAACGTGCCCTGGTTGAAGTTGCGAGGGCGCGGCCAGAGCCGGTCCGCGGCAGGCCCGTCGCCCGACCCGTCCACGCCGTGGCACCACACGCATTTGGTGAAATAGACACGCTTTCCGGCTTCCACCATCTCCGCCGGAGGGAGCTCCGGGTTCGGAAGTTTTTTGAAGCCGGCCGGAAGCCCATCATCCTCGCCTTCCTGGGCGAACGTCCAGGTCACGCTGCTGCCAGAGATCAAGACAATCCCCAGTGCGGCAACCAGGAGCATCATGAACATGCTGGAAAATCGCAGGGACGTCATCGTTGTTCTCCTCGCCATGATATTAGTCCCACGTCCGGGGATAATAGCCAGTGTGCCAATACTCGAACATGATCACTTTCCAGATCTCATCCGTCGTGAGGTGCTGTTCCCAGGGGGGCATGACGGACGCCCAGGGGAAGCCTTCACGCGGCAAGCCGATGCCGCCCTTGGCAACCCGCCAGAACAGGAAGGTCTCCTGGAGCTGCGCGATCGTACCCGGATCCGTGAAATTCGCCGGGATCGGGTTGAACGCGAAGGCGTGCAGCCCTCGTCCGTTCAAGTTGTCACCGTGGCAGAAGTGGCAGTTCTGGAAGAAGACCTCGCCGCCCTCCCGGACATAGCGGATATACCCCGTCGCATCAGGGTGCCACGGATTGTCCTCCGGGCCCATGGTCTTCATGAGACGGCCCATCGCCTGCTCGACGATGTGGGCGTTGGGGTAATGCTCATCGTATTTCCCCTCGACCCCCACCCGATAGGGATTCGTCGCGACCTG
Source organism: Nitrospiraceae bacterium (assembly GCA_041608595.1). Lineage (GTDB taxonomy): Bacteria > Nitrospirota > Nitrospiria > Nitrospirales > Nitrospiraceae > JBFGRM01. The sequence goes on from JBFISJ010000225.1 coordinate 1,894, forward strand.
CAGGACGAACGTGCGGCCGTGCACCTTTGTCGTCGCCGGTGGCGCGGGGTGCACCGTCCTCAGCTCAATGGGCTCCTGCGTGCTGGGATAAAAACTGTTGTACGAAAAGCCCCACATGACGAGCGGAATCGCCAAAATGTAGGCCAACCGCAAGGTCCTGTGGAAGGGCGTGATGGCGTCCATGACATTGAGGATGGGCTGCTTGAACCTCCTCCAGTCCTCCTCACTGCTGGACACCCACATGAAGACGGCGACCAGCGCGACCGTTCCGTACATCGCGCGCACGCTGAAGGGGATCGGAGGATAGATCCGATACTTGAGGTACATCAGAATGAACACCCAAAAGAGGATGCCCTGCCAGAAGCGCGGCACCGCGTATCCCGCGCTCTGCAGGAGATAGCTCAGGGCCGCGAAGGCCCCGACGCAGATGGTCAGCTCGGTGACCATTTGCATAGGCATGTACCCCTCCACCAACCGGATGGTCTGAGGAGGAAGGATCTGCCCCAGTGACATGAGAAGGATCACGGCGAGGAAGAGCCCCCCGACGATCGCTCCTAGCCAGATGAGTAGCTTGCCCATACCTAAAATCTCCTTGCTTACGCCCTTGTTAAGACTCCGTAGAAGAACCCTGAAAAAATTTCATTGTCGCCGTCACGACAGGGGTGGCGGCTCTTTACCCTCTTCGATCTGGGAGAGGTAGTCCACGATCTTGTTCAGTGCGGCCGCGCTCAGCTTCTTCCCGAAGTCCTTCGGCATCTGGTTATCCGGGAAGCCCGGCACCACGAATGCGCTCGGCGTCAGGATCGACTCGGTGACATACTCACGCGTGGACTTGGCTTTCCCACCGCCAGGAGAGCCCTTGTACTCGCCGGACCGGATTCGCTTCGGCGCATTGCTGCCCTCGGCGAGCTTCGGCCCGACCTTTCCGACCGCCCCATCGACGCCCGGGATAGTGTGACAGCCGCCGCAGGCGGCTTTGTTGAAGATGTCCTGCAGGGGTTCGTCACCGGTGGCGATGACCCCGCCGGCCGCCCCCGCATCTTCCGCGGCGGCCTTGGGACGCTGATCCTCTGGGATGAACTTCTCATAGGAGGCGATGATCGTATCGTAGCTTGGCGGCTCCTTGCCTTCGCGCACGTACATCCAGGTATCGACCGCCGCCAATTCCCCCAAAGTCAGCGAAATGGGTGGCTTGTGGATCTTGGGCATCGGGCTCTCGCGATCGTTGGACCCCTTCACGCCGAACCCCTCGACCACATAGCAGTTCGGGCACGCGTGGGACTCGGCGATGTATTCCTGGCCCGTTTCCGCCGTTCCGGCGCCCGGGAACGACTCCTTCTCGACCGTATCCCTGGCCGCCGCGTTGCCCTTTGCGTACCGGGGATCATCGAGGCGCTCCTTGGACCGTGCCGGAATATCCCAGAGATTGGGTGCTCGCTCACTGAGGAAGCCCTGGTTGAACCCGTGGCAGAGGGGGCATTGCCCCTTGCCGATGGCCCCTTGCACGCTGCTTTGCCCGATGCCACCAAAAATGATCTTCTCGCCCTCGTCGGCCAGCTGCTGGGGCGTCATGGCACTGAAGTCCAACTTGACCTCGGGCGGGGGAAATCCGCCTTCGACCTGCGGCAGCCAGTTCCCGTAACCGGACAACCCCGCCGCCACGAAAAACATAAACCCGCCGATCCTGAGCAGCGCGCTGATGTTCGAGAAGTACAGCGCCATCATGAAGGTGAGGGCCGTGATCATGGCGAGAGACACGGGGAGGAGGCGGGAGTTACCGTAGAAATTCACCTTGTAGTTGGCGATGGCGATGAAAGCCATCACCGCGGCCACGATCCCGATCACCGTCTTGAACATGACGCGCTTCTTGACAGCGGGATCCGGAATACTCACTGCGGCATAAATTAAGAGGCCAACGAGTAACAGCAGCACCGGATACCCGATGCTCAATGCTTCACGAAATAGATCTACCACGTCACTCAACCTCCTTGACCCCGTCCCCGGCGCAACGCCGGGGACGGGACCACAAGACTCCGATGATCGCTGTTGGAATTAATGTCCG
>JBFISJ010000226.1:0-3935 GCA_041608595.1 Nitrospiraceae bacterium
CGCATCGGTCTCGAGCACTCGGGCCGTGAAGAGGTCCCAGGCCGGCTCTTCGTGGACGGGACTGAACAACGTATCGGTCAAGGTGCGTGAGGCGCTCGCCTCGACACTCTTGAAGGTCGGCAAGGGGCCGGGGCTGATGTCGGAGGTGTGGATGACGGCCTTGTAGTATTTTGCGTACAAGTTCAATGTCCGCTGATTGGAGAAATTAAATCCGAACAGGCTGGACATGAGCGGGCGCTGGACCTTCTGGAAAGCATCCTCCTGTATCCGGGCGGCGGCCGCGACCCAGGCCGCGTGCCGGGCCGCCTCGCTCGGCTTTTGGGCCATTGCCGTCGAGAGGCTGTCTTCGGCCCGGTCCATGCCCACGATGAACTCATTTCGGATCGGCCAGCGGAGCGAGCGCTCCTTGAGCGTCAGCGGCCGGGCAAGCAGCCCCGCGCGGATGACGCTGAACCGATCGATTCTCGTACGGCTCAAGAGATCAGACAACAGCTCCGCGTCCTCGCTCACGATGGTGGCCGCCATCACTTTCATCGGTAGCGTCCTCGACTTGGCGAGAACCATGCGCCAGACCGAGAGCTCCTGCTCGACGCGTCGCAGTCCGCGCTTGGCACCCCGCGCGAATCCCTCGCCGAGATACAGCCGGTGCGCCAGAAACAGCTCGGCGAATCGTGGCGTGCCCACGTGCCCGTACCCTCTGTCCTCGAACGACATACTCAGCCATTGCTCGTAGCGATCCGCCAGAATCGACGCATGTGGCACCTGGCGGCGCACGGTCGCCGCATCCTGGCGAACCCGACGGACAGTGAGCGGTCCGCTGTGCTCCGCGAGTCGGTCCAACACCTCGGCGGAGACTCGAAGATCGCGACGCGCTTCCTTGGCGTATTCAAACGGCCTGCGGGTCGGATTGAGTTCGGATTCCAGCCAGATGTGCAGGCCGACCTGCATGGGATCGGCGTTGGGAGACGCGGCAAATCCAAGGAGAAGAAAGTAGCTGTTGTGCTTCAGATTCTGAATCTGGTGTTGCGGCGGCTCCAGGAGGCTGACCATCGCCTCGTTCGGTTTGTCGTGGGAGCCCGAGAAGATGAGGCCGGAGATCTCCAGGAAGATCCCGATCAAACACAGGCTGATGAGAATTCGGCGCACGATGTCTCCTCTCGGAACTGGCCGCCGCCCTGATTGCCGCTCCGCGCGAGAAACGGACAGACCACGGGCGATTTTTGTCACCCTCTAAAGGAGCAATCGGAGTGCCACTCTGGCCGTCTCCCTGCGGGCTGGATAAGTACCCGTAGTCCCGGCGAATACAGGCGACAAGCCTCCCGGAGCCGCTTTGAAACCCCCGCAAGAGAGACAAATTACGCACCATTGAACTACAAGTTTGGGCCCCTCCGGCTCCCTCCGCCTACACCCATCGCATGGATTCCACCTTGACAACGACGCGGGCCGTCCCCTATAAATCTCCGCCTGCGACATAACGGAGCGGTATCCGGAGCACAGGGAAGAGGGTGAGAATCCCTCGCGGTCCCGCCGCTGTGAGTGGGGACGAAACCTGCGGACACCACTGGAAACAGCCGTCACGGCTTTTTCCGGGAAGGTGCAGGGAGTAGGCTAGGAACCCACGAGCCAGAAGACCTGCCCGGATCAATGACCTTCATTCCCTCGAGGGCTGGGGAATGGGTGAGGGTGAAGAAGCGGGTGCAATCCTCAGGGTCTCACAGGCTCTGGGGATTTTTTATTTGAGCACCGGGCGGTCCCAAGGCCGACGGACCAAGAGGGTCGTCGGGCGCGTGCCGGTCACCATCGCCTGGCTGTTGCTGTGCTTGTTGGCCGCTCCCGATCTGCGCGAGAATGAGGCCATGGCGAAACCACGCCGTCAGCAGGGCATACTCACGGGGATGCCATTCATGGCCAATCTGGCGCCACGCACCTTCGTGGACGCGCTGGGCCGGAAGATTTACCTGGCCAACAGCCCGGGCCGCATTGTCTCGCTCGCTCCAAGCCTCACCGAGACGCTCTACGCCATCGGCGCCGGCGACCTCGTCGTGGGGGTCACGCCCTTCTGCGACTTTCCACCTGAGGCGGCGCTCAAGCCCAAGGTGGGCTACATCCGGCCCAACCTCGAGTCCATCCTGGCGCTTCAACCCGATTTTATCGTCGCACCGGTGGAGTTCGTCCGCGCAGACCTGCTGACCCGGCTGGAGCAATTGAAGATCGCGACGTTCATCGTTCAGGCGAAAACCGTTGAGGATATCTTTGCGCAGATTCAGACGCTGGGGCGCATCCTCAAGCTCAATGGGGCGGCCGATCGCGTGGCGACGGACCTTCGCCGACGCGTCGCCGATCTCAGGCAACAAACCGACCACCTTTCCCGGCCCCGCGTTCTGTACGTGCTCAACACCGATCCGCTGATCACGGTCGGCCCCGGGAGCTTCATTCATCATTTGATCGAGCTCGCTGGGGGGACCAATGTCGCGGCGAATGCGCAGGCTCCCTACCCCCGGCTCAGCATGGAGGCCGTGCTCAAGGAGGACCCCGAGCTGATCCTGTTCCCCGTGGGAGAGGCGGAGGGCATTCCCGAGGGCGAGCAGCAGCGATGGCGTCGCTGGGAGAGTCTCTCGGCTGTCAAGCACGGTCGCTTCCACCAGATCGACGCCAATCTTCTGAACCGCCCGGGGCCACGGGTGGTGGATGGGCTGGAGGTGCTCGTTCGCATTCTCCACCCCGACGTGCTCCGGAGCGCGTCGTCGTCACAGTAAAACCGTACATCGTGCGACACACTCACAACACGGGCCATGTGGCGGGCAGCGCAGCCATCCCGGGGCAGGCAGTCGCCCTCTCCGGCGGCGGCCTCGTGTGGCCCGCGCGAGCGATCCTCACGCCGGCACGATGGGTCTGGACCCTGCTGATCCTCGCGGGGGCCAGCGTGCTGGCCTGCGCGCTCGCCCTCCGTTTCGGCGCGGAGGCGTTCACGTTTCCCGAGATCGCCCGCATCCTCTCGGGGAGCCCGTCGCACACCGACGATGGGCCAGCGAGCGCGGGCGCCGCGATCCTGCTCCAGGTCCGCCTGCCGCGCGTCATTTTGGCGTACTTGGTCGGGAGCTGCCTGGCCGCAGTCGGGGTGGGGTTGCAGGCGCTGCTGCGCAACCCCCTCGCGGATCCCTATGTCCTGGGCATCTCCAGCGGCGCCGCGCTGGGGGCAGCGGTCGCCGCGTTGCTCGGCCTGAGCACCGCGATCTTGGCCATCTCCACGCTGCCGCTCTTCGCGATGATGGGCGGCCTGCTCTCCATCTTCGTGATCTACCGCATCACGATGAGCTACGGCCGCCTGCCGGTTCATGTCCTGCTCCTCGCCGGGGTGATCCTGAACGCCATCTTCAGCGCCTTGATCATGTTCATCACGTCCATCATGGAGCCGACGCGGAGCTTCGGGATGATGCAATGGTTGATGGGCTCGTTGACCGCACCCGACTACCCGGTCTTGGCCGTGCTCGCGATCTACCTCGCCGTTGGAGCCTTCATCCTCTTCCGGCAGGCCCGGCCGCTTAATGTGCTGACGTTGGGTGACGAGCCCGCCCGGTCGCTGGGTGTCGACGCCGAGCGGGTCAAGAAAACCGTCTTTTTCAGTTCGGCGTTGCTGACGGGCGCTGTCGTGTCCGTGAGCGGCATGATCGGATTCGTGGGCATGGTGGTCCCGCACGCGGTACGGATGGTGATTGGACCAGATCATCGACTGCTCCTGCCGGCTTCGGCCTTGGTTGGTGGGACGTACCTCGTGGCGGCCGACACTCTGGCGCGATCTCTCTTGGCACCGGGCGAGATCCCGGTCGGCATCATCACGGCGCTGGCCGGCGGTCCCTTCTTCATCTATCTGCTGGTCAATCGGAAAAGCGGAGTTGCGCACTAGATGAACACGCGTTCCACCTATGGCCCACACG
>JBFISJ010000227.1:0-3923 GCA_041608595.1 Nitrospiraceae bacterium
GACCTCGGTCTTCAGCGTGATATCCTCCGTGTCGAGCGCGTCGAGCAGCGGCGGCACGATGGACGTGTCCCCATGGAGCGCGCCCACCTTGGCCAGGCCGCGGGCCGCCTCGATCTGGAGCTCCGGCCTGCCCGTTTTCAATGCGTGCACGAGTGCGTCGATGCTCTCCTTCTCCCCGATGTTTCCGAGGGCGATCGCTGCGGTTTCCGCAACGGCGACATCAGGGTCGTTGAGAGCTTTCTGAAGCCGGGGCACGGCCTTTCTCGAGAAGAGCTGCCCAAGCGACTCGATGACTTTCACCTTCCGACTGGGCGGGGTCCCCGGAGCATCGAGCAAGGTCAGCAGCCTGTCTTCCTGCCCGAAGTCAGTGGTCAGCAGGATGGGAAAATCGTACAGCTCAAGCTTCTCCATCAGCCTGTCGAGCGCGTAGGCGCCCGGATCCGGCGCGCCCGCCTGCTTCGCCGCGGCGATCGAGTCCTGAAAATCCGTCCGCACTTCCTTGCGCCATCCCAGGTTTTTCAACCCCAAGTAGTACGTCAACTGACAGGCCGGGCCCCGCCATGTGCGGAGGGGGGAATCCGGAAGATCCGCGTCTCCTCCGGAGGCGGCCGTGCCCTGCCAGACCTTTCGCTGCTCACACTTCGCGGCGAGCTCCACGTCATAGGATTGGTTGCGGTCGTTCACGACCTCATAGCCGACCTCCTTGAGGCGTCGCGACACGAGGTCGCCCAAGGGCCGCGCATCGCCTTCGCCCTGGTCAGTCAGCACGAGGGCGTTCACCCAGATCCGGTCGGCCTTGGCGAGCTTCGCCTTCTGCTTGGGCGTCCGGATCTCGCGGCGCGCGTCCGCGACGTCGGCCAGCAGCCCGAGCGTGAGGAAGAGAGCAAGACCTGCAAGAATCGGCATGACGGCACCCCTTGTCGGTGGAGACAGCCTCGGAGCCCTCTTGAACTCAACTACTGTACCGAAGCCACTTGGCGCCGTGCAAGTTGAAGGCAACGGGGGCGATCGGTATAATCCGGCCATGTCGCTCAGCCAGCGTATCGCCTTCATCGGCGCGGGCAATATGACGGAGGCGCTGGTGCACGGCCTTCTCAAGGGCGGGCTCGCCAGCGCGGGGCAGCTCTACGCCACCGATACGAATCCGGAACGCGGCGCGCTGATGCGTGCTCGTTACGGGATCAAGACGGGGGCGGCCAATCGCGACGCGGCGGCCTGGAGCCAGGCGGTCGTGTTGTCCGTCGAGCCGCAAGTGCTGGACGGCGTGCTCGACGATCTATCGCCGGTCGTCGGCAGTGACACGCTGGTCATCTCGGTGGCGGCGGGGTATCCAATCGCACGTCTCGCCGGACGACTGAAGGCCGCCCGGCGGATCGTGCGGACGATGCCCAATACCCCGTGCAGCGTGCTGGCGGGAGTCACAGCCTTTGCTCCGGGCGCCGAGGCGACCGATGGGGACGTGGACGTTGTCCGGACGATGTTCCAGTCGGTTGGAGCCGTGGTCCAGGTCGAGGAGCGGCTGCTTGACGCCGTGACGGGGCTGAGCGGAAGCGGGCCCGCCTATGTCTACGTGGCGATCGAAGCCCTGGCCGACGGGGGGGTCAAGCAGGGCCTCTCGCGCGCCGTGGCGGAGACGCTCGCCGCGCAGACCCTGCTGGGCGCGGCGCGGATGGTCCTCGAGACCGGCGAGCACCCGGGACGCTTGAAGGACCGCGTGACCTCTCCGGGAGGGACCACCATTGCGGGTTTGCACGAGCTGGAAAGGGGACGGCTGCGGGCGACCCTGATCAGCGCAGTGGATGCGGCGACCAAGCGGTCACAAGACCTCGGCATGACCTGAGGAAGCGAACGTGGGACTGTTACGCGATCCCAGCGGGCCGCTTTCAGACAAGGAGTCTTTGTGCAGTATTGGGTGAAAGTCGTGTTTGCAGATAATCAGGAGCTGATGGTCAACGACGCGGTGCGGCACACGATCAGTGACGACATGGAAGTGCTGGAGGTGGACACGCCCAAGGAGGTGATCATCGTGCCCATGAAGCAGATCAAGTACATCTCCTGCGACGCCACGGTGTTTGCCACGAAGCCGAAGTAACGATCAAAACGTCAGCGCGAGACCCGCGACGAGGCCTTGCTGCCGCAAGGTCACCGAGGCCGCGTCAAATTCCAGTTCGGACTGATTGAGCTTGGCCTCCCCGAAGATAAAGGCTCTGCTACCGAGCAGGATTCGGGTCCCCACCAGCATATTCAAGCCGAAAGCGGAATCCCTTCCGCCGATCCCATCGCTATAGACGATGCTGGGTCCAATCCCGATATACGGTTGAATGGGGCCTTTCGGCCAGCGGATGATCGAGTTAAAGGCCACCGTCACGGTGAGGAGCTCCTCATTGCCGAAGGCTGCCTCCCCTGCCTTGATCCTGTTGGGCGCCACGAAGACCTCGGCCTCCAGGCCGAACCATGTGAAGTCGCGCTCCGGGATGAACCCGATCTTGCCGCCCATGATCGTCCCGTCGAGCTTGTGATCTTTGTCATCTCCGAAGCCTGCCAGCTCCAGGTTCGGCACCGAGGTGCCCCCGGGTCGCAACGTCACATCCTTGAGGTCTTCCGGGAACGCCAACCCTGCGTACACCGCCACATAGACCTGGCCTTCCTCGGCCCGTGCCGTGTCCCACAGAGCCAACGTCGACAGCACGATCAGCACGCCCACCACTAGGGACGCTCTTCGCATTCCGGTCCTCCTCGGTCGTCTTTGCATGGGTGCCCATAATTATTCCTAGTGGCAGTTCCGATTTTTGTCAAATTGACGAGTTTTGACAGGCACCGGTGAGCGCGGGAGGAGAAGGTGAGTCTCCTGTGGTGCCCGCATATGGGTATGAATGGCCCGGTACGTCAAAGAATTGACGCTTTTCACGGTGTTCCTCAGTTCCTTATACCCTGCGCAGCAGCTCCGTGGGGGGCGTGGTGTCGCCGAGATCGATGAAGACTCCGCAGGGCGGAGACGGTCAGTGTGATCGCCCCGAACTCCTCCTCCACGATACCCTCGACGAGGTAGGCCTGGTCGGTGGCGAGGAGGTGGCAGACCCGCCGGTAGACGGCCGGAAACACGGTCGCGTCGTAGAGGCCGGTGGCGTCCTCGAAGCTGACAAACTGCATGGGCTCGCCATCCCTAGTCTGCACGATCTTCTCGGTGACCAGCCAGCCGATCATTCGGACTGCTCGTCCGGCGTGCCGAGCCATATCGCAGGCGGCGACAGCCCCCAGGCCGTGCAGAGCTTCTCCGAAGAGCTCGAGGGGATGTCGGCTCAGCGGGAATCCGAGCGTCTCGATCTCGTGGTGGAGCCGTCGGGTCTCGGGATACTCATCCGGAATGGGCAAGGGGTCAGCGGTCAGCGGTGAGCGGTGAGAGAACAGCTGATCCGGCATCCCCATACCGCTTGCCCCTGACCTCGTACCTCGAACCCTTCCCCATGCGTAGAGTCTCCAGATCAACGCCGGACGCGTGAGCTCGCCCGCGATGGCGTCGCAGCACCCGGCTTTGATCAGGAGATGGGCCTGGGCCGGCTCGGGCATGACGCGCGCGAGAAAATCCCGGAAGGACCGAAACGGACCCCGTCCCCCGCGCTCCGAGAGGATCTGGTCCGCCAGCGCTTGCTGGAGTCCTTTGATCTGCATGAGGCCGACGCGGATGGTCCGACCGTCACCGGTATAGACCCAGTCGCTGGCGTTGAGGTCGGGCGGCAGCACGGCCAGTCCCATCCGGCGGGCCTCGGAGAGATAGGCGTAGGTCGAGTAGAACCCGCCCTGATTGCTGATCACCGCCGCCATGAACTCGGCCGGGTAGTGCGCGCGCAGGTAGGCCGACTTGAACGACACCTGCGCGTAGCTCGCGCTGTGCGGTTTGCAGAAACTGTAGCCGGCGAAGCTCA
>JBFISJ010000228.1:0-3921 GCA_041608595.1 Nitrospiraceae bacterium
CTGCGCGACGGCTATGTCGAGCCCGGTCTCGTGCGCGATCACGCCAGTCTCGAGCTCGGCGGGCGGATAGCCGAACTCGATGGCCATGAACCGCTGCTTGGTGCTTTGCTTGAGGTCCTTGAGGACGCTCTGGTACCCGGGGTTGTAGGAAATGACCAGCAGAAAGTCGTCGACGGCCTCGAGGATCTGCCCCTTTTTCTCGATTGGCAACATGCGTCGATCGTCGCTCAGCGGGTGGATGATGACGGTCGTGTCCTTGCGGGCTTCGACGATCTCGTCCAGATAGACGATCGCGCCGTGTTTGACCCCGAGGGTCAGCGGACCGTCCACCCAGACGGTTTCGTCGCCTTTCAGCAGGTAGCGCCCGACCAGATCAGAGGCGGTGAGATCTTCATGGCAGGCTACGGTGATCAGGGGGCGCTTCAGCCGATACGCCATGTGCTGGACAAAGCGCGTTTTTCCGCAGCCGGTGGGACCCTTCAGCATGACGGGCATGCGCTGTTGCGCCGCCGTCTGGAAGAGCCCGATCTCGCCGCGCACCTCCGCGTAGAACGGCTCCTGCTCCACCCGATATTGATTGATGTCGAGCTCGTGTCCCTTCATGGCTCCCGCGCGTTCGTGATCAAAGGCCAGCCGTTCGCAGATGGACGGGCCCTTCCTGCCCCTCCTTTGTAAGGAGGGGGTGGGCAGGCAGAATCTGCAGAATCTCGTGGGCGGGCGCCTCCCGCCTTGTCAGCTCGCCGATCTACCCCACCTCACCGCCCGTCCCCGCCTTCGCTCAAGCGACGGCAGGCTTCGCAGCGGGGAGGTGCAGACAGGTTCACGCGTGCCGGCCCGTGTAGTAACTAACGCAAATGGACGGCGGGATCAAGTCACAGGGGTGGAGGCAGGGTGTCAGCCGACCAGGTGGTAGTTTTGAAACTGCTCGACGGGCATGTCCAGGACTTCTCGCACCTTGCGCGCAAGGGCGTCTGGGGTGAAGGGTTTTTGAAGGAGGAGCCTCCCGCGGTCGAGCGGACCCTGGGAGAATACCGGGTGATCCGGATATCCGGACATGTACAGCACCTTCATGTCCGGTCTGTCCGCCAACAGCTCCTTGGCCGCCTCGGGGCCGCTCTTCTGGGGCATGACAACATCGGTCAGGAGCAGGTCGATCCGGCCAAAGTGCGTCTTGCTGACCACCTGGGCGTTGATCCCGTCCCGTGCCTCGAGGATCTGGTACCCGCGTTGCCGCAACATGTCCCGGACGAGCCCCCGCACCGCCGGCTCATCCTCCACCACCAGGATCGTCTCCCCGGCCGCCTTCGACTGGTGCGGCGTGTGCTCAAGGGACGTTTCCCGGGACGGACGGTCGACGCGGGGGAAGTACATCCTGAAGGTCGTCCCTTTTTTGAGCTCGCTCTCGACCGTGATGTGCCCGCCGTTCTGCTTCACGATCCCGTAGACGGTGGAGAGACCGAGGCCGGTGCCCTTTCCCTTGGCCTTGGTCGTGAAGAACGGCTCGAACGCCTGTGACAAAACCTCGTTGTTCATGCCGCATCCGCTGTCCGTGATCGCCAGCATGACGTAGTCCCCGGGCTCCAGGGTGCTCGGACGCGCGGCGGAGTCCGGCCCGAAGGTCACGTTGGCCGTTTCCAGCTCCAGTTTCCCGCCGCTGGGCATGGCGTCGCGCGCGTTCACGGCGAGGTTCATGATGACCTGATCCATCTGGCTCGGATCGGCCCGGATCGAGCCCAGGTCTGCGGCCTGCACCGTGACCAGCTCAATGATGTCTTCTCCCATCAGGCGGCGCAGCATTCCTTCCATGTTCCCCGCCACCGCGTTGAGATCGACGATCTGCGGGGCGATGACCTGTCGGCGGCTGAAGGCCAGCAACTGGCTCGTCAGGGCTGCCGCGCGCGTGCCCGCCCGCTTGATCTCCTCCACCTCGGCGCGGAGCTGCTCGTTGGACCCGACCTGTGCGAGCAGGAGCTCGGTATAGCCGCTGATCACGGTCAGCAGATTGTTGAAGTCGTGCGCGACGCCTCCGGCCAGGCGCCCGATCGCCTCCATCTTTTGGGACTGCCGCAGCTGCTCCTCGGTCTCGCGCAGCGCCGACTCGGCGCGCTTGCGGTCGACGAACTGCCCGATCTTGAGCCCGATATCCTCCACCATCTGCAGCAAATCCTGATCGGGCTGCCGGATCTCCCGGCTGAAGAACTCCAGGACACCGTAGACGGCGTCCCCCACCTTGACCGGCAGCGCAAAGGCGCCGTGCAGTCCGACCTTCGTGGCGATGGCCGCCCGCGGGAAGTTGTCGTCGTGCTGGATGTCCGGGATCCACGCCGTCCTCCGGTGGCGCCAGACGCGGCCCGGCAGCCCGACGCCCGGCGCGAAGACGTGTTCCCAGCTCGCCACCGCGAACTCCTGCAGCCCCGGCAAGGGCACGTGCCAGATGCTGCGACAGCGGAGCACGTCGGCCTGCGTGTCCACGTTCCAGAATCCGCCCAACTCCCAGCCCTGACTCTCGCAGATGGTCTGCACGATGCGGGTGGTCGCCTCCTCCGTCGTCCGGGCGTCGGCGAGCACATGCGTCACCGCATACTGCAGTGCGAGTTGGCGCTCCGAACGCTTCTCCTGCGTCATGTCGCGGATGAACGCGCTGAACCGGTAGCCGTCGCCCGCCGGCACCGCCTCCACGGTCAACTCGACCGGAAACTCGTGCCCGTCGCGATGGCAGGCCGTCGTTTCGAACCGCTCATTGAAAAGGAGACCCTCGCCCTTGCCACGGAAGCGGGCCAGGCCCTGTCTGAAGACCTCCTGCGAGGAGAACGGAAAGATCGTCTCCGCCAGCGAGCGGTCGAGCACGTCCTCGCGTTTCCACCCGAAGATCCGTTCCGCCTGCTTGTTCCAAAGCGCGATGCGGCCGTCGCCATCCATGCCGATTACGCCGTCGAAGGCCGTCTCCACCATCACCCGCGTTTGCTCCGTACTGGCCTGCAGCGCCGCCTCGGTGCGTTGCCGCCTGAGCTCGTGCCGCCGCAGGTGCAGCACAATACCCAGCCAGCCCCCCGCAATGAAGAGCAGGCAGACCGCGCCCAATATTCCGGTGTTGACGATTCCGCCACGGTAGTGATTCAGCTCCGTCCGCAAGTGGCGTTGGACGGCGTCGAGACCCGCCTCGATCCCGCCTGCGTAGAGCGCCTTCTGGGCCCTGTACTCCTCCCCGAGCATGAGTCGCTCCGCCGCCCGATGATTACCCCGCCGCACGAGGTCGAACACCTCACGATCCATTGCCGTCAGCCTGGCGTTCGCCTCGTTGATCTTGTCCGGTCCGTTCTCGCGGTAGGCTCGCGGCGCCAGGGCACGCGCCTCTTGAAGCGCGGCCTCCAGCTTCGGCTCCAATGCGCGATATCTTTCCTCCCAGCGCAGATCACCCGTCGCCGCCGCCATCCGCGCCGACATCGTCAAGGCCTCGTCGAGGTGCATCACGGTGCCGTTGAGCTCCTGAAACCGAACGACCTCCGATGTGGTCTTCGTGAACGAGGAATAGACGGTCCAGACGTTCCATCCCAGAAGCATGAGGGCGGTGAGCGTCAGGACCAGCCACAGCGTCAACAACGTCGGCGGACGAAGCTGAATCCATGCGGCAAGCGGCGACGCCTTCGGCGCGGTCGTCGAAGGTGGGCTCGTGCTCGCCACCGGCTGATCTGGCTGGCTCGAGGAGGGGTCGTGCATGGTTACGCTGGGGTCGCGCTGTAGCTCGGGACGAGTCTGACGGGGTGATAGTGTTCCTTGGATGCCGCCAGTGAGCCAAGGCCGGAGGCGTCCAGGGTATTGATGAATTCATGACCCGCCGCCAGGGCTTCTCTCGCAAATTCGCGGAACAGGACTTGGGCCGCGCCCGGGATCGCGCGGTCGGCGACCTCGAGCAGCACACAG
>JBFISJ010000229.1:0-3909 GCA_041608595.1 Nitrospiraceae bacterium
AGGACCCTGAACTCGGTCAGGTTCATGTCCTTATCGTAAACAGCGAGGGCCGTCATCTTCTCTCCCTTGACAGCTATCTCGGTGGGTGTGCCGACAATTTCCCACAAACCAATGGTAAACACATCCGCCACGGCGTGAAACACCGCACGGCCAGCCTTCCAACCGCCTGACGACCCTTCATGGAACTCGTAGACGTCCGTGAGAGTTCCATCCTCGTGTTTGGTCGAAGCGGTGGGGGCACCAAGCTTTGCGATCACATGAGCCCGAGGCATCCCGGCAGAACTAAGCGCAGAGAGGTCCTTTTTATCAGGCTGCGTGGCCGCCATATACACGCTGCAGCCCGTCGTCGGCAGTAACATCAACCCCGCCGAGAAGACCAATCCAAGGAAATATTTTAGGCAGTTCGACTTGGGTGTCATGGCTGACCTCCTTGTTTGATGTAAAGTGCGCGTACCTAAGAAAATGACTCCCGACAATCCCCACGTTGTGAACAGACTACCTTAACGGTGAGCAACCACAGTGCCAGCCCACGGCTCGCCGGCACCCGAAGTCGGGGAAATATCGAGAAGCCGTTGACTCTCCTCGTATTTTGCGATGCAGACCGGCCTCCAGCCTCGCATCAGGCAAGCTTTTGCTATTCCAAACGCTCCGGATAGGCTGTCCAGCACGTGGACAGGTTGCGCAGCCAAACCTCGTAACCACGAGCTTGGGTCTACGAGATGTCGACCTGTCGATAGCGTGGCCCTAGTGTGAACTTCGTTGCGAGGGGGTCTGGGTCGCCCTGAAGCCCCACTTTATGGCCGCTTGCGGGAAGCCATGACCTTAGGAGGGTACTGGGGAGGTGTGGAGCATCAGGACCTACTCTTCATCCGCCGGCTGGCAGGGAGGCGCCTCATCAGCCTGTCCTGTTCCCCACCCCTTTATGGAAGTTGAAAATTCATCTTTCGTGGCCCAGAACAGGATCTTGGCATATCCTATGAGCCGAGGATCTCGGGGAACGTTTTTCAACTTGAGAGGCTGCGAGATGGACGTGCCGCTTCACCCCATCCTGGTGCATTTTCCCATTGCGCTCCTCATTACCAGTGTCCTCTTTGACGCCGCCGGCACGATTCTGAAACGGGAGGCCTTGCGGGAGGGAGCCCTCTGGCTCCTCATCCTCGGTTTGCTTGGGGGCATCGCCGCCGCCGTGGCGGGGCTCTTTGCTGAAGAAGCTGCAGAAAAAGCGGGAATCGCTGAATCGCTGATCGAGCGGCACGAAACCCTGGCCCTCGTCACTCTCGCGATCTTCGGCGCGTTGCTTGGCTATCGACTCTTCCTGCGCAATCAGTTGGCACGGGTCACGCTCGCGGTCTATCTGATCGGCGCGGTGGTCGGAATCGCGACCCTCTCCGCCACCGGGTATTTCGGAGGCCATCTGGTGTACGAGCACGGCGCCGGGGTCAAGACAGCGGGCGGTGTCCCCTCCCCCATGGCCAAGACCGCAGTCGATGACTGAGTCGTCCATTCCACCGACTACGCACATCCCAACACGCTTCCCCTCCTAGAAAAAAGAAAGGGGTCGGGAGTCATTTCTCGTTCATGAAACGACTCCCGACCCCTTTTCTGTCCGATCCTCCGATCTCAGAATCGTGAGGCGGTCAGCGTGACCGTGGCGCCGGCCCAGGCTTCTTGCAACCGCTTCTGCGCCTCCTCCGCCTCCCCGTTTTTCCCCTGCGCCTGCAGGCTTTCCCGGAGTCCGAAGAGGGACCAGCCGTTGCGCGGATTGCGCTTCAGGTCCTCCCGATAGACCAGCTCGGCCTCGCCCGGACGCTCCGCCTTCAGGAGCGCATCCCCCAGGAGCATCCTGACGGGCACGTACCAGTAGGGGGGCTCCATGTAGGGCAGACCATCCTGAATGTCCACGCCCATCTGAAAGTGGCGGATGGCCTCCTCGTGACGGCCGCCTTTCCGCGCCAGCTCACCGGCGAGGGTATGCTCCGCGATCTGCACCAACCGCGTCGCCGGGAAGGCAATCGCATCGGTCTCGAGCGCTCGAATCTTCTCACTGGATGAAAGCCGCCCGAGGCTCGCCAGCTCCCCTTCCGCCTCTTGACTCTTTCCCTCCGCCGCGAAGGCTATCCCGCGGGCGTAATGCCACATGGCCAGGTGGAAGGTGAACTCCGGCGCCGGCTTCGGCTCGGCGAGCACCTGGTCCCACCGCCCGAACTGGGTCAGCGCGTAGAGCGGTGTCGGGAGAAACAGCTCCAGGCCCGGTTGGGCCCGGACCTGGTCTGCGCGGATGATTGTCACCAGGCGGCGAGCGGCGTTGATCGCCACCGCGTCCCGCCCCTCCAGCGTGGCGCTGTACCAGAGGAAGTGAATGTTGTGTGGATAGTACAGCGCGGGGTAGAGCCCCTGGGAGAGGCTTTGGGTAAAGTATGACTCGTCCGCCTTGGCCGCCCGCTCGTTCGCGCGGGAGGCCGCGTCGTAATCCCCGACGCGGAGATAGATATGCGCCGGCATGTGAACCAGATGCCCGACGCCGGGCACCAGGTCGCGCAGCCGGTCCGCCGCCGGCAGCGCTTTGTCGGGATGGGCCGCCTCGACGGCATGGATATAGAAATGGTTGGCGCCGGGGTGTTCGGGGTTCCGTTCGAGGACATATTCGAGGGTCGTCAGGATCTCGCTGGTCCCCGGCCGCGGCTCGCCCTCCGGGGTCCAGTAGTCCCACGGCATCGTGTCCATGAGCGCTTCGGCGAACAGGGTGGCGGCGTCAAGATCATCCGGGTAGCGGTGGGCGAGCCTGCGCATCGCCTCGGCGTAAGCGACGTCGAGGTGGTGACGATCGGCCACCGATGTCTCGACATAGCGCGTCGACAGGGCCTCGATGTAGGCGCGTTCCGCCTCGCCCGCGTGCGGCGCGAGCGCCAGCGCGCGCTGCAGGGCCTCGTAGGCTTCCGGCACGGCCTCCTTCGCCATCGGAGCATTGATGTTCGGCCCAAGCGCATTGGCCACGCCCCAATAGCACATGGCGCACTGCGGGTCATGGCGGGCCGCCGCCCGGAACGACCGGATGGCCTCGCCGTGATTGAACCCATACGTGAAGATCAGCCCCTGGTCAAAGTACCGCTGCGCCAGCGGCGAGCTCGTCGTGATGGCATGGTGGTGGCTTCCGAGGTTCTCGAAGAGCGCCGCCGTCTGCTCCGGTGAGCTCACAGACTGACTTGAGGCTTGCCTCTCGAGCCCCGCCGTACCGGCCGCACACCCGATGGTCACCCCGATTGCGATGAGAACGGGGATCGTCTTAACCCAACCGACCTGCATAGGAGACACCTCCTTGGTCCGACATGCGACGCGATCTTACCCCCCGACGTGCCTCGCCCAGCGGCCTGCGGAAGGAGGCACGCCCCACCCTGTTCTTATGCGTTAAATCGAACCGGGGGTCAACCTGGGGATTTTTCGCATTTTGCCCCGGGGATGCGCCCTCTCCTGCGACAGGGGCAAGGAGTGGGACCAGGCAAAGCGAAGGAGCCTGGCAAGGGGCGGTCCACGCATTGCTTTTCAGCCACGTGTCTGGTAATGTAGCCTGACCTCGCCACAGAAGGCCCGGTGGTGAGGACTGAATTAGCGGGGCCTAACAATGATGTTGTTTTGTCCGGGAATCTGATCGGAAGCCAACCCAAGCCGCCTCACGGTTCGCGACTTCGGCCCGTTCCTTCCCTTCAAACTATTCGTTCTCGTGTCCAAGACAATATCACTTTTCAGAAGGAGGAACCCCCATGGGTTCGAAGTTGTATGTCGGTGGGTTGCCGTATTCCGCAACGGAAACGGAGTTGCAGGACCTGTTCGCGCAGCACGGCACCGTTGAGTCGGCGCGCGTGATCACGGACAAGTTCACCGGGCAGTCCCGGGGCTTTGGGTTCGTCGAGA
>JBFISJ010000230.1:0-3866 GCA_041608595.1 Nitrospiraceae bacterium
CGAGTTCAAGACCATGGTCAAGACCCTGCACAGCGAGGGAATCGAGGTGATCCTGGACGTCGTCTACAACCACACGGCAGAGGGCAACCACCTGGGCCCCACCCTGTGCTTCTGCGGCATCGACAACGCCGCCTACTACCGACTCGTCCAGGACGACCCGCGCTACTACATGGACTACACCGGCTGCGGCAACACGCTGAACGTGACCAATCCACGCGCGCTGCAGTTGGTGATGGACAGCCTGCGCTATTGGGTGACGGAGATGCACGTGGATGGCTTCCGGTTCGACCTGGCTTCTGCGCTCGCGCGGGAGTTGCACGAAGTCGATCGCTTGGGCGCCTTTTTCGACATTCTGCACCAGGACCCTGTGCTCTCGCAGGTAAAGCTCATCGCGGAGCCGTGGGATCTCGGGGAGGGTGGTTACCAGGTGGGAAATTTTCCGGTCGGATGGGCGGAGTGGAATGGGAAATACCGCGATACGGTGCGACGGTTCTGGAAGGGGGACGGTGGGCTCATCGGCGAGTTTGCGTACCGGTTCAGCGGAAGCAGCGATCTCTATGGCCGAACGGGTCGCCAGCCCTATGCGAGCATCAATTTCATCGTGGCCCACGACGGCTTCACGCTGAATGATCTGGTCTCCTACAGCGAGAAGCATAACGAAGCGAACCTCGAAGAGAACCGCGACGGCAGTGACGATAATTTGAGCTGGAACTGCGGCGTCGAGGGCCCCACGGATGATCCAGCTATCCAGGAGCTGCGGGGTCGGCAGAAACGGAATATTCTGGCCACCCTCCTGCTCTCGCAGGGCATTCCGATGATTTGCGGCGGCGATGAAATCAGTCGAACGCAGCAAGGCAACAACAACGCCTATTGTCAGGACAACGAAATCAGTTGGTACGACTGGAATCTGGACAAGTCGGCGCGAGACTTATTGGAGTTTACCCGGCACCTCATCGAGGTGCGGCATGAGCACCCGGTCTTGCGGCGGAGACGGTTCTTCCAGGGGCGGAAGATCAGGGGATCAGAGGTGAAGGACGTGTCCTGGCACCGTCCGGATGGTCGGGAAATGACCGATGATGATTGGAACAAGGGCTATGCGCGGTCGCTGGCCATCCGGCTGGCCGGGGACGCCATCGAGGAAAAAGACGAAAAGGGTCGTCCCATCATCGACGACACGCTCCTCATCTTGATGAACGCCAACCACGAACGGATTTCCTTCACGCTGCCGGCGCACAAGCAGGGCGTGCGTTGGGAGTCGATCCTGGATACCAGCGAGCCGGGGAGGAGAAAGAAGAAGGTGCGCGTCCTTCGCGGGGGCGAGCGCTACGATGTCGAAGCCAGATCGTTGGCGCTCATGGTGCTCGACGAGTCCTCGCAGGCGAGGGTCGAACCAGAGACGTGATCCGGTGACGAGTCGTTCCAGGTCCCAGGTTTCACGTCTTACGTAAAAGACGGAGACCTGAAGGGAAGACTCGAGGCCTCAGTCTGCCAACCTGAAATCCGGAACGTGGAACCTGGAACGTTTCTTAGCTTCCGGTGGGATTCCAACTGTGATCCTCTTCGACCGCCTCGAAGAGCTGGCCGAAGATATCCGGCACCGCGGCGGCGACGCGGCTCCAGTTGGAGATCATGGGGACGCCGAGTGGATCCTCCCGAAAGACCTCGGTCGCCATCTTGATTCCCTTCAGAAAGGCCTCGACGGCGGTCCGCTCCTGATGGCGGTCGAAGTAGAGGCTGTTGATCGCCGCATCGTCCTCGTACTTTCGGATCGCTTCCTGCGCTTCCTGCAGGTACACCGCCCGAAGCGTTTTCAGCATCTCCTCTGACAGCACGACCCCTTCGGCCGCCAGGTTGCGGAAGACGGACTTGGTGATATCCACGCACATCTTCAGCAGTCCACCCTTCGGATCGTCCGCGGAAAGCGACTGGTGTTTGTGCTCATAGGAGTCCGCGAGGTCCGTCTGGCAGATCCGCCGGTTGGCGCAGTTGCGGTACACCTCAGCCAAGACGCCCACCTCCAGGCCCCAATCGCCGGGAATTCGATTGTTCCAGGCGAGGTCCCGAACCATGGCAAACTCTCCCGCGAGCGGATACCGGAAGCTGTCGAGGAACGTGAGGAGCGGGTGCGGGCCGATGAGCTGCTGCAGGCTATGAATCATGGGCGTGATGAACAGCCTCGTCACACGTCCATGAATGCGGTCGGTCACCCGGCTGTAGTAGCCCTTGCAGAACTCGTAGCCCAGCCCCGGGTTTGCGATCGGGAAACACAGCCTCGCCAGGTACTCGCGGGTGTAACTCACGATGTCGCAGTCATGTAGGGCGATAACGTTGCTGCGGTGGCGGGCAAGGACATAGCCGAACGCGAGCCAGCACGACTGCCCTTTCCCGGGCAGCCCCACGTCGATCTCCTGGCTCACGAGTTGCTTGAGCAGGTCCTGCATGCGCGGCCCGTCGACCCAGACGACTCGCACATTCTGCGGGAGCACCTTGAAGTAGTCCTTGGCGCGCCGGAATTCGAGCGCCGAGGCGTTACCCAGGGCCACAACGATCTCGTTCAAATACCGCACGGTCTGCAACTGGTCGACGATGCCTTTGAGCGCCGGGCCCTCCATTTCCGTATAGAGCGCAGGGAGCACCAGGGCAATGGGGTTCACCGTGGCATGCTTCTCGAGCTCGATCTCCAGCTGCTGGATATTGGGTTGCCCCAAGCGGTGGAGAACCGTGACGACGCCGTTTTGAAAAAAGTCAGACATGGGTGCCTCCCCGACCAGCCCAGTCTTCCAATGGAGGGGCGCAGCCTACCACGAAGAGGTGGCCTTCGCTACACCCTAAATAGTGCCCTCTCGGCGCCCGAATGACAAAGCATTTTGTCCAAGCGATCGGTCGGGGCCGACGCCAAGCCATGCCCCAGGCAGGACCGTTCGGCCTGGGCGACCGGGGATCGCTGCTCAGCCAGCTCTGCAGGATTTCCCATACACATAGAGGGCTCTTCTCAGCGGTCCGTCACCTTCAGACCTTCCCGAATTTTCTATCCCGTTGAAATTCCGCTCGTTCAAAAGTGCGAGCGTGGCCACACGTGAGGCGCGCGCCTTGCTATTCCTCCCTATGGGTACCTGACCAAGACCACGCAGGCGGGTTTGTCGGCACACGATAAAGAAGGAGGACCACGTATGAGAGGGAAAAGTTTGGCGATCATTGCGCTAGGTGGAATGCTCGTTTCTGGGTGTGTCTCACCGGCCACGCTGAAGCAAACGCAGGCCGAGCTGGACGCGGCGCGCGCCCAAATGGCCGAGGAGGAACGACGAGCGGCGGGAGAGCAGCAGCAGCTTTCCGCGCGGATCGCGACGCTGGAGGACGAGAAGACGTCGTTGGCCAACGAGCTGCTGGCGGCTCAGACCGCGGGATCCCAGAGCCGGAGCCGCCTGGACGCCTTGCAGCAGAGCCTGGAGCGTGAGCAGCAGGCTCGGCGCGAGTTCGAGCAGCAATTCGCGCAAATCAAACAGGACTATCAACAAACCGTGCGGATCAGCGACGAACTCCGCCGGGAACGGGATCAGGAACGTGGCAGGGCGGACGACCTCCAGCGTCAGCTCACGACGGCGAGAGCGGAGCTGGATGATCGAGCGCAGGCACTCGCGCAGGCCGAGGAGCGGATTGCGAAACTGGATGCGGACAAGGCCGGTGTGGAGGCGGAGTTGGCCAACGCTCGGAACCAGATGAGGGATCTCACGATCCAGCTTGCTGCTGAGCGCGACAACGTCGGGCGGATCAGCGAAGAGAAGCAGCGGCTGATGACCGGGACCACGACGGCGCAGGAGGAGATTGCCCGACTGCAGAACCGTGTCGGTGAGCTCGAGGCGGTTGCC
>JBFISJ010000231.1:0-3857 GCA_041608595.1 Nitrospiraceae bacterium
GGTCGGATCGGCGCCGCGGTACAGGGTCTGGCTTATTTTGAGGCAATAGCCCGCCATGGCAACGACCGTCGCCGGCCCCCCTTCCACCCGACGCGGGAAGGGAACAAGACGAAGTTGGATTCTGAAGTTGTGCTCTGAGTTGTGCACTCCGAGTGCGGTCCGGCGAAAGTGTCGCGATGAATCATGGGTGACGGTGCGAGAGGCGCGTGCCGGCTTTGTCGCGTCAGCGACCCTATGGTAAACTCTGCGGTCTTTGCCAGGAAAGTCAGAGGGTGAGGGGTCGAAAATACTTCACGCTCTCCCGTCGCGCGTAACACCAATGATCGTATTTACAAGGAGGTATCATGAAGGGGTTGTGTGGTTTCTGTGCGATCTTGATCGGTCTCTTTTGTTTCGTGCCACGGACATCCGCCATCAATCCTGCCGGCTACGGGCAAGCGGGCGGGGAATTCGACATCAGGGTGCCTCGAGTCCCGGCCGGCGAGCTGGCCAAAGCCAAGCGGCACAAACCGCCCTTCAAGCCGACGCCCGAGATTCTCGCGGAGGGGAAGGAGATTTTCCTTGGACGCGGGACCTGCTTTCAATGCCATGGGATGGAGGGCAAGGGCAACGGTGGCGCCGCCAAGGTGCTGCCCATCAAGCCGCGGGATTTCACGAATTCGAAGTTTCACAAAGTCCGGACGCCCGGCGAGATGATGTGGGTGCTCAAGAATGGAAGTCTGGGACAGTCCGGCCGGGTGCCCGGAACCGGGATGCTCCCCATCGTCGGTCAGTTTTTGAGCGAGGAGGATGGATGGAAAGTCATTCTCTACGAGCGCAGTCTCGGTGGAGCCAAATAGATGAACCGGGACCTCATGGCCTCGGCACGCTGCACTGGGGTTGCGGCACACCGCCGGGAAATTCGTCGGACCATCTTCAGCTCGGGACTGATGATCAAGGGGTCGCCTCGCGGCTGGTGAATGGATAGGATCTCGCCCATGAGCCGGATCCCAGAGCCTCTGCCTGATCAGCCGTTGTTGCCTCCCCAGGCCTTGCCGGAGGACTCGTCGGTGACCCACGAGCTGGCCGGCGTGGCCGGCCTGCGATCATGGCAGGGGGTGGCCATCCCGCCGCGCCTGGTCAGGGCCGGCGTCCTCGCCGCATTCATCTTAATCGCCTTTCTAATCACCATCGCCTTTGTCCCCTGGACCCAGACCATCACCGCAAACGGCCAGCTTTCCGCCTACTCACCGTTCGGGCGTCCCCAAGATTTGGAGGCCCAGATCGCCGCGCGCATTAAGCAGTGGCATGTCCTCGAGGGCGAGACCGTGCGGGCCGGCGGGCTCATCGTCGAGCTCGAGGATGTCGATCCGAACTTCATGGCGCCGGACCTCTTAAGGCTCTTGGAGCAATCCAGAAAGGCCGTAAAGGCAACGCGCCAGGCGGCCCTGGAGCGCGCAGCGCAACTGACCCGTCGCATCGAGCAACTGCGGGCGGTCGGGAAAGCCGCCGTACCGTCGGCAGAGGCGAGGGTCGTAGAGGCCGAAAATCGTGTACGTGAAGCGCAGCAACGGGTCGTTGCGGCGAAGATCGCGAACGAGACGGCGGAGATCAATCTCAGACGGAACCGGAAGTTGGCCGAGCGCGGCCTCGTTTCGCAACGCGACCTGGAGCTGGCCGTCCAGGCCTTCGTGTCCAGCAAAGCCGAGATCGAGGCTGCCGAGGCGGCCCTTGAGCAGACGAGGCAGGCGAAACTCGCATTCGGATTCAACCGTGACCAAGCCGGGGCGGAGGTCGGGCAGCGCCTGACGGAAGTCCAAGCCAAGAAGGCCGCCGCCATGGCGGATGCCGCAAAGGCGGAGGAACAACTGGCCTCTGTCGAGTTGCGCCTGGCCAATGCCGTCCAGCGCAGGAAGGCGAGTCAGGTGGAGGCGCCCATCGATGGGATCATCGTCCGAATGGCTCGCGTCGGACCCGGCGAGACCGTCCAGCCCGGGGATCGACTGGTGCGGATCTCCCCGCTGCACCAGGATCGAGCCGTGGAGCTTTGGGCTCGTGGAGTCGACGCTCCGTTGCTCACACCGGGCCGCACGGTCCGTATCCTGTTCGAAGGGATTCCGGCCATCCCCGTCCCCGCATGGCCCCGGCTCATGACGGGCACGTTCGGAGGCATCATCAAGGTCGTGGACCAAGTCGACGACGGGCAGGGTAAGTATCGATTCTGGGTGACGCCGGATCCGGCCGATCGCCCGTGGCCGGAACAAAGTCTCGTGCGCCAGGGGACGAGAGCGCGAGGCTGGGTCATCCTGAATCGCGTGCCGCTCTGGTACGAGATGTGGAGGCGGTTCAATCTGTTCCCGCCGGACTACGAGCAAAAAGATCCGTCGTTCCTCGAGACGATCCTACCCAAGGCAGGTCGAAAGGGCAAGTGATGCGGGTTGGTGGAGACTCTTACATCCACAGAAGGGGGGGCGATGTGCACCAGAAACCAAGGACTCCTACAAGATGTCGATTATACCCACTAGCCGCCGCGTTGAGTCTCGCGTTCATGCTGAGCCTCGCCGCGATGGTCACGGTCGGTTGGGCCCAGCCGGAAGAGCCGGCCCTTCCCCGATCGAGTCCGCTTTTGGCACTTGAGACGGTCTTCGACCAGATCGACCGCTCCCATCCCCTGCTCCAAGGGGCCAGCGCGGAACGGCTGGTTGCAAGAGGGAAGCTGCTGCAGGCGCTCGGCGCGTTCGAGCCCTCGATCGTGAACGATTTGGAGCTTGAGCGTTTCATCTCGAGCAGGACGACGGACCTTGAGACCGCGGGGTTCAACGACACGTTTCTGGAGGCTCGGCATCCCTGGGGGATGAGGGCGATAGCGGGAATCCGCCATTCCATCGGCGACGCCACGATCCCAGATCTGGGGTTCAACGACGGCCAGCAGCAGGTCTTGCTTGGTGCGTCGATCCCCTTACTGCGAGGCCTCTTGGTGAACCCGCAGAGCGCCGCTCTGGAGAGGGCTGAGCTCGCGACACCGCGTGCCGAGGTGGAGATTGCCCGTACGCGGCAAGACCTGTTCCTGGCCGCGGCGGGCGAGTATTGGGAGTGGGTGGCCGCCTCGCATCTGCTTCGGGTGAGAAAGCGGGCGTTGGACGTCTCAAAGACGCGACTGGCGCTGATTCGTCAACGCGCCGAGGCGGGTGCCGCCGCCCCCCTGGACATCGTCGAGGCGGACCAGGAGGTGCAGCTCCGGACGGAGAATCTGATCGCCGCGCGGCGCAATCTGGAGCAGGCGGGCTACAAGCTGTCCATGTTTCTCTGGGAGAACGGACTGCCCGTCAGACCGGCTGACGGCGGCCCCCCCGCGTTCCCTGCGCGGCCCCCGGTCCCGCTGGCCGAGACCCTCGAGGCGGACAGGGCCAAGGCGCGAGAAGCACGACCCGAGGTGCGCGCGATCGCCTTGAAAGCCGAACTCAACAAGATCGATCTGTCGGTGGCGAGCAACAACTTGTTGCCTTGGCTCGATGCGGAAGCGGAACCCGCTCGCAGCCCGGAGAAGTTCGTCCTGGGCCTCGGGTATCGCTTCGGCTTAACTTTGAAGTTCCCATTCTTTCAACGGGAGGTCCGGGGAGAAATGACCGTGGCCCAGGCGCAGGCCAACAAGCTGGCCCTCGCCCTGAGGTACCGCCAGCAACAAGTGAGCGTGGATGTCGATAACGCGCGATCGGCCATGCTGCGAGCCCGAGAGCGGATTGCCGCCGCCGCGCAGGCGCTCCGGTTGGCTCGCAGGTTGGAGCGTGGCGAGCGGTTCCGCTTTGACCTGGGCGCGACCAGCGTCCTGTTCGTCAACCTCCGCGAGCGCAATACGGTGGACTCCAAAGTGCATTGGA
>JBFISJ010000232.1:0-3855 GCA_041608595.1 Nitrospiraceae bacterium
CGAGATTTTCGCGGAGATCCCGCGGCGGCCTTGCTGGAGATCCTCGATCCGGCTCAGAACCATACGTTCCGGGATCACTACCTGGATCTGCCGTTCGACCTCTCCAAGGTCCTCTTCATCACGACGGCCAATACGCTCGATCCAGTCTCGCAACCGCTGCTCGATCGAATGGAAGTGATTCGCCTGCCGGGCTACAGCGAGCAAGAGAAGCTGGAGATCGCGGTCCGCTACCTCTGGCCGCGCCGCATGGCCGAGGCCGGGCTCAAGCCGGAGCAGGTCGAGCTTGGTCGGGAGATGATCAAGTCCATCATCAGCCGATACACCCGGGAGGCGGGAGTGCGCCAGCTCGAGCGCATGCTCGGGCGTCTGACGCGAAAGATTGCCTTGCAGCTCGCCGAGCAGCCTCAGGATGAGGCGCCGGAGTTGGTACGGGTCTCCAATGAACGGCTGGCGGAGTGGCTCGGGACGGAGCGGTTTATGCCGGAGGAGGCGCGTAAGCAGCTCCCCCCAGGGGTTGCCACCGGCCTCGCGTGGACGCCCACGGGGGGCGACGTGCTGTTCGTCGAAACGAGCCTCCTGCCTGGAAACCACGACCTGACGCTGACCGGTCAGCTCGGCGACGTCATGCAGGAGTCGGCGAGGGCAGCTCGCAGCTACCTCTGGGCTCACGCCGAGACCATGGGGCTCGACATCTCGCGGTTTAGACGCAACGGTGTCCATATCCATGTGCCGTCGGGCGCGATTCCCAAGGACGGGCCCTCCGCGGGCGTGACCATGGCGACGGCTCTTGCCTCCGCCTATTTCGACAGACCCGTCCGCAGCGACACGGCTATGACGGGGGAAATCAGTTTGAGCGGGTTGGTCTTGCCCGTGGGCGGAATCAAGGAGAAGATTCTGGCCGCGCATCGAGCTGGTATCAAGCGGATCGTTCTCCCCAAGGCCAACGAGAAGGATCTCAAGGACGTACCCGACGAGGTACGGAACGAGGAGTCTTTCGTGCTCGTGGAGTCCATCGACGATGTCCTGAACGCCGCCTTCAAGAAAGACGGGAACGAGAAGGTCGGACGCCGCTCCGGTGATACCGGGCATGATCTCGAGGAGCCACTCTCGGTCGCACCCTGAAGATCGAGTCCGCGCGATCCCGGTTTCATGCTGAAGGAGTCATGCCCTTCATCAGGGCATGACTCCGCCTTTCCCCATTCCCCTCACCCCCCGCAGTTGATCTTCCAGGAGAACTCCGGCCATACTCGGGCTCCACGAGCCTCGGAGAACGCGTTGCATGTCAACGGATGAGCAGCCCCGATTCAGCGGCAAACGGTTTGCCGTGCGCTATCATCTGACAGGCTCTGAGCGTGAGGCTCGTCTCGGAGCCGAGACCCTGTGCCTCGACCAGACTGTCGAGCTGCCGGACGCGCTCGTCCCGTCTGACTTCATCCGCGAGCAGGTCTTGGGGCGTATCGAGGCGTTCCAGGAGGTCGGAAAGGACAGATATGAAGTGGCCGTGAGCTTCGCGGAAGAATTGCTCGGGTCCGACCTCGCGAGCCTGCTCAATCTGATGTACGGGATCTCAAGCTTACGGCGTGACATCCGCGTGGCCGGGCTTGAGTTGCCGCATCACATCCTGCAACGCTGGCCGGGTCCCCGATTCGGACGTTCCGGCCTACGCGCGTTACTGGATGTGCCAAAGAGGCCGCTCGTGTGCGGCGTACTGAAACCGCTTGGTCTTCCTATCCGTGACCTGGCAAAGCTGGCGTATGACTATGCGTTGGGAGGGCTCGACCTCATCAAGGACGACCAGGGCCTGTTCGATCAGCCGTTCTGTCCGTTCGGCGAGCGGGTCAGTCGTTGTGCGGAGGCCGTGGCGAAGGCCAGCGCCGAGACGGGCAAACGCTGCCTCTATGTCGCGCACGTCTCCGGCCCGTCGAGCTTCTTGCACGATCGGTGCCGCCAGGCGAAGCTGGCCGGCGCGGGCGGCGTGATGGTCTGCCCGGGGCTGACGGGGTACGATGCCGTCAGAGAGATCGTGTCCGGGGAGACGGAGCTTGTGATCGTCACCCACCCCGATCTGCTCGGCACCTACGCCATGCACGAGGAGACCGGGATCGCGCCGGCGGTCCTCTTCGGGCAGCTCCCACGGATCGCTGGGGCCGACGTGAGCATCTATCCGAGTCATGATGCCTCGTTTTCCATAGGACGTGATGATTGCCGGCACATCGCCGAGGCCTCGCGGCGCCCATGGGGACACCTCAAGCCGATGTTTCCGACCGGCGCCGGGCGCATCAGCCGGGACCGTATTGAAGAAATCTGTTCGTTCTACGACGGCGAGGTCGTCCTCATCGCTGGTGGAGGGTTCCTGGGTTCACGCGGGGACGTGGTCGCGACCTGCCGTGCATTCATGGACCGTGTCGCGCAATGGGCTTCCGAGAAGGAATAAGAAGAAGCGTATCCGAGTTCAACTGCCACCGGTCAGTCGAGCGCACCCTTGGACGAGGCATGTTGGTGGCCATCCAGGGGGTAATTCACAGGGGACTGGAACTCGCTTGCTTTTGGGAAATTCCTCGGGGAAAATGAATAGCATATGCTTCGCTTAGCTTCAGGTACGTTCTGCCTGATCCTTGCCTGCCTGATTTCGCTTCCGTTATATGCGGAAGCGCCGTTTCGCGCGATCGAAGGAGGCTGTGATCATGCCGCCCACGCGATCGACGTGCGGGTCCACGGCGTGCGCAGCGACCACGGGTATGTCACCTTCGCCCTTTACGGCGAGAATCCCGATGACTTCCTCAGGAAGGGCAAAAAAATCTTCCAGCATCGATTCTCGGCCAAGCCCGGCACCATGGCCTTCTGCATCCTGGTTCCCGAGCCGGGCACCTACGCCGCTGCGGCCTATCACGACGAGAACGGAAATACTAAGTTTGATAAGAACTGGATCGGCTTTCCCAGCGAGGCCTTCGGCGTGTCAAACAATCCCTCGATGTTTCTATTCCCGCCGAGCCACGAGGAGGCCGCCTTCCAAGTCGACAATGGCGTGAAAAGCATCGAAATCCGTCTCGAGTATTGAAGCGTTCAAAGCCAGTGGATGATCCGCGGCTTGACCTGTGCTCTCTAGAAAGAGAGGCGTATGACTTACAGTGACTTTTACTCTCGTTTCGGCGGATCACTGAGGACGAAAAACTTGCACCTTGTCCCGATGGGATTGGGCTCGAGGATCAGATACGTTGTGAAGTTTTTGTTAGGAAAGAAAGACCCCTGGCTTGTCAATAAGACGTTTCATGCACTCCCGTCCGTCTCATCCCTCCCCAACGAGTTCATACGTCTTGACCCATGGGAAGCGGAATACCTGTTTATGATAGCGACTCGCGCGAAGCAGGGAATCGTAGAAATAGGGCGTTATTATGGGGGGAGTACGTTTCTGCTTGCATGTGCGAACACGGTAGCTTCAATTTATTCCATAGATTTGGGGCCAAAAGATGATGAGCAACTCCGTGGATACATGCATGCGAATGGGATCGGGAAGAATGTGACGCTGCTGGTCGGGGATTCTCAGGCCGGGGAGTATCCTCAAATATCCAACATAGATCTCTTGTTCATAGATGGTGACCACTCCTACGACGGCTGTACGAAGGATTTAAACAACTGGTACTCGAAAATTGTAAAAGGAGGCCATATTGTGCTGCACGACTGCTATTTGGGAAGTGATGTGCAGCAGTCAGTCCTTGATTTTGTCGAGCGGCGAAACGTTGAAGTCGTGCAGTCCCCTTATATCATCGCTTCGCACTGGCACTCCGCTTCGGGAAGCATGGTCCATCTGATCAAGAAAGAATAGGCACATAGCTCTTGCCTAGTCACAATTGAAAC
>JBFISJ010000233.1:0-3791 GCA_041608595.1 Nitrospiraceae bacterium
ACGGACAAGGGCCGTCCCCTGACTCACCGAGGCCGACTCACTTGCGAACACATCGCTGCCTCGCAGGGGGTCCTTGTCCTCGGCAAGGATGAGGCGATTCGTGAGCTCGCGTCCCGGATTTGCAACCAGGAGGGATGGCACGCCGCCACCGCAACCCTGCTCGAGGACGCCCGAGCCATGCTGGCCACCAGGACATTTTCGGTCGCGCTCGTGACCGGCCCGGACGCGGGCAAGGTCGTTACAGAGCTGGGGACCTTGCGAGAGAGGGATCCGAACATGTGCATGGTCGTCGTGTCGGAGGACCGGTGCGGCGACCAAGACCCCCTCGCCGCTGAAGACGGCACGTGCGTCGTCTTCTCCAAGCCCGTCTCGGAGGCGGAGCTTCGACACGCGCTCCGGCACACCATTGCGGAGCGGTATTGGCAACAGCAGGTCAGCCAGACGGAGGATGCGCTTCGGGCCAGCGAAGCGCAGTACCGCAGCATTTTCGAGCATGCCGTGGAGGGGATCTTCCAGCTCAGTACCGACGGTCAGTTCCTCATCGCCAATGCCTCATTGGCACGCATGCTCGGTTACGCATCGCCCGCCGCCCTGACCTCCGGCGTCCAAGATGTGGCGACGGACCTCTTTGTGCACCCGGAGCGCGCTCAAGAGCTGAAGGAGGCCCTTGAACGGCAGGAGGACGTCAGAGGATTCGAGGTCGAATGCGCCCGACAAGACGGAAAGCCGGTATGGCTGTCCATCAACGCCCGTGTCGGCCATGACCGAAGCGAGGCTCGGCGCTATTACGAGGGTACCGCGGAAGATATTACGGAGCGGAAGCGAGACGCCGACCGTCTGGCGCGGATCAATGAGTGCCTGCTGCGGTTCAGCAATGCCCCTCAAGAGAACATCAACCGCCTGACCCGCCTCTGTGGAGAGCTGCTGGGCGGCGATTGGGCCCTCTACAGCCGACTCGAAGAGGGTCAGTTCCACCTGACCGGGCGATGGCGCACCCCCCCCGATCTTGCGCCCGTCACCAATCCCGACGGTCACATCTGCTCGCACGTCATGAGCCGTGGAGGCGAGCGGGCGTGGCTCGTCCGCCACCTCCCCGACAGTGATTTCGCGCAGTCCGACCCCTGCGTCTTGCGATATCGACTGCAGACGTACATCGGCCAGGCCGTGCGACGAGGGGGCGAGTATATCGGGGCGATCTGCGTTCTCTTCTGCGACGATTTCGTTCCCAGCGAAAGCGACCGACGGCTTCTCGGGATTGTCGCGTCTGCCATCGGAGTCGAGGAGGCACGTCGGCAGGCCGACCAGGCATTGCGGCGGGCCTTCCATCAAACGCGGGTGATCCTGGAGAGCCTCCCCAGCGCGATTCTCGTCGTCATGGAAGACTTGACCATCCTGTCGGCCAACGCCCTCGCCAGCCGATTTTTTGACGACGGGCGATGCTCGCTGGTCGGGAGGTCGCTTCGCGAGATTCTTCCAGAAGCTGAGCTGACTCGCTGCGAACAGATGTTTCGCATGTCCCCCTCCGCCATGGAGCAGAGCCCGCGGCGGCAAGATCGCGAGTTCCAGAACGGACCGCGCATTATTCGCTACCAGTGCTTTCCAGTTGTGCTGGGCGACCGGGAGAGACGTCACGTGGGCCTTGCCTTGTGGGATGTCACGGAAGAAAAGCAGATGCAGGATCAGCTCGTCCAGGCGGAGAAGTTGGCAAGCCTGGGGACTATGGTGTCCGGCATGGCGCACGAGGTCAACAACCCCGCGCAGGCCATTCTGGGTCTGGCCGAGATCATGATGGAGGAGACGGCCCCCGAGAAGATTCAGGAATACGCCGCAGACATTGCCGAATACGCCCAGCACGTCGCCAGCGTCGTACGGGACTTCGCCTGTTACGCTCGTTCCAGCTCGAGGGAGGGCGAGTTCGACGTCGACATCAACCAGCGACTGGTGGATGCGGTGAAGATGGTTCGCCGAGGCCCCCATTTTGGCTACGTCGAGGTTGTCACGAACCTACAGTCGCTTCCGGCGGTGCGCGCCAGGCGGTCGGAGATCGAGCAGATCTTCGTGAACATCATCGGCAACGCCGTGCAGGCGATGCAGGGCCGGGGACGTCTCACGCTGTCCACCGGCCGCCATGGCGACAAGATACTGGTCTCGATCTGCGACACCGGGCCTGGGATTCCCAAGCCCGCTCTCAACAAGATCTTCGATCCCTTCTTCACGACCAAGGAGCCGGGAAAGGGAACGGGGCTGGGCCTCAGCATCGTGTACAAGATCATCACAAAATACGGCGGGAAGATCAGGGTGGAGAGCCAAGAAGGGAGGGGAACCACCTTTTACATCGAGTTCCCCATCGGAGCAAGCTCACCAAGCTTACAAGGAGGTGCGTGATGGAAGGGAACGGCGCGTACGAATCAATGCCCTATCGTCAGGGACGCGTCCTCGTCGTGGATGACGAGGAATCGGTCAGAAAGCCCATTCGTTTGACGTTGCTGAAAGCGGGCTTCGAGGTCGTGGAGGCGGAGGACGGTGCGCAGGGGATTCAGAAACTGAACGAAGGCGACAACCCCCTCGCCGTCGACACGATTCTCTGTGATATCCGGATGCCGAAAATCAACGGCGTCGAGGCCATTGCCTACTTCCGGGAACAGTACCCTTCCGTGCCGATCGTGGTGCTGACCGGATACCCGGACGTGCAACTGGCCACGTCGCTGATGAAACAGGGAGTCAAGAACTATCTCGTGAAGCCGGTGACGAGGGACAACCTCCTCACCGCGATTAAGAAGGCCGTCGATCAGCACGAGCTTTTCGACAACCAGTTTGTGGCTTGATCAGAACCGCGCCCGCCGGCGGTCCCACAAGCGCCGGTCGGCAGCGCATGAGCGAGGTGACATCATGGACAAGCATGCGGGATACCAACACCGACCGGATCAATCGGCGGGCACCGGAATCTCACCGGTCCGCCTCGACACCGACCGCGCCCATGGATCAGGCAAGATGGACGCCGTCCCTCTGCGGTGGGGACGAACGGGGTCACACCGAAGCTACCCCTCGACGGACCATCACCCCTTCACCGGCACGCTGCTGTCCACCCTTGCCACCGAGGAAATGCATCAACATGGGATCCGGGCGGTCCCCAAAATAATGCCGGCCAAGTCGGTGTTGTTCTTCAAGGGCGATTCTGCGACGCATCTCTACGTCGTGGTCAGTGGACGCGTGAAAGTCAGCGCGCCTTCTGACGACGGCAAGGAGATTACGTTTGCCATTTTGGGGCCGGGAGAGCTCGTCGGCGAGATGGGGGTGCTCGAGCACACCGACCACACCGCGACGGTCACCGCCATGGAGCCCACGGAAGTGGCCGTCTTCAATCGGCAGGATTTCCTTTCGCTGGTGAGTCAGTCGCCGGCTTTGGCGCTGAAGCTGATGGGCCTTCTCTGCGACAGGCTGCGGCGGGCCAATGAGATGACGGAAGACATCTCCTTTTTGAGCCTTCCGGTGCGGTTGGCCAAGAAGCTGGTGGCTCTGACAGAGACTTGGGGGCAGGAGACACCGCATGGCACACGGATCGGGCTGCAGCTCTGCCAGCAGGAGCTGGCCAACATGGTGGGCACGTCGCGGGAGAGCATTAACAAGCAACTGAGCCTGTGGCACTCGGAAGGACTGGTGACCCAGGACCGGGGGTACCTCACTATTCATCGGGTCGAAGAGCTGGCACTCTTGGCGGGATCGGTCTGCCACCCGACCCACCGCGCGCGAGATCTTTGATCCGGGAAGAAGACGCCTGTTTGGCGGGAGAA
>JBFISJ010000234.1:0-3675 GCA_041608595.1 Nitrospiraceae bacterium
GAGGTTGAGCCACCTCTGGCCAAATCGTGATCCTCTCGGAGCCCTAATATTGTGTAAGAGGCCGAGCAGGGGCAAAGGATTCATGCCGCACAACGGGATGTCCCCCCCCTCAGCCGAGCTCTTGGTCAGAACCTTAAGGCTCGCGTGAGGAAGAGATTTCCTGACGATCTAGACAAGGGAATACGTGGGGTGAGCGCGAAAATTTTGGGCGAAGGCACAGGCAGGAGGTGCAAAACAAAAACGCGTTACCTTGGAACCCGTTGATGGACTGCAAGGATTTTGGTGGGGTGAGTGACGGGTTTCGAACCCGCAACCTCTGGAGCCACAGTCCAGCGCTCTAACCGTTGAGCTACACCCACCACCAGCAGCGAATGAGGACGGAATGTGGCAGGAACTGATCCTAACAAACCGGCACCAGCGCTGCAAGGGTCGGGCTTTCGAAGACGGTCAATTTGTAAGGTAGAAGGGGTTACTCTTACTGCGGGGGGTCTTACAGTCGTTTCTCACTCGTGGCGGATTTGGACACGCACTTTCGCGGGCATGACGGAATGGGAAGCAGGGTAGGAGGAGAGACCTCTGGAACGAAACCGGCCGCCCGGCTTTCGATCCTCAAGAACTTTTCTTCTCATTGCTCACTTTTCACCTTTCGCGTATCCCTCTTTTCTCGCGTCGAAGGCGGCTTGCATCTCCCGAATGATGGCTTGCGCGGCTGCACGGGGATCGGGCGCGTCGCGAATTGGTCGTCCCACGACGAGGTAGTCGGACCCGGCCGCGATGGCCGAAGCCGGGGTCGAGACACGGGCATGGTCGTCGCGTCTTCCCGGTTCCGCGCGGATGCCCGGCGTCACGATGACCAGACTCTCGCCCACCTGCCGACGAATCACCTGCGGCTCCTCGCCGGACGCCACGACACCGTCGCAGCCCAACTCGCTCGCGAATCGGGCCCGTAGGGCCACCAGGTCTGGCACGGCCATCTGGATCCCCACTTCCTGGAGGTCCTGCGTCCCCGTGCTGGTCAGGACCGTGACCGCGAGAATTTTCATGCCCGACCGGCTCTCCTCTCTGGCCCTCACGGCCGCTTCGAGCGCCTGACGATCCGCATGGACGGTGAGGAACTCCACGCCCAAATCGGCCACCTGTCTCGTGGCCCGGCGAACCGTCTCGCCGATATCGAGGAACTTGAGGTCAAGAAACACCCGCCTGCCCGCCTCTCGCAGCCGGTGCACGAGTCGGGGCCCGGCCTGGGCGAAGAGCTCAAGGCCGACTTTGACGATCGGCACGTCGTCGCCGACTCGTCCAAGCAGCCGTTCGGCATCCTCGACCGTGGCGACATCGAGGGCCAGGATGAGACGCTCACTCGCTCGAACCGTCGTCACGTCTGCTCGTTTCCGCGGTACCCCATTTACTTGACCCTAAGAAAGGCCGTGTGTTAAAGAGTAGCGCTTGTTCAAAGGAGACTTATCATGGCACAGCGACATAAGTCAGCTCTGAAGGCCGCCCGTCAGTCCCTCAAGCGCCGCCAGCGGAATCGTGTGGTGCTCAGCTCTGTGAAAGGCGCAATGAAGAAAGTCACGGCTGCCGTCGAAAAGAAGGACGCGGCGGCGGCGAAGGCCTCTCTGGGTGAAGCGGCCTCCGCCCTGAGCAAAGCGGCCTCCAAGGGGGTCCTCAAACCCAACACCGTCGCGCGCCGCATCTCCGTGCTCGCCCACAGCGTCAATTCGATCGCCTGACCCCCGACCTGATCGTTCGGACTGTCTGGATGGACCTCGTCTTTCGTGGCGGGGGCGTCACGCCTGCGCCGGTGGCGTTGACCCCGGGGACAGTCTCCCGCCGCGTCGGGTGCCGCTCCCCGCCGCAAAGCCGAAACACCAACCACTCCAGGGTCCGCCGGGGTGAGGCCGCGCTGCCACCCTTGATGGCATTGTCCGCCTCGAGAAACAACTGAACAGCCTGCCGCACGCGGAGGTCCGTCATCTGGCGGACCTGCCCCAGGAATTCCCGCAACCGGAAAGGCGGAATTCCGGCGGCCCGGCCCACGTCCGCGTCGGCACAACCCTCAGCGAGCAGCGCGTGGGCCTTCCAGAGACGGCGGTACTGCCAAAGCAGCGCGCCGAGAATCCGGAGCGGCGCTTCACCCGCCTCGAGGTTCCGGACGACGATGCGCAAGGCTCCGGCATGATCGCCTGCCGTCATGGCCGCGCTCAAATCAAAGACGGACGCGCCGGGCTCCACACCTCGCAGGGCGTCGACCTCGGCGGCGCCGGCGACGGCGTCGGCCGGAACCGCCACCGCCACCTTCTCCAACTCACGCCTCACATAGGCAAGGGAATGGTCGGCCAGCTCCGCGAGAGCCTGCACCGCATCCTCTCCCAGCTTCACTTGCAGATCAGCCGCCTGCTCGCGGATCCAGGCCGGCACCTGCTGCGCGGGAAGCGGCGTGCAGTCGACGACGTGAGCCTTGCTTTTCAGCGCTTGCGTGGACTTGAGTCGCCCGTCCAGTTTCGACGCCGACAGGACGAGACTCGTGCTGGAGTTGGGAGCCCTGACGTATTCAGCCAGGCCCTCGAGCTCCCGCGCTGGAAGTTTTTCAACTCCCTTGAGAATCACCAGACGGCGCTCGGAGAAGACCGGGATCTGCTGCGCGCATTCCACGACATCCGACGCCGCGCATTCATCTCCGTAGAACACATCGCAGTTGAACGCGTCCCCGTCCCCGCCTCCCAACACAGCCTCCTTCACGACGCGAAGGGCATGATCGCGCAGATCGTCCTCTTCGCCGAGCACCAGGTAGATGGGGGCAACCCCCTGGCCCTCGATCGTGTTCTTCAGCTCGCGAGATTTCATGTCGACTGAATCCGCCTTCGATCAGCGAGATCGTGGCTCGTACCACATTGTTACGGGGTGGCCACGCCGGTGTCCTGCGGAGGGCCTCCGGCGGCCGGGACCGGTGACTCCCCGGGCGAGCTTTGCTCCCCTTCGGCCTCCAGCACCGACTCGAGGTGGATCAAGAACCGGGCAGCGAGATCGGAGGCGATCTGCTCACCCGCTTGTTCGATGGCTCGCGTCTGCAGCACGCGGTTGAATTGGATGTCCTGGGTAATGAAGAACTCGGAGGAGCCGCTGGCCTCTTCTCGCCACCACACCTTTTTGGTGCCGACTTCCTCGACCCGTGCCGTGACGGATACCACCGCGCGCCTCTCGAAGGTCGACGTTCGGGAAAAGCTCAGCGAGGGCAGCCTCACGGAGTTGATCGTCGATTGCAAACGAAGCTCCGCGGACCTCGCGTCAGGGACGACGTTGGCGCCGCTCGACGCCGCAAACTCCCGCCGAAGGAACTCGGTATATTTGGCTTCGAGGTCCGGCTCGAAGGTGCTGTTCTGTACGGGCTCCACGACGAGCCGCGGGGCCTTGGCGCGAAGGGCACGGAACCGTGCTTCCTCCTCGCCTCCGCCGATGACGGGGCCGGGCCCACCCGCCATGATCTGGTATCCACAGGCGGAGCTCAGCAGCATGAGGCAGAGGAGAGCGCTGCTTCGAAGACCGATCATGCTCTCAAGCTCACATCCACGAGGTTACACCACGAAGTTTACTAGCTTCTTCTGGACGTAAATCACCTTGCGGGGCTTCTTGCCTCCAAGCCATTCCTGGAGCCTCGGATCTCCCTGCGCCTGGGAA
>JBFISJ010000235.1:0-3660 GCA_041608595.1 Nitrospiraceae bacterium
AGATTATCCTACCAGATGAAAATCAGCGCAAACGCGCCTGTCACGAGTGCGGCGCCCAGGCCCGGGGCGATCTGCTTCGCAAGCGCCCCCCGCCCGAACCAGGCCGCCAGTCCTCCTTTGACCGCCGTGTTCATCATCGCGGCGAGGGTCAGCGCAATCACGGCAATGCGCGGGTCGAGCCCATCCCGGTGGAAGGTGGTCATGGAAAGCGTGATCGCGTCCACATCTGTCGTGCCGGCGAGCACGCTGGAGACGTAGAGGCCGGTGTCGCTGAAAAACATCTGCGCCGCCTTGGTGACGAAGATGACAATCGCATAAATCACGCCAAATTGGAACGCCAGGCGCAACTCAAAGGGGTTTCGATAGGCCACGGGCTCCATGGCTTTGGGCTGGGACCGTGCACTTGTGAGCAAAATCAGGGCCATCACGTAAGTCGCGAGAGTCATCGCGCCCAAGGGAGGCAGCAGCGGAGGCAGCAGGGCCACATCGACAATCCCAACGACGAGGAGCATGCGGACGAACATGGTACCCGACGCAGCCAGGATGGCAGTCGCCACCGGCGTCGCATTGCCGGCTGCGTGCCGCGCGTGGGTCGCAAGGCTGATGGTCGTGGCGGTGGACGAGACCATGCCCCCGAGCACGCCGGTCGCCAGCAGGCTCTTCCCTTCGCTCATGACCCGGGCGCCGATGTAGCCGACGAAGCTGATGCCGGCGATCAACACCACCATGAGTCCGATGTTGAACGGGTTGAGCACGTCCAAAGGACCCAGCGTGCGATTGGGAAGGAGGGGCAGGAGGACCAAGGCGAGGATGACGAACTTGGCGGTCGCGTAGAGGTCGTCGGCGGAGATACGCTTGACCGCCTGGTGCAGGGGCTCCTTGAAGGAGAGGAGCGCCATCACCACCGCCGCGCAGGCGACGATGAGAATGTAGCGCTCCGCGGTCGCGAGCGGGAGCCCGGGGAGCAGCGCGAGGACCCCGAGCAGGAACGTGACGAGCGCGGCGACCTCAGTCGTCGCACCGGGCGAGCCGTCCTTGATGGCTTCCTGGTAGTACGCGGCCCCAATCAACGCCCCGACCACGATCAGAGCCCCGATCACGACACCGACACCGATAGTATGCGCGAGAAAGGCGGACAGGGCGCCGGCCAGGGCGATGAGCGGAAACGTGCGGACGCCGCCCACGCGCCGGTGCCCCCCGGACTGCTCCCGCTCGAGCCCGATCAAGGCGCCCGCCGCGAGCGCGATCAGGAGCCCGAAAAAGATCTGCTCGAAGGAGAGCGTCGCCCCTGCAGGTTGTCCACTCATGGCGTCACATCGGGCGGTGGTAATTGGGTGATTCGAAATCTAGGTGGTTGGAGACCTACCGTCATCTGACAGATTGTGCCACGGAAAGAGGAATTACCCAATCACCAAATGACCTCGATTCAACTCCCCCCTAGGATGCGAGCCATTCCGGCTTCGCCAGAAGGACGGTCCCCAGCGCGAGCATCACCAGGCCGCTCACCAGCTTGAGCCAGCGTCCCGCTCTCTCCTGAAGCTTGCGGTGTTGCAGGGTGACAACCGCGATCGTGACCATCATCGCGTCGTCCAGTATGTAGGCGAGGTTGTAGAGACCCAGATACCCGTAATAGGACCACCAGGGGAGCTCGCGTGCTGCCAGAATATGGGTGTACACCGCAGGGAAACCTGCCGTGCACAGCAACTCGACCATGTTGACGAGCGCGGCCAGCAGCACGACGCCGACCAGCGCGCCGGCCATATGCTCTGCGTGCACGATTCGGCGCACGCGCGCATAAATGCCTGGCTTGGCCGAGTCCGGGATCGCGAGCGACGGGCCCGCACCGAGTGCAAGGAAGTCCTTCACGTTGAACACGCCGACCAGAAACGCCATGCCGCCAAGGAGCACTTGGATGGTTCGGGAGAAACCGACCACCATGAAGATGTTGAGCCAGGCCGCCATGAAGGCAAAGTAGATGAATCCGCTCACGAGCACGAAGGTGCCCGCAATCATGACCATGCGAGCACGATCATGCAGGTTCACGAGAATGGACAACAGGAACAGCAGCACCCACATTGCGCAGGGATTGAACCCGTCAAGCAGCCCCAGGGCCACTGTAAACAGCGGGAGTCCGATCTGGCGCGCATCGAGCCGCCCGAATGCCCAGGTATCGACCTCCTCTCCGGAGATATGCGTCTGTCGTCCGTTTTTCCCGCAGGGATTGATCTGATCGGGGCACGCATCCTCGGGCGGTGCGCGGGGACCGAGCAGGCTTCTGATGCGTGCTCCCGTCGAGTCCGGTCCGCTGTAGCCGACGATCAGCTCCCCTCGGAGGTGGAAGGTCGGGACCCCGATCGTCTGATAGCTAAAACGGGCGGACAACTCGCGAAGGCGCTTCAGTGCCTCTCGGTCTGCATCCACATTGTAAACCTGGACAATAAGATCAGGGCGTTCCCGCTGGAGCTGCTCGAGGAAGAGCTTTGCGGCGTGACAGTGAGGGCAGCGCGGGCTCGCAAAGACCTCGATATCTGCAAAAGCCGGGGATGGGCGGGCGGCATGGGATTTTGACGGAGGTGCTAGCAGGAACCAGGCGCAGAAGCCCAGCCCCCACACAAGACGCCCTCGAGAACCTGGCATCTTGCGCATGGGCGGCGAGATGGTGCTTCCCTCTGATTCAACCGATGGCATCGAACGGTGCCACCGTTCGAATATAAGACAGGATATCCCGGATCTGTTCGTAGGTCATCCGGCCCCGCCATCCGTGCATGGGGGTGAACATGACTCCGTGATAGATGGGGATGAGAAGCTCCCAATCTGTCTTGGCACGAACGTCAGGCGACCGCAGGTTTGCGGGGGGGACAATCAGGTGACGCGCATCCTCTCCGTTTCCTTCCAGCGTGTCCCCGTGGCAACGCAGGCAATGTTGAGTGTAGAGAAGGCGTCCGTTCTCGGGATCCCCACGCTCGCTCTGGGCCTGGACCCAGGAGCTGCCGCACACGAGGAGAAACAGGCCTGTCAGGATGATGAACGCCCTCATACGGAGCCTTTTCGCAAGGGTGTGGATGCGTCCCGCAGCGCCTCGCCCCAGCAGGTTCTCAGGATACACCACGGCGGCGGCCGTCCTTTCTAGTGAACCCTGATGTCGATCGCCCGTGGCTTGGGCTTCTCAGCCTTGGCGACGTGCACCTTGAGCACGCCATCCTCGTACTGCGCGTTGACTCGGGCCGGATCGCTGTCTTCAGGCAGGGTGAAGCTCCGGCTGAAGTGCCCGTACGCTCGTTCCACACGATGGTAGCGCTTTCCCTTCTCCTCCTTTTCAAACTTGCGCTCGCCGGTGATGGTGAGGACCCCGTTGTCGACCGACAGTTTCAGGTCCTCTTTCCGTACCTCCGGGGCCTCGACCTTGATCAAGTATTCCTTCTCGTCTTCGACAATGTCCACAAGAGGTGCCCATTCAGCCATGGTGAGTGCTTCACGTCGCTCACCCTCCCTCCGAACCGGTGCGCGTCCGAACAAGCTTGACAGCCGCTCCTGCAAGTCATCCAATTCCCCCAATGAACTCCACCGTGTTGGAAGTGCCATGGCATGCTCTCCTTTCAATCAAAAGGCTTACAGTTTCAGTTCAGATCTCCCACGAGAAGTCGTCGTTTCACTTTCCAA
>JBFISJ010000236.1:0-3628 GCA_041608595.1 Nitrospiraceae bacterium
CACCTGATCCTCGACGAGATCCGGTGACCGTCCCGGCCATTTGGTATAGATGATGACCTGGGTGTCGGAGAGGTCCGGCACGGCATCGACCGGGGTATTGTTCATCGCCCACAGGCCGGCGGACGCACACCCAAAGACCAGCAAGAAGACAAGGAAGCGATTCCTTGCGCTGAACTCGATAATTTGTGCAACCATGGTCGATCCCGCTATTTCATCCCTGCCATCCCACCGACCGCCGACCTCAGCTGGCTCTCGGAATCGATTAAGAAGTTTGCCGACGTGACGACATGATCCCCGGTCTGGAGCCCCTCCTGCACCTCGACCCAATCCCCCGCCTGGACCCCCAATTTGACGGCGCGCCATTCGAGTTTGCCGCCGCCGTGGTGAATGAAGATCAACTGCCGTTCTCCTGATTCCAGAACGGCTTCACGTCGGACGGCCAGCCTGGTACCGAGCGGAATCCTCAGCTCCACGTTCGCGAACATGCTCGGCTTGAGTTTCTCGCCTGGATTGGGAGCCTCGAACCGGACCTTGGCCGTCCGTGTCTTGGGATCCAGCGTCGGGTAGATGAAGCCGACCGTGGCCTCGCGGGCCGTCTGCGGATCGTACGAGAGGGTCACGCGCGCCTTCTGCCCGAGCTGGACCAGGGGAAGCTCGTACTCGTAAATGTCCGCCAGGATCCAGATGCGGGAGAGATCGGCGATCATGTAGAGCTCCGTGCCCGGCGTGACGTAGGTCCCCGCCCGTGCATGCATCGTGAGCACGGTGCCGGTGATCGGGGAGTGGATGGGGAGCGATTTGAGGACCTTGCCCGTGCGCTCCAGGTCTTTGATGTGATCTTCCGTGATGTCCCACAGCTCGAATCGGCGGCGTGTGGCCTCCAGCAGGTCCCTCGCGCCGCGTGCGACCTCCGGAAACTCACTCCCGCCCAGTTCGCGCAGGCTCTGGAGCGCGAGCAGATACTCCTCCTGCGTCGCCACCAAGTCGGGGCTGTAAATGGTAAAGAGGATCTGTCCCTTTCTCACATGATCTCCAATCGCGCTTACCAGGAGCTTCTCGATCCATCCTTCCAGCTTGATATTCACGCGGGCGAGGCGCCGCTCGTCGATGTCCACCCGTCCCACGGTCCGAATGATCTTCTCCAGGGCACGCGGGGCGGCTTCTTCGAATCGCACTCCGATGGTCTGCAGGCGTTCGGGGGTGATGGTCAGGGTGTTGGGTTCCGCGGGCATGGGCGCCATGGGCTGCCGGAGATGGACTTGGCCAGTCGGCGCCGGCGCGTGTGCCGCCTGTTCCTCCATCTTCATCAGCTGATCATGCGGAGCTTCAGCTGGAGAACGTGACGGTTCGCGCATGAGGTGCCAGATCAGTACCGCCAGGCCGGCGACGATGAGGACACCGCCTATGATGGAGACCGCTCGGCGTGTCATGGTGACGGTTCCCCCTCGCTGGGGCCCGATCTGATGAGCGGTCCCCCGGTCAGCTCCTCCAGCCGTGCCACCGCTTTTTCGTGCGCCACCATTTCCCCATGCAGCTCCAACTCATTGTCCTGAAGCGTCAGAACGTTGTTGAGCAGGGTGAGAAAATCGACCTTGCCGACGCCGTACCCGGCTTGTGCGGACCGGAGCGCAAGGCTGGCTTGGGGAATGATGGCGTCCCCGACGATCTTGACCAGCCGCCTGGCACGGCGAGCCCGCTCGAAGGCGTCCTTCACCTGGAAGAGCAGATCCTGCCGAGCTGCGGTGAGGGTCTGCCTCGCACGCGACAGATCGGACCCGGCTTGGTTCACGCCTTCTCGCTGCTTGGTCTGATAGAACAGCGGGATCTGAATGCCGAGCATGATCTGATAGCCGTTGTCGTTGATGCGATCATTGCGCAGACCCAGGGCGCTCACGTTGAAGTCCGGGTAG
The DNA here is from genome assembly GCA_041608595.1 of Nitrospiraceae bacterium. Taxonomy (GTDB): domain Bacteria; phylum Nitrospirota; class Nitrospiria; order Nitrospirales; family Nitrospiraceae; genus JBFGRM01. The sequence goes on from JBFISJ010000236.1 coordinate 1,911, forward strand.
TACTCGCGGCGTGCCAACGACAGCGCGCGTTCCTCCCGTGCGACATCCTTCCCGAACGCGAGAAGGATGGGCGAGAGCTCCTCGGCGCGGCGAGCCAGCTCCGGCAAGTCAACCGGAATGAGCGTGAGACGGATTTCCTCGGGTGTGCCGAGCGGTCCGAGGGGCGGGCGGTTCAGGAGACGGTTGATCGAGCTGTGCAGGCTCTCTTTTTGCTGCTCCAGGACAGCCAGACGGTCGAGGACTCGAGACAGCTCCACCTGAGCACGAAACACGTCTTGTTGGGCCGTTTTCCCCACGCTGTAGCGCGCATTGGCCGTCTTCTCGAACTGCATGAGCAGCAGCTTGTTCTTCTGGACGATCTCGATTCCCTTATGGACGAAGTGGAGGTCCCAATAGTCCTGCTTGAGCTGGGCGATCAGATGGAGCCGCGTCGCGTCGTGCTCATGCTCGAAGCGACCCGATTGTTGCGTGGCAACTTCCCCACGGAGCCTCAGCTTTCCTGGAAACGGGATATCCTGGCGGAATCCGTACATCGCGCCTTCGACCGGCTCGGTCATGGGCATTCGCTGATATCCGAGCTGAAGGCTTGGATCAGGCAGGGTTTGCACCTGTGGCACGATCGCCTTGGCGGATTCCCATCTCTGCCGGGCCGCCTTGATCGCCGGATTGTGCTCCAACATCTCCTTCATGAGGCTGGGCAGTGACAGCCGGGGCTCATCGGAAGCATGGGCAGTCCCGAAGAGCAGCAGGCACAGCACGGCCACGGGCGTTAGCATAAGGCCACGATATTCGTGCATGTCGAACCTCGTTGGGCAAAGACTGGACCAGGTCACCATAATCGAAGGGCAACGCAAGGTTCTCCGCCCCGCTATGGTGACGTCAGAAAAGGAGGGTGTAGGTCAGATCCGGAATGTGGACAGTAGAGTGAAGAGAGGCGGGCCCGTTTTCTGTAGAGTGGGGAGCAGTGTTGCCGAGCTCGTGCTGCACACGACAACCGGTGGAGCGAGCAGCGTTGGAGAAGTGAACGTCGATGTGTCCGGTGTACCCGTCCGCTCGCCGGTTGAATGAATCGCGTCCGCACAAGGGAGATCCGCAGCCATCATGCTTTGGGTCGAGGGTGGATTTTGTAGGGACGGGGCTCCCATGGCGGTGGAAGGTACCATGAGGCAGAGGATCCCCATGATGTGACACAAGAAGAGCACCCCCACCATAAACGGGGCGAACGCTTTGAATGGGGTTGCGCGAGTAGTCGTCATAGGTGGCTTCATACTATACGGCATGCTTACCCTTTTAAACAATGCCCTGTTCCTAAAACAGAATATTGAGCAAGTTGGCTGCCAGCGTCACGAGGATCAGGCTAGGCTGATCTCCTTAAGAAATCAACCGGTTCTAAAGAATGGCGCCTTACCCGTGCCGGGCACTGAGTTATTTTGCTACGGAGTCCCCACGGACGCTGTCGCACAAGGCGCCAGGGCCGAGAGGGAGAAATGTTGTAGTTGACGGAAAGGAGGTCCATCGCGATCACGTCGTCACATAAGGGCGAAGGTGTGGTGTGCCCGATTTGTGTGCTGGAACGTAAAGGGGAGGGTGGTGGTGGGACCATGGGACCGCAAAGGCGAGGGTGCTGGGTTCGAGTCCCAGGCGGCTCACCAATTCTCCAGCGTCGCCGGACTGAAGGCAGGGTGGCCGGGCAGGGGGAATTACGGTTTGATTTCTGC
>JBFISJ010000237.1:0-3624 GCA_041608595.1 Nitrospiraceae bacterium
CGAGTGGGGCTGCGGCAACGGGAACCTGGCTGCCTGTTTCCTCAGCCACCTCAAAGCGATCGATGATGCGGGGCTCGTCTATCCGCGCGTCCGTTACGTTCTGGTCGACAGCCACGACGGGAGCCTGGAGGCGACCAAGGCGCATCCCGAGCTCGCCGATCATCTCGGTCGCGTGGAAACGGTGTGCGCGGACGTCACCAATCTGTCCGGGGTCGCCGACCGGAGCGTCGACCGGATCATCTGCAACGAGCTGTGGAATGACCTGCCGACGAAACTCATGCTCCGGATGGATGCCGAATTCGAGGAGGAGTTCATCCGTCCCAATTTGCGGGAGACGCGCTACGCGGAGATCCCGGACTGGTCCCGGTTCGTCCGGGCCTTCGAGGCTGGCGACGGCGACGTGCTGCGCGAGTTCCACCCGTTCCTCGACGACATCGTTTGGGAGAAGGAATACCGAAAGCTTGAGTGGAAAGATGTGCCGTTCCGGAAGACGATCACCGAGTTCATGAAGACCCTGGAGGAGCAGGTGCTGGTGCCCGTGAACGTCGGCGCGGCACAGTCCATCAAAGAAGCGAAGCGCCTGCTCAGGCCCGACGGCATCGGCTTCAGCAGCTTCGATGCGGGAGCCGTCTCACGCCAGGTGCTGAACGACCCCGACAAACCGTGCTACGGCCAATATGGAGGCCAGTTCAGCTTCGTCGTCAATTTCCCGCTGCTGGAGGCGGTGGCGAAATATGTGGGTGCGGTAACGATCGAAACGGAACCGCAGAAAAGGTTCCTCGGTCGAGAGCTCGGGACCAACGTGGTGAGCCTGATGGACCTGTTGGCGACACACCCCTCCGCGGGCGTCCTCAAGCCCGCCGAGCAAGATGAGCTGATTCTCAACACCATCCGCGCGCTCGACGACGTCTATCGCAGCCCGTACCGGCGCAAGCTCGATTTTCCGTTGCGACAGGACATCCCGCAGCAGGACCGGGACCGCCTCCACGGCCTGCTCTCTTCGATTAAAGAAGGGTGTGTGCCGGACACGGTCGCGTATCTCACGGAAGAGGAGCTGCTCGGCGTCCGGAACCAATTGGAGGCGTTGGGCTTCGACCCAGACTCCCTGGCCACTGCCATCGGGGTGCCGCCGCAGGAGGTGGACTACACCCACTTTTTTCTCAGATTGGCCTGATCCGCCAAGGGGTTCAGAAGATTTTGACTTGACTATTCGGAACGACTTCTGTAGCCTCTGCCGCGTTTCGAGGCATGCCCCTCTATCCGTGTGCGCAGTTGCCGCACGCGAAAGAGGGAGGATGTATCCTCGAAGCGACGGCCTGACGGATCGTCCGGCACGTCGTCTCTCACGCAACATGGCACGTCCCGCTCTGCCGCGCGAGAAGCGCATTTGCCGCAGAGTGGAGGAGTAAACGAAGATGTTCGGTACATTCGGCTGGATGGAGCTGCTGCTGGTCCTGATCATCGTGCTGATTATTTTCGGCGCGGGCAAGATCCCGCAACTCGGCGAGGGGCTCGGCAAGGCCATCAAGGGATTCAAAAAATCGGTCCGTGAGCCGGATGCGATCGACGTCACACCGCAATCGGACGTCCAGGCGGAGAGCCAGGCGGCCGATGCACAGGGTCAAACCCAGCAGGCCGTCCAGCCTGCGCCTTCCAACGGGCAGCAGGAGAAGACTGGAGCCGCGCCGCAAACTGAGCAAGTCCGGCACGGATAGCAAGAGTCCTGGGCGCGAGGCACGAGGCAAGCGCAAGATTCTAACCTCCTGCCCCTTGTCGCGCGTCCCGAGCCCATGCTCGAGGAACCAACATGTTCGGGCTCGGCGTCGCAGAAATCTTCATCATCTTGATCGTGGCCTTTCTCCTGTTCGGGCCGAAGCAGTTGCCAGAGGTGGGCCGGCAGGTCGGGAAAGCCGTCAAAGGCTTTAAGGAGACGGCGGACGACCTTCGAAAAACCGTCGATCCCGAGGTCAACATGATCCAGCAGGAGCTCAAAATGGTCGAGCAGGATCTCACGGCCTCGATGAAGGAGGCGGAGGAGGAGATCAACGCCGCGAGCAAGGTGGCCGAGCCAAGCGGCGAGTCGGGCGGCAAGTCGGCTTAATTGCTGATTTTTTTATTCGTTTGACAAGTATACTTAATATGATATCCATAGCGAAGGGGGGTGAAGCTCGAAGAATAAAGACTTAAGGGATGTTCAAAGATTTCGAAGAAGTCGGTAGCCTCGATTGTTTACGGTCTACATGCTTCGGCCTCACCGAAGCCGAGACGAATTGGACAGGGAGATGCGGGCACAACGGATTTTCCTGTTTAGCAATGCAACATCATCATAGTGTAGCGGTTGGAACGTTCGGTCCGGAGGCACAACAGATCGGGCCGGGCCAACTCACAGGAGGAACGCTATGAATAGGTTCAAAGAGTGCTTCAAGTGGTTCGTCGCGGTCCTGGCCATCGCGGCCATTCCCACCGTGTCAGCGCTCGCGGAGCCACCGACCGCCGAGCCTAAAACGTCGCCGCCGTGGCCTTCTAATGTCCCACCTGTGCCACGCGGGATTCCGGACTTGGTTCCGTATTGGGCCTTCGACCCACCCAAGAGCTCCTTGTTTGACCTCAAGAATCTGACCGTGTCCGGTGATCTCCGCGTTCGCCCCGAGTTTCGAACGAACGGCACGTTCGGGATCACCAAGCGAAACGACTTCCTCGTCCAGCAATGGATGCGGATTGGGTTCAACTATTCCATCACGCCTAACGTCGAGGTGTTCTTGCAGCCCCAGTATGCGAAAAACTGGGGAAGTGGTGGGGCGGTGCCGGGTGTCGCTGGCGCCCCTTGCGGGGCTAACGTTTGCGCCAACGATCCGTTCAACGTCGGCCAGGGTGACGCCTTCTTCATCCGACAGGCCTATGTGCTCCTCCGTGATGTCGGCGTGGAGAACCTCGATTTCAAGCTGGGCCGCCAGTTGATCGTGTTCGGCAACCATCGTCTGTTCGGCCACTTCGACTGGGCGAACACGGGCTTCTCCCATGACGGGATCATGTTCAGGTACGCCCCGCAGAAGGCGCTGGCCGTCCAGGGCGGCTGGTTCAGACCGTCGGAGGGAGACTTCAACTCAGGCCCAGCAGGCGCCAATCCAGACATGTTCCCGCTGGCCGTCCCCGGGGCCGACGGCCCATCGGCGGGAGCGGCGGTCGATGCAGAAGATGACACCGACTTTTTCCTCCTCCGTGCGGATTGGAAACCGATGAAGGGCCTTTCCATCGAGCCCATGTGGGTGTATTTCATCAGCGGAGCGGCCAGCTTTCCCGGGAGTCAGGTGACCCAGGCTCATGCGCCCAACCAGAATCGCCACACCCTCGGTGCGCGAGCGGCCTGGCAGGGTGGAGCAGGCGGGCTCAAGCTGGACTTGACGGGCGAGTACTATTATCAGTTTGGCTCCATAGCCGGAGGGCCAGGGACGGGGAACACGAGCCGGGATATTCACATCAACGCCTGGGCCGCCGCCATCATGGGAGGCGTGACCTTGGCCAACGTGCCGATGTCGCCCCGAATCGGCCTCGAGTTCAACGGAGCATCCGGCGACGGAGATGCCAATTGCACCTCGGCGGTCACCTGCAACGGCAACGCCAATA
>JBFISJ010000238.1:0-3618 GCA_041608595.1 Nitrospiraceae bacterium
CATCGACCTTTCCTACAAGGCGGCGAAGGCCCTCGGGATGGCGGTGAAGGGCACCGATCGGGTGGAGGTTCGGGTCATCGGGTACCGGGGCCGCGCCAACCGGGTGGGCGTGCTGCGAATCCAGGTGGGCTCATTCGCGGAGAAGGGGAACGCGCTGGCGCTCAAGGCGCATCTGGAGCGATCCTATTCCCCAGTGCGCGTCGTGCCGGTCGAGCTGTGGGAGGGACGCCGGTATCGGGTGATGGTGGGGCGGTTTGTCTCGGAGGATCATGCCGACGCGCTGGCGCTTCGGCTGGCCGGGGAGCTGGCCACGGAGACCCTCGTCATACGGGACGACACCTGAGGCGCCGGTCGGTCTGGGGCGTCCCCCCTTCTCCCTGCGGGGGTTGAACCAGACACCCCTCTGAAGGAGCAATTTTATATCATATTGAAAAAGCTAATATTTTTAGATGATCGGATGTCGAGAACAGTTGCGAATCGGAAGCCCCTGTGTTATAAATTTGGGCGTACATGGACGAAGGCAGTATAAAACGAATCCCCCTACGGGATCGTCCTAGTGCTCACCCCCTCTCAGTCCTCAAAGCGAGTTCTTGCCTGAACCTTGCCCAAATCGACCCCGAGCGCTCGCCGGCGAGTCCGGCTCATCGCTGGTGCGCCTTTTGGCCCAACACCCTGAGCTGAACGTCGAGGTCTATGGAAATCACCGCGGTTGCCATCTGTCTTTTGTTCTCCGCGATCTTTTCCGCCGTTGAGATCGCCTTCTTTTCGGTCAACGAAGCCAAGTTGCACGGGCTTGCCGAGGAGGGGGGACGAGCGGCGCGACTGGGCGTTCGCCTGCGCGCGAACCCCCAACGGCTGCTGGCGACCATCCTGATCGGCAACAACCTGGCGAACCTGGCCGCCGCCTCCCTCGTCACCCTCGTGACCATCGAGGAGTTCGGCTCCGAGTGGGTCGCCGCCGCGACCGGCATCCTGACCTTTGTGGTGCTCATGTTTGCTGAGATCGTACCGAAGACCTTCGCGGCCAAGCATGCCTTCAGGGTGGTGGAGTTCATGGCCTATCCGATCTACGGGCTGGAAAAACTGATGTTCCCGATTTTGTTCGCGCTGGAGCCGCTGATTCTGAAGCTGACGGGCGGCCGCGGGTTGAGCGTGCCCTTTGCCACCGAGGAGGAGGTGAAGTTCATCCTCGACGCCGGCGGCAAGGCCGGCACGATCGAGTCCGAGGAAGTGCAGATGATCAAGAACGTGTTTCAGCTCAACGACATCACCGCCGAGGATGCGATGACGCCGCGGATTTACGTCTTCGCGCTGGATGGGTCGTTGAAGTTGGGAGATGCCCAGGAGCAGCTCTTCCAGTCCCGGTATTCGAGAATCCCCGTCTTCGACCACACGTTGGACAATGTGACTGGCATCCTTTACAAAAACACCGCGCTGACCGAGCTCGCGCGCGGAAAGAAAGACGTGCAGCTCAAGGACCTCGCGAGGGCCCCCCTTTTCGTTCCCCGGAGCAAGCCCGCGGATGACCTGATGAAACTGTTCCAGCAGGAGAAGCGGCACATGGCGTTCGTCGTCAACGAGTTCGGGGGATTCATGGGCCTCGTCACCCTCGAGGACCTGATCGAAGAGGTGGTCGGCGAGATCATGGACGAGACCGATATTTCCGAGGAGCTGATCAAGCGGATCGGCAAGAACCAGATCCTCGTCCACGGCCGTACGGAGGTCCGGCGCATCAACGAGTTCCTCAAGGTGGAGCTGAGCGAGGAGGCCAACACGATCAGCGGGCTGATCCAGAATCAGCTCGGTCGGATTCCCGCCACGGGCGAGGAGCTGATCGTGGGCAATTCCCGGCTGGTGGTGCGGGAGGCCGACCCCAAGTCCATCAAAGCCGTGTTGATCTTCAAGGAAGAGGAGAAAGTCGGGTCGTCTCCCGAGAACGCCGAGCAGACGGCGGGGACCGACCGGGCCAGCTTGACCAAGATCGCCTGACCGCCCGCCGCTAGGCTTTTCCCACCAATTTCGCGAACTCGTCCTCGGACAAGATCCTCACGCCGAGCTTCCGGGCGTTCTCAGCCTTAGAGCCGGGGTCCGTCCCGACGACCACGTAGTCCGTTTTCTTGCTGACGCTCGATGCCACACGCGCGCCGAGCGCTTCGACCTCCTGCTTCGCATCGTCGCGAGTAAACCGGCTCAGCCCCCCGGTGAAGACGAAGGTCTTGCCCTCGAGGGAACGATTCTGCGCCGGCACGCTGGTTTCTTTCACACGGAGACCCGCCTCCACCAGCCGGGCGATGGCCTGGCGGTTCTGGGGCTCTTTGAGGAATGACTCGAGGCTGCCGGCAATCTCAGGGCCGATCTCATGCACCTGCTCCAAGGACTCCCTGTCCGCGGCCATGATGGCCTCGAGCGTGCCGAACCGGCGGGCGAGGACGCGCGCGATATGCTGACCCACCTGGCGGATCCCCAAGCCCATTAACAAGCGTTCGAGCGAGACGTCCTTACTTCGCTCGATCCCGTCGAGCAAGAGCTGCGCGGAGCGATCCGCGAAGCCGTCGAGCGTCACCAGTTGCGCTTTCGTCAAACCGTAGAGGTCGGCCAGTTCCTTCACCAGGCCCCGGTCGGCGAGCTGCGCCACGGTCTTTCTTCCCAGGCCCTCGATGTCGAGTGCGCTCTTCGAGGCGAAATGCTCGATGGCGCCCTTGAGCTGGGCCGGGCAGGCCGCCTGGGCCGTGCAATAGTAGTAGGCCCCCTCACGCGCGACCGCCGATCCGCAGACCGGGCAGCGATCGGGCATGCGGAACGGCTCAGCGCGCCGCTCTCCCATGATCGGGACGCGCTCGGCCACGGCCGGGATGACGTCGCCCGCTCGCTCCACCTTGACCGTGTCGCCGACACGAATGTCCTTCCGCGCGACCTCGTCGGCGTTGTGCAGGGTGGCGCGGCTGATGGTGACGCCACCGACATCGACCGGTTTCAGGAGGGCCAGGGGTGTGAGGGTGCCGGTGCGGCCGACGGAGACTGCGATATCCTGCACCTGCGTGATCTCCTTTCGCGGAGTGAACTTGTACGCGACCGCCCACCGCGGGCTCCGCGACCGCTGCCCCAATTGGTCCTGCCAGGCGCGCCGATTGACCTTAACGACGATGCCGTCGATTTCGAAGGGCAGGGCATCGCGTGCAGCCTCCATCTCCGAGTGGAATGCGGTCACGTCCCCGAGAGCACCGCACAGGCGACGGTGCGTGGGAATAGGGAGCCCCCAGCGCGCGAGGGAGTCGAGCTCATGCCAATGCGTCTCCGGAAGGCTCCCGCTCTGTACCATGATCTTGTAGCACACCACGAAGAGGGGGCGGTCGGCGGTGATCCGGGAGTCGAGCTGGCGCAGGGACCCGGCGGCGGCATTCCGCGGGTTGGCGAAGGGCTCGTCCCCGCGCTCCGTGATCCGGCGGTTGAGCGCCTGGAAATCCGCCAGTTTCATGTAGACCTCACCTCTGACCACGAGGCGCGCGGGGAGGTCCGGCTCCGACTCCAGGTGGAGCGGCAGCGCCCGGATCGTGCGCAGGTTGATCGTCACGTCCTCGCCGATCGCGCCGTCCCCACGGGTCGCGCCGCGGGTGAAGG
>JBFISJ010000239.1:0-3599 GCA_041608595.1 Nitrospiraceae bacterium
GGCGGAGACGGCCGTCCAATCTCTGCTGCGGCTCACGCGGTATGAAGCCGAGCTGCATGATTGGTCCATCTCGACCCCGGAGGATCGCGAGCAATGGGCGCAAGAATGGACCGACTGGTGGGCGGCCAACAAAGACACCTTTGAGATACCGACACAGCCGAATCGGCGCCAGCCGGCCTGACCCCCTCACCCTGGCGCTCTCCCCATCACCCGTTGCAACGGGAGGAGCAATGGATACCCGGGGAGAGGGGAGGAAGAGGGGGATCACAAGATGAAAGCTGCGGGTAATTCCGTAGACAACACAGTAAACTGGGTTGGAAGATCGCTCTTGGTCACGCCGTGTTGTCCTGCGGAAGCGAGTGAAAACAGTCGACAGATTGCGGGAATTTGGAGCCCTGTGTTATAAAGTGACGTTGAGATTCGATGGGCAAAGGTTGTTCTCATGGGACGAATGAAGATCGCAAAATTGGGTAACCCGGTACTGCGCCAGCCGGCGGACCCCGTGTCGCCCGAGGAGATCACGGGTCAGCCCTTCCAGCAGCTCATCAACGATATGTTCGAGACCATGTACGAGGCCGATGGCATCGGCCTGGCGGCTCCGCAAGTGTCCATATCGAAACAGCTCCTCGTGATGGGATTGCCGGGCGAGGGGGGCTTTCCGGAAACGGTGCTCATCAATCCGAAGATCGTCCACTACGGCCCCCAGCTTACGGAGAACTGGGAAGGGTGTTTGAGCGTCGACGGGCTCCGCGGGAAGGTCACGCGGCCCTCTATGGTGCGCGTGCAGGCCCTCGACAGGACGGGCGCCGCCGTCGATTTCGAGGCCTCCGGTCTGTACGCCGTGTGCATCCAGCACGAGATGGATCATCTCATCGGAAAGGTCTTCCTTGATCGCATGACCGACCTCTCGTCGCTCACGCATCTCTCGGAATTCGACCATTACTGGAGAAAGGAGCCGGCGACGGTTATTTAACCAGCCTGCATGATCGGCCGTTTGTGAAATCCCTCCTTCGAGTCCTCACGTATCTCAGTCCGTATCGGACCCTCGCCGTCACGACGTTGGCCTTTGCGCTCCTGACCACGGGGCTGGAGCTCGTGCCCCCCCAGTTGGTCAGGATCGTCATCGATGACGTCATCGGGGGCGGTCGGGAAGATCTGCTCGTGTGGGTCATTCTCGGGCTGCTGGCCGCGTTGGGCGCCCGCAACGTGTGCGCCTCGCTCCGCATTCGGCTCAACAACAAGGTCGAGCAGCGGGTCGTGCACGACCTGCGGCGGCAGGTGTTTGCCGCACTGCAACGCTTGGCTCTCAGCTACTTCGAAAATCGATCCACCGGCGAGATCATGTCCCGTGTCAGCGGCGATACCGAGCACGTCGAGCGCATCTTCATCGACGGCGTGGAAGGGCTGCTGACCGCCTCGCTGACGCTCATCGGCATCACGGTGATTCTCTTTTGGGTGAACTGGAAACTGGCCCTGCTGGCTCTGCTCCCCATCCCCATCCTCATCGGATCGGCCACGCTGTTCACGCGTCGCGTGCATCACTACTACCATCTGATCCGAAAAAGTGCGGCGGAGATGAATGCGTATTTGCAGGACGCGCTTTCGGGTATCCGCGAGACGATGGGCTTCAACCGCCAACCCCACGAGCAGACCCGCTTCGACAGCCGGAGCTGGCAGTACAGCCAGGGTAACTTGCGGGCCATGTACCTCTGGTCCGTCTATTCTCCGGCCATGATGTTTGTCGGCAGCCTGGGAACGGTTCTGATCCTCTGGTTTGGGGCAGGGGAGGTGCGGCGCGAGCACATGACGGTCGGGGAGCTGGTCATGTTTCTCGGCTACCTGGCGTTGTTCTACGTGCCGATCAACCAGATCCATTCGGTCAATCACATGCTCCAGCACGCGCTGGCGGCCAGCGATCGGGTGTTCGAGATTCTCGATACGCAGCCCGACGTCCGTGATCGTTCGGGGGTGGTGCAGCCGGTCCCGCGTCTCTCCGGCGAGGTGGTCTTCGACCGCGTCGGGTTCTCCTACAGGCCGGACGTGACCGTCCTCGAGGAGCTGTCACTGAGCGTCAAGCCCGGCGAGCATATCGCGCTGGTCGGCCCGAGCGGAGCCGGGAAGAGCACGATGCTGAAGCTGCTCATGCGCTTCTACGACGTGACCGGTGGCGCGGTGTTCATCGACGGCTACGATGTCCGGGATCTCCCCTTGTCGTTCGTGCGCGGCCAGATCGGCCTGGTCCAGCAGGAGCCCTTTCTGTTCAACGGCACCGTCCGCGAGAACATCCTCTACGGCGATCTGTCGGCGGACCAGGCCCGTATCGAGGATGTCGCGCGCGCCGCGCGCGCCCACGACTTCATCAGCGAGCTCCCCGAGGGCTACGACACGTGGATCGGAGAGCGCGGCGTGAAGCTGTCGGTCGGCCAGAAGCAGCGCATTTCGATCGCGCGGGTCTTGCTCAAGGATCCGCCCCTCGTCGTGTTCGACGAAGCGACCTCGAATATCGACACGGAGACGGAGGTCAAGATCCGCGAAGCCCTGCTCAACCTTACCCGGGGGCGCACGACCTTCGTCATCGCCCACCGTCTGTCCACACTGCACCACGTGGATCGTATCCTGGTGGTCGAACAGGGGCGTATCGTGGAGGACGGGGTCCACGAGGAATTGCTGGCGCGCGGCGGGGTCTACGCCGGACTCTACGAGGCCCAGTTTCAAACGTAAAGGTCAACTGGCTCTCAATCTACTTGCTCCCCCGTTTCGGGGGGAGGGGAAAGAGAACGCGTGTGCCCCGCCTCATTTCCTGAAGTGCCGCAAGCCTTGGTGTAGAGATCGCGACGTGGGCGGTTGCAGACGGCGCGAGGGTCTCGGTATACTCCGCGAGGGGATGACCGAGGTGGACCGAAATGGTTTTGATTTTTGAGCACGACCCGCTGGATACCGAGGAGGCGCGCGGGCGCTTTTACCACGTGTGTCAGGGCAGGATCGACAAGAACGAGCTGAAGGTTCCTCCGCCCGACGCGCCCTACGAATGCGCCGATTGTGGGATCGAGCTCGAAACGGAAGATTTTATGGTGGCGAGAATGAAAGGTTCGGTCTGAAAGGATGCTCAGGGCAAGGGGGCTGAGCGTTGCTGGATTCTCGAAGGGACGACGAGTCTTGCGAGCCAAAAGCTGGAGGTGATGGCGTGTCGAGTGGAGGCCGGCGAACAGTATCCGTGATGCGTGGGTTGATGATGCTGTGCGACACCTGCTACGACGAGGTGATGCACGAGAAGCTCGTCGATGACAAGAATTATGTTGCCGATCACGAGGCCTTGTTTGATGTGATCTGCCCGGGCTGCCACGACCTCAATCGCCCACTCGTCGACGACATGCTTGGCAGCTCGGAATAAGAGGGAAAGCCGAAAATAGGTGAATGGGTAATTGGGTAACTGTTGTATCCCGTCACTACCTAATTGCCCAATTACCCACTTACCTCCTCACTTGCACTGCTTCCCGTCGAACACCATACAGTCCGACTCGCCGGCGACGACCTTCCACGACTTGAGATACACGACCTTGTGCCCCGGCTTGACCTCGGCCACGAGGTCGATCATGCCC
>JBFISJ010000240.1:0-3559 GCA_041608595.1 Nitrospiraceae bacterium
CAGAAGCGCTGCCGACCTCGCGGCACTCGCGGCGGGATACGGACCCTCCGTGGGGCTCGGCATGCCCATGTGGGGGTCGGTGTTGCCGGACGATGAGCTGCTCGATATCGCGGCCTACCTGCGTGTGCTTGCGAAGAGTGAATTGCGCTACCGGGGCGACACCCGCCGTGGCCGGGCGGTTTTTCGAGGCATGTGCATCGCTTGTCACGGGCGATTCGGAACCGGAAACGGGCTTCTCGCCAATGTAATAGGCGTTCCCATGGTGGACTTCACCAGCTCGCTGAGCCTGTCGGCGCTTTCGAGCGAGGAGCTCGTGGCGACGATTCGGGATGGCCGGGGTGAGTTCATGCCGCCCTGGCGGGACCTCCTCGCAGAGAGTGAGATTCTCGACGTGGCGTCCTATGTCCAAGCCCTCCCAGAGATGGCGCTTGCGGTGGAACCGGCCGACGAGAAAGCAGCGGATCCGGTCGCCGGCGGCCGGTTGTATCAGGCCTACTGCCTCGTCTGTCACGGGCGCGCGGGCAATACCGTGGGGCCCGTTGCTCGCAAGCAGGGATACACGCCATCGGATCTTACGTCGCCTGCGTTCGCGAGGAGAACGATAGAAGAGCTGGCCGCGATCATCGGTGGCTACAGCCGATCCGACACATCGAACATGCCTCGCTGGGGCGCCGTGCTCTCCAGGAAAGATCTGCGCGACATCGCGGCCTATATATCCGACATCAGAAGCCCGGAAGCAAAAATTACCGGGGACGCGCACCGCGGACGGGCTGTGTTCAAGGGTACGTGTATCGCCTGCCACGGGTCGAACGGAAGCGGCGATGGAATTCTCGCGCGACTCATCGACGCACCGATGGTGGATTTCACCGATCACGAAAGCATGAGCGGCCTCCGGGACACCGAGCTCGAAAGAGCCGTGCGTGAGGGCAAGGGATCGTTCATGCCTGCCTGGAAAGAGGTGCTCAGCAAGCGCGAGATCGCCGATGTGGTGCGCTATGTCCGCGCGCTCGCTCGCTAGGAACGCTGGCACGGCGCGAAGTTACCGCCCAGTGACGTACGAGGAGACTCAACAGCCGCAAGGGATTGAAGAGGCGATGAAAAAGCTGGCCGTTACCGGTTGAGGCGCGTTGTTACCAGATCGTAACCAAGGATTGCAAAAATGCGCTGCTTGGCGCGGCCGGGGGGCGCTTTGTTTGTATTTCTGGACGAAGTTAGCGCTATTGGCACGATTACTGCAGCAATCTGGGTCAGGATCGGTGCGACAGTCACCGGCTGACGCAACGCCGAAGCAACCAGGCAGGCAACACCACAGGTTGTGGGGGACCGGAGACACGTGCCTTGGGCTGGAAGACGTTGGGAATCGTTTTTTTGGTGCTGGTGGCCGGCATGGTGGTGGCCTCGGCTGGCGGCATGTATTACTCAGGCAAGTCCTCGTTCTGCGGGGGGTTGTGTCACGCCATGACTGAACCCTACGAAAGCTGGAAGGGTTCCGGGCACCACGCGAGCAACAACGACGCCGGCGAGGAGGCGAGCTGCGTCGAGTGCCACTTCCTTCCCGGCGAGAAGTTCTCTTGGCGCGGTCAGATGCGCGGCGCTCGTCATCTGGCCGCGCACCTCTACGATCCGCAAGCCCCCCTGCCGATACGCGCCGTCGTCGAGGACGGATCCTGTCTTCGGGCCGGCTGTCACGTGAAAAAAGAGGTCGAGGACAAGGAGATCCAGCTCACCGAGAAGGTGAAGTTCAAGCACGGCGCTCACTTCGGCGATAAGGCGCTGCCGGGACAGATCATCACCTGCGACACGTGTCACTTCAAGGTGACCGAGGACAAGCACTTCGAGGTCCCGAATGAGATCTGTTATCTGTGTCACCTCATCCCCCAGGCAACGACCTTAGTGCCGGCCGGCGACAGGGCGGGCGGGCTGCTCAAGGTCACCACCATTCGCAAACTGGCGTTCAACGAAGGCCCGGGTCAGTGCGATATCTGCCACACCATTCCGACGGAGTCACTGCAAAGCCAGAACTCCGCCGACGACACCGATGCCGAGCCGATCACGCATGAAGGCCTGACATCGGCGGGCGTGCCCTGCGAGAGCTGCCACCTGGAGAGCGTCGAAGGGAGCGGTGAGGTGGACGAAGGCAGTGTCAACGCCAACGGCTGCCTCACCTGCCACAACTGGCCGCGGGAGCGCGTCGCAGAGACCTCCCACGACGGCGACCTGATGCACGACAAACACGTCGCAACCCGGCGGGCCGACTGTTTTGATTGCCACCGGATCATCCGCCACGGCGAGGAGCGTGACTACGTCGAAACGGGCCGGGCCGCGTGCACGTCGTGCCACCAAAACCAGCACGCGAGTCAGAGCCTGCTGCTGGCGGGACCCGCCCGCGGCGAGGACGTACCGCAAACCCCCAGCCTCATGCACGCGGTTAAGACGAACTGCCTCGGGTGTCACACCGAGGACGTGCACGCCTATGGCGAGACCGTGAAGGCGGCAACGCGCGAGTCGTGCGTCGACTGCCACGGTGAAGAGCAGGCGGAGATGCTGGAAGACTGGAAGGAGACGCTTGCAGAGGAGATTGCCTTTATCAAGGAGGTCGAGCAAGAGGCCGTGGCGGCGCTCGCGGCCGCAGCCGGTCGTGTCGAAGCGGCGCGATTGAACGAGGCCAGGAAGCTGCTCGAGGCCGGGCGCGAGAGCTTCGGCCTCGTTGAGCACGGAAACGGGGTACACAACAAAAAGTACTCCATTCTCCTGCTCGACCAGGCGCTAACGAATTTCGAGGATTTGGTGGATTCCCTGCAGGAGTAGGCAATCGAACGGATGAAGGACGCGGGAAGGGACACCCACGTGAGCGGGGACTCGGTCCCACAGCAAATCGACGGAGGAGAACGAAATGAGTAACCCACAATCAACAAAGGTCAGCCGGCGGCGCGTCCTCAAAGGCATCGGCACCACGGTGGCAGGGGCCGCCGCGACGGCCCTGCCGCTGACGAACGCCCAAGCGGCGGAGCCTAAGGTCCCGCGCTGGGGCATGGTCATGGATCTGCGCAAATGCATCGGTTGCCGCGCATGCACGGTGGCCTGCAAGGCCGAGAACAATGTTTCCCTGGGACGCTTCAGGACCGTCATCCAGGAGAAGACCTGGGGCACCTTCCCCAACACCAAGAGGGTCTACTTGCCGATCATGTGCAACCACTGCGAGGGTAATCAAAAGGACAAGGTTCCGCCTTGTGTCAAGGAATGCCCCGAATACCCGGGCAAACGCCTGACCTACGAAACGCCGGACGGAAAGAAGATCCGCTATCGCGGCGGCGCTACCTACAAGCGTCCCGACGGGCTGATCCTGATGGACAAGGACTTGTGTATCGGCTGCGGCAAGTGCATCGACGCCTGCCCCTACGGCGTGCGCTCCTTCGATCCCTTCGTGAAAGCCGGCAAGAAACCGGAGAAGCAGGCCGTTGACAAGTGCACCATGTGCGACCACCTCATCGACAATGGCCAGGCGCCGGCTTGCGTGACCACCTGCCAGGGCCGCGCGCGCATCTTCGGCGATCTCAAC
>JBFISJ010000241.1:0-3556 GCA_041608595.1 Nitrospiraceae bacterium
AGCTCGTTCAATACCGGAACGACTTGCGCCGCGTGGCCGTACCCATGCCCCGAAATGGCACACCAGATGAGAGGGCATGGATCCGGTCTGTTCATGTGCGATGGCACGCAAGGCTCGTGTGCTGTCCCAAGAATTCCCTGAACAACCCAAACCCGCTTCACCCCCTCACCTGTCCCTTCGACCGCTCAGGGGGAGAGGGGGATCGCAGAATGAATGATGGAAAAAGTTTTAGGAGGCACCACACTAGTCTGCGGATTCGAGCGGGTCGATCGGGGTGATGTTGTATTGAAGCTCGAGATCGAACTCGTCGATCAATTCATTGGCTGTCTCGCGTCCGTGGGCACTGCGCACCTCGCTGAGGACGGTTTCGATCATCGGAGCCGCGTGAGATCCGAACTGCTCGATCGCCGACTGGATGCGCTGTCGGGCTGCGTCAAGGCTCATATGCGCATCACTAGAGCATCTGTGGGGCAGAGTCAAGCGTGGCTCGCCATCTCGACCGCAGGCGTCCGGCCTTTGCCATGGCAATAGCGTGCCCGCCGACCTGTCCCCCGAAGCTTCAGCGAAGGGGGAAGCTTCAGCGAAGGCGGGCGGGCAAGCCCACCTGATGTTGTTCAGGCTGGATGCTGATGCCCTTCGGCGCAGGGCTGTCCTCTCAGGACGAGCTTGTGCTGCGAGGCGCAATAGACGAAGAAGTTGGTGCTGGGGTTGTCGAACCGAACGAGCAGCCCGTCTTGCCGTGCAAAGCGGCAGGCCTGGTTCAGCACGGGCATGACCCGTTGCTCGAAGTCATAGGGCTTAAGGGGCTCATCCGGCCGGGTGGCCAGGTGCAGGTTCAGCGTGGAGGATTTCCCGTGATTGCCGTCTTGGGAGCCGATGCCGTGCCACCATCGGCAGGCGAGGCGCTCCTCGACCTCGGCGACCCACCCTTGAAGCTTGGTCAGGAACCGCGAGGACCGCAGCCGTGAGGCCGGGATGGTGGCGTGAATGAGGATCGAGAGGGCTTGAGGGGCCGCGGAGTCGGGATCAAGGGGTGACTCCGGTGGGGGGGCGACCATGGGGGCGCCGCCCAGGGACGCCGCGGGCCATCGGATCTCCCCAATTCGGACGGCACCCGGCGTGGGCTCGGCCTGCTCCTCCGGCTGGACTCGGATGCGGTGAATCTCGAGCCCACCGTGTCGGAGCGCCTGCGGGAGGAACGCCGCGTCGCCCAGGCTGCACTGGCTCATGGCCAGGACGGCGCCCGTCGCGCTGGGCAGCGCCTTCCACGTGCCCATTCGTTGATGCAGGGGTTGGGTGAGGAACGCCACACGCGCGACCAAGAGATTGGTGAAGGAAGCGGGGGCCGTGTCCGTGAAGCTCTGGCTCATGCGGGACGCACCTTTTGACGGAGTGTGGCGAGTCGGTCGAGGTCCTCTGGGCTGTTGTCCAAACCATACCGCGACTGCAGAAGCAGGACGCGCTCCACGCATCGCAAGGCCGATTGCCAGTCGGCTCTCTCCTCGTAAATGTCCGCGAGGAGACGCAGAGCCGCCGCTTCACCGACCTCATTGCCCAGCTTGATGAAATGCTCGGAGGCGTTGGTGAGACAACGTTCGGCTTGGACGGTGTTGCCGGTCGCCGCAAACACCTTCCCCAGCTGACTATAGGTCACGGCGAGCCCGTCCTCGTTGCCGACCGCTCGGTGCAAGTCCAATGCTCTCTTGAAACGGGACACCGCCTGCTCGGTGTTCCCAAGGGTTGCTTCCTGTAAGGCGAGGTTGGAGTAGAGTATACCCAAAGCACGGCGATCGTGAATTGGTTCCAATAAATCAAGCGCTTCCAAATAAAAGGCCCTGGCGCGGTCCGAACGGCCTGCATCCGCCTGCACATTGCCGAGATTCACGAGGGTCTGACCGACCGCGCTCCAATCGGTAGGCTCGCGCCGCTGGATGTCCAGAACCTCCCGATAGCACTGTTCGGCCGCCGGGAAATCACCCAGCATGGCGCAGACATTCCCGAGATTCCCGAGAGATTCGGACAACGTGGTCTGGGAGGCTTCGGCCCCGCGGTCCTCCGCAACGGCCATTTCGTACTCCGTTCGCGCCCGTAGGAGGTCGCCACGATGCTCGAAGATCCGCCCCCGCTGTCGATGTTCCGAAGACATGCCGGTAGGGTAGAGCGAGTCCGTCGAGAAATCCAGCCGCTTGTCTGCCTCGGGGGCCCGTGCTAAGGTGCCTGGCGGGAGGATGGGCCGGTCCCAAGAGGTGCTGTCATGAATCTAAAGCGCTATGCCGAGGTGAAGCCGACACCCTACGAGGGCCTCTCCGAAGGGGTCGAAATCAGGGAAATGATCACGGAGCGGGATGGGGCCCCGCATTTTGCGCTCCGCGTGTTTGATCTCCGGCCCGGCGCCAGCACCCCCTTCCACACGCACGAATGGGAGCATGAAGTCTACATCTTAAGGGGTGCGGGGGTCGTGCGAAGCGAAGGGCGAGAGGCACCGTTTGCCCAGGGAGACTCGATTTTCATCCCCGCGAACGAGCGGCACTGTTTCATCGCCGGGCCGAATGACGCCGTGCAGTTCATCTGTGTCATCCCGTCCAAACACCAGTGCACACTTTAAAGACGTGTGCTGGACAATCCGCGTCGTCGATACGGGTGACGGTGTCAAATAAAGCCACCACAGTCGAGCATGCCCAATCTTAAAGCCGCGCAGGACCAGACCTCGACGGATTGCCTCGCCACGGTCATCCGCTATCACCAAGAAACAAAGCACCATTTCTTCCGTTACGCCCGTGCGCTGGGCTATTTGGATTGGGCCAATCAGCCGGACCCCTTCCGGCGGTTTGCCGGGGCGCCGATTATCCCCTTGCCGCTCCTGGACCCCGAGGCGGCCCCACGCTCGCCGGCCTATGCGGACCTGTATCGTAGCGGCGCCGCTCCCATCGTTCCCCTGTCCATGACCAGTCTCTCTCGATTCCTGGAATTCACTTTGGCACTCTCGGCCTGGAAACAGGTCGGCGACGTGCGATGGTCGTTGCGCATGAATCCGTCCAGCGGCAACCTTCATCCCACCGAGGGGTATCTTCTCGTGGGTCCCACAGACGGGGTCGGTGACCAGCCTGGCCTCTACCACTATGCGCCCCAGGAGCATGCGCTGGAACGCCGGGCCGTGTTTCCCGCCCAAGCCCACACGGCCCTCATGGCGCCGTTTCCCCCGCACGCCTTCCTTCTCGGCCTGACCTCGGTTCACTGGCGCGAGGCGTGGAAGTATGGGGAGCGGGCCTTTCGCTATTGCCAGCATGATGCGGGCCACGCCGTCGGTGCTGCCCGGATCGCCGCCGCCACCTTGGGCTGGAGAGCGGTGTTGCTCGATGGGGTGTCGGATGACCAGATCGCGTGTCTGCTGGGGATCGGGCGGAGCGAGGATTTTCCGGATGCGGAGCGGGAGCATCCCGATTGCCTGCTGGTGGTCTGGCCCGACGCTCGCGCGGCACGTGATGCAGAAGCGCCCGGCGGCGTGCCGCTTTCATTGAAGGCCGACGCCATCGATGCGCTGGCGCGAGGCCAGTGG
>JBFISJ010000242.1:0-3399 GCA_041608595.1 Nitrospiraceae bacterium
CCGTACTGAAGGGTCCGACGAACGTTCAGCAACTGGAGATTTAGAACAGCAAGACGGGACAAATCCTTCGCGGGCAGCCTCTCCGGACACACAATCGCCTTCGATACATCACCAATATGCATGAAGCCGAGACGTTTCGTAGCTTGTCCTGACCCGGGAATCGACGGATCTCCGGGACGGCGACGCATCATGATGTGAGGGAGAAGACCATGCACCTGGCAGAACTCAAGCAGAAACCTATCGCAGATCTCAATGACGTCGCGCGGGATCTCAAGATTGAAAATGCGGCGAATCTGCGCAAGCAGGAATTGATTTTTGCCATTCTCCAGGCACAAACGGAGAAGAACGGCGTCATCTTCGGAGAGGGCGTGCTCGAAACCCTCCCCGATGGGTTCGGCTTCCTGCGCGCCCCGGACTCCAACTACCTGCCGGGTCCCGACGACATCTACATCTCCCCTTCGCAGATCCGCCGCTTCAATCTCCGAACGGGAGACATCGTCTCCGGACAGATTCGACCGCCCAAGGACGGAGAGCGCTATTTTGCCCTGCTCAAAGTCGAGAAGGTGAACTTCGAGGATCCCGACGTTGCCAGGGACAAGATCCTGTTCGACAACTTGACGCCCCTGTACCCGGAACAGCGGATCAATCTCGAGCACGACCCCGAGGAGTATTGCACCAGGGTGATGGAGTTGAGCACCCCGATCGGTATGGGGCAACGCGGTCTGGTCGTCGCGGCGCCTCGAACCGGGAAGACCATGCTCTTGCAGGCCATTGCGCGGGCGGTCTTAAAGAATCACCCGGAAGTCATGCTGATCGTGCTGCTGATCGATGAGCGGCCCGAGGAGGTGACGGATTGGCAGCGGCAGGTGAAAACGGCCGAGGTCATCAGCTCAACCTTCGACGAGCCCCCGCAGCGCCATGCTCAAGTGGCCGAGATGGTGCTCGAGAAGGCGAAGCGCCTGGTCGAGCACAAACGGGACGTCGTTATCCTGCTCGACAGCATCACCCGGTTGGCCCGCGCCTATAACACCATCGCGCCGCCAAGCGGCAAGGTGCTTTCGGGCGGGTTGGATTCGAACGCGTTGCAGCGACCGAAGCGCTTTTTCGGCGCTGCCCGCAATATCGAACACGGCGGCAGCTTGACGGTCATGGCGACAGCGCTGGTGGACACGGGAAGCCGCATGGACGACGTGATTTTCGAGGAATTCAAGGGCACGGGCAACATGGAGCTGCACCTCGATCGCCGGTTGGCCGACAAGCGCATCTTCCCCGCCATCGACATCAGCCAGTCGGGCACGCGGAAGGAGGAGCTGCTCGTCGACCGCGACCGGTTGAACAAAATGTGGATATTGCGTAAGGTGTTGAGTCCGCTGGGAACCGTCGAGGCCATGGAATTTCTCATGGACAAGATCGCGGGAACCAAAACGAATCAGGAATTCTTGCAGTCGATGAATCGATGACCGTCGTTCCTGGCGCGGCGTCGATTCATCCGTGCATCATTCTCATGGGAGATTTCATATGAAGAAGGGCATTCATCCTGCGTACAAAGATGCCACGGTCCATTGTGCCTGCGGAGCGCAGTTCAGGACTCGCTCCACGGTGGGTGATTTGAAGGTGGACATTTGTTCGAATTGCCATCCGTTTTTCACGGGCACCCAAAAGATCGTCGACACCGAAGGACGAGTCGAGCGCTTCAAGAAGAAGTACGCGAAGAAAACCGCCGCAAAGTAAGGGCAAAGGGGTGCCAGTGCATCCGGCATGGAAACGACTGAGACCAAAGATGCGGCCTTGCTGTCCCGTTGGGAGGCGAAGGCCGCGCGGTATGAAGAGCTCAATGAGCAGTTGGCCGACCAGTCCGTCCTGACCCAGCTTCCGCTGCTTCGCAAGCTGACGAAGGAGCGGGCCGACCTCGAAGAGGTCGCCCAGCTCTTCGTCGCTTATCAAGATCTCCTCCGGCAAATTCGAGAGACCGACCACATCCTCAACGATCCAGCCGCCGACCCCGACCTCAAAAAGTTGGCCACCGAGGAGGCCGCGCTGCTCCAGGGACGTCGCAAGGATATGGAGGAGCGTGTCCTCGATTTGCTCGTGCCGAAAGATCCGCGGGACGAAAAGAATACCTTCGTTGAGATTCGCGCGGGGACGGGCGGTGACGAGGCGACCCTCTTTGCGGGGGACCTCCTGCGCATGTACGTGAAGTACGCGGAGAAACATCGGCTCAAGGTGGCGATGGTCGATGCCAGCGAGACCGGAATCGGGGGCTACAAGGAGGTCATCCTGCTGGTGGAGGGAAAGGACGCGTACGGCCACTTCAAGTTCGAGAGCGGGGTGCATCGTGTGCAGCGCGTGCCGGCCACCGAGGCCAGCGGCCGGATCCATACCTCGACCGTGACCGTGGCGGTCATGCCCGAGGTGGACGAAGTTGACGTCCAGATCGACTCCAAGGATCTTCGCATCGACACCTTTTGCTCGTCGGGTCCGGGCGGGCAGGGGGTCAACACGACCTACTCCGGGGTCCGGATCACGCACGCGCCCACGGGCGTCGTCGTGACCTGTCAGGACGAGCGTTCCCAGATCAAGAACAAGGCCAAGGCCATGCGAACGCTGCGCACCAGAATCGTGGAGGCCGAGCGCGCCAGGCAGGAGGCCGAGATCGCAAAGACCCGCAAATCCCAGGTGGGAACGGGCGAGCGCAGCGAGAAGATCCGTACCTACAACTTTCCCCAGAATCGCGTCACCGACCACCGCGTCGGACTGACTCTGCACAAACTGGAGCAGGTGCTGGAAGGCAACCTCGACGAGCTCGTTCAGGGCCTTCGGGTGGCCCGGACCGACCAGCTGGCTCCCGAGGCCTTATGAGAGCCGAGGTCCCGACCACGGCGGACCACACGCTCCGACAGTTACGGCGACTGAGCAGCGAGTTCCTTGCGGAGGCCGGGATCGAGCATGCGGAACGCGAGGTCGTCTGGCTGCTCGAGTCAGCACTGGGCTACAGCCATCTCGCCATGCTGCTGCAGGGGAAAGAGATCCTGACGCCAGCCCGGTGGGAGCGCGCGCTTGCCCTCGTGCGGCGACGTGCGGCCCGCGAGCCGGTGCAATACCTGCTGGGGACGCAGGAATTCTGCGGCCGGGACTTCGTCGTGAGCCCGGCAGTGTTGATCCCCCGGCCGGAAACGGAGACCCTGGTCGAAGCCGTGGTGGAGCAGGTCCAATCGGGTGGTCACACGCTCGTGGCCGACGTGGGAACCGGATCGGGCTGCATCGGAATTTCCCTGGCGCTGGCACTCCCCGGGGCCGTCGTTTACGTCACGGATGTCTCGGCCTCCGCCCTCGCGGTGGCGCGGGAGAATGCGATGCGCCACGGCGTGCGAGACCGGCTGCGATTCCTGCTCGGGGACC
>JBFISJ010000243.1:0-3306 GCA_041608595.1 Nitrospiraceae bacterium
CAAGGCCGCCATCGACAACGTGAAGCCCGTGGTGGAAGTCAAGTCCCGCCGGGTTGGCGGGGCTTCCTACCAAGTGCCGGTCGAGATCCGGCCCACTCGTCGGCTCTCATTGGCCATGCGGTGGATCTCCACGTATGCCAAAGGGAGGAGCGGAAAGACCATGTCGGACAAGCTCGCTGGCGAGTTGCTGGATGCCGCCAACAATACCGGCGCATCGGTCAAGAAGCGGGAAGACACACACCGCATGGCTGAGGCCAACAAGGCCTTTGCCCACTACCGCTGGTAACATCGGCCGCTGAGCTTGCAGAAGAGGAACAGGCTGCGAGGTCCAGGCAACGCGTCTGTCTCGCAGCTTTTTGTTGCGCTGCGCCTCGCAGCAAGACGAGTTTGGAGGGAGTGTTGGCGAGGAAAGTTCCACTCGAGCTGACCCGAAATATCGGGATCATGGCTCATATCGATGCAGGGAAGACGACGACGACGGAGCGCGTCCTGTTCTACACGGGCGTCTCGCACCGCATGGGAGAGGTGCATGACGGCGCCGCGATCATGGACTGGATGGAGCAGGAGCGCGAGCGAGGGATCACGATCACCTCGGCGGCGACGACCTGTTATTGGGGCGATTTCCGCATCAACATTATTGATACGCCGGGTCACGTCGACTTTACGATCGAGGTCGAGCGCTCACTCAGGGTCCTGGACGGGGCCATCGCCGTGTTCGATTCGGTGCAGGGCGTCGAGCCGCAATCGGAGACCGTCTGGCGGCAGGCGGACAAGTACCGTGTGCCTCGCATTGCCTTCATGAACAAGATGGACCGTGTCGGGGCCGACTTCTACGGCAGCGTGCAATCGATGATCGATCGCCTGGGGGCCAACCCCGTGCCCGTGCAGCTCCCTGTTGGAAAAGAGGGGGACTATCGCGGCAGTGTGGATCTCTTGAAGATGAAAGCCTACATCTATAATGATGAGTCCCTCGGCGCGAAGTACGAAACCGAGGAGATCCCGGCGGATCTGGTCGAGCTGGCCAAAGAATATCGCGAGAAGATGATTGAAGCAGTCGCCGAGTACGACGAGCAGGTCCTCGAAAAATACCTCAATGGTGAGCCGCTCACGATGGAGGAGATCAAGCGTGCGATCCGGGCGGGGACCAACGCTCTGAAGGTCACCCCGGTGCTGTGCGGGTCCGCCTTCAAGAACAAAGGCGTGCAGCCGTTGCTCGACGGGGTCACCGATTACCTGCCCTCTCCCCTCGACGTGCCCCCGGTCACCGGGATTGATCCCAATACCAACAAGGAAGCGACCCGCCGCGCGAGCGACGACGAGCCATTTGCCGCGCTAGCGTTCAAGATCATGACGGACCCGTTCGCCGGCCAGCTCACGTATTTCCGCGTCTACTCGGGCACGCTGTCGGCGGGCAGCACCGTCTATAACGCCACTAGGGCCAAACGCGAGCGGATCGGTCGATTGCTCAAGATGCACGCCAACAAGCGAGAGGAGATCGACACCGTCTACGCCGGCGACATCGCGGCGGCGGTCGGGCTGAAGACCTCGATGACCGGCGATTCACTCTGCAATGACAAACAGCCGATCCTCCTCGAGATCATGAAATTTCCCGAGCCGGTCATCTCCATGGCGATCGAGCCCAAGACGAAGCAGGACCAGGAAAAGCTCGGACTGTCGTTGCAAAAGCTGGCGCAGGAGGACCCTTCCTTCAGGGTCCGCACGGACGAGGAGACAGGGCAGACGATCATCTCCGGGATGGGGGAACTTCACCTGGAGATCATCGTCGATCGACTGGTGCGCGAGTTCAAGGTGGAGGCTAACGTCGGTAAGCCCGAGGTCGCCTTTCGGGAGACGATCCGCCGTTCTGCGGATTCGGAAGGGAAATACGTCAAGCAGACGGGTGGCCGCGGGCAGTACGGGCACGTCTACCTCACCGTCGAGCCGTCCGAGCCCGGGAAGGGCTTCGAGTTTGTCAATAAGATCGTCGGTGGATCCGTTCCCAGAGAATACTTTCCCGCCATCGAGAAGGGCGTTCGCGAGCGCATGGACTCGGGGGTGCTCGCCGGGTATCCGATGCGTGACGTGCGCGTGGTCTTGACGGACGGGTCCTACCACGAGGTTGATTCCAATGAGATGGCCTTCAAAATCGCGGCCTCGATGGGCTTCCAGGACGCCTGCAAGCGGGCGGATCCCGCCTTGCTGGAGCCGATTATGAAAGTGGAAGTGCTGGTGCCCCAGGAATACATGGGCGACGTGATCGGGAATCTAAACAGCCGCCGCGGCAAGGTACAGGGCATCAAGGTGCGGGCGGGGTCGCAGGCCATCGAGGCGGCTGTGCCCTTGAGCGAAATGTTCGGGTATGCCACGGATCTCCGTTCCCGCACCCAAGGGCGCGCCACTTATACAATGGAGTTCGACCGGTACGATTTGGTCCCCAAGCAAATCGCGGAAGCCATCATCGCGCGGACGCGGGGGGAGTAAGCGGCCGCGCCACGGGCTGGCCGATCGCATGATCTGCGGTTCCCGCCTCGAAGGGGCCGGAGCCGGACATTTGCAGGAGGAGGACGGTTATGGCGAAGGCGAAATTTGAGCGACGCAAGCCCCACGTGAACATTGGGACGATTGGGCACGTGGACCACGGGAAGACGACGCTCACCTCGGCGCTGACGAAGATTTGCAGTGAGAAGGGGATGGCGAAGTTTATCAGCTACGACGAAGTGGCGAAGGCGAGCGAATCGCAGGGGCGGCGGGATGCGACGAAGATTCTGACGATTGCGATCTCGCACGTGGAGTACGAGACGGAGAACCGGCACTATGCGCACGTGGACTGTCCGGGGCACGCGGACTACGTGAAGAACATGATCACGGGGGCGGCGCAGATGGACGGGGCGATTTTGGTGGTGGCGGCGGACACGGGGCCGATGCCGCAGACGCGGGAGCACATTCTGCTGGCGCGGCAGGTGGGGGTGCCGTACATCGTGGTGTTTTTGAACAAGGCGGATCGGGTGGACGACAAGGAGCTGCTGGAGCTGGTGGAGTTGGAGGTGCGGGAGCTGCTGTCGAAGTACGATTTTCCGGGGGACAAGATCCCGATCATCACGGGCTCGGCGACGAAGGCGATCGAGGGGGACCAGGGCGAGCTGGGGGTGCCGGCGATCATGAAGTTGCTGGAGGCGGTGGACACGTACATTCCGACGCCGACGCGGGCGATCGACAAGCCGTTTTTGATGCCGATTGAGGATGTGTTCACGATCAGCGGGCGCGGGACGGTGGTGACGGGGCGGTGCGAGCGCGGGATCGTGAAGG
>JBFISJ010000244.1:0-3293 GCA_041608595.1 Nitrospiraceae bacterium
GGAAAAAGCACCGCTCCTGATCGGGGATTGATGGCCGGCTCCAACCCTCGCGGCGGTGCCCCCGCACCAAGAAGTCCTGGCGGTATCCGGCGCTCTCGGAGTCGGATAAAATTGACACCTCCGAAAAACATGTGATAAGGACGAGCACACTCCGTGAAAAGGTCAAACCCTCCCGTGGTACCTAAAGTCGGTCCCCGCATTTTTATCGCGCTCGTCGCCCTCGCGGCCGTCATGATGATGGCGCCGTTCAGTGTCGCACTCGGCGTACACCACCAGCTCGCGGCAGCGGACCACGACGGGCATCAGCATTCAGACTCCGATCTGTGCCAGTGGGTTCAGCAGCATCTGACCAGTTCCTTCACCCCCCTGACTCTTGAGGTCGTCGAACGATGGCCCGGGCCGATCCTTCGGCCGGATCTCACCTCCGCTTTGCTTCCGACGTGCGTCACAGTCGCGCTGGCTTCTCCTCGAGGTCCTCCTTTCTTCTGAGCCAGTTCCGTCCCAATTCGGAGAACCGGACGCTGTGCGGGGGTTCCTGTGCTTCGTTGCACGCTCGCGCGTAAGCCATGCGTCGGCTCTCTGCGTTTGTCGCACGACCACGCAAGGGAGGACAGACAATATGGAGCTCAGATGCTTTCTTTCTCTTGGCCGACGCACACGGATGCCGGCGAGGAAGCCGATAAGTCACGTGCGAGGCACCGCCGCGTGCCTGGCGCTTGTCATGGGCGCGACAATCCAAGCGGGCGGGATGGAGGTCGACGCGCAGCCGCGCCGGTACGATCCTTCCGGACCAGCAGGGATCGAGGGCAGCGTGGCGGTCGAAACGATGAAGCGGCTCCAGGACGTTCGGTTGCGAATCGCTCAGGTCGAGAACGGAAGCCGCGGCGTCGAGCTGGCGCAATCTCGGCCGGCGGAGCCCTCGCAAGAGGGCGGCGGAGGGGAGGTGGCTGCACCCACCGAGCGCAGCTCGAGCGTGAAAGGCCGCTTTCCCGGCGCGGAAGTGACGGCGGAACCGAAGGATATGACTGGGCGACCGGGAGGGATGCCGCTCGACGTCCCGAGAGAGCTCGATATTGGAAGAGATGATCGCGAGCAGGCGATCCTGCAACGCCAGCAAGTTCTCAACCGCTTCAACCCGGCGCTGGGGCTGGTCATTGAAGCCGTCGGGGGCTATACCCAGCGTCGCCAGCGGCGGGTCGGCGGCGACGGAGCCGACGCCAACGGCATGGTCGGCACTCGATTTCCACCAAACTGGCATGCGAATCTGCGCACGCTTGAGTTGTTCGCCTCAGCCGAGGTGGATCCCTTCGCCAGAGCCTATGTGGTGGTAGGGGGACACGCCGAATCGGTGGACGATCGGACGGGATCGGCGGAGTTCGGAAAAGCTGTCTTCCACATCGAGGAGGCGGTTATCCAGACGACCAGCCTTCCCTACAACCTCTCCATCCGTGGCGGCCGGTTCTTCGGCGAGTTTGGATACTTGGCGAGGCGGCACTCCCACGACCTGCCGCAGATCGACCGCCCGCCTTCACTCGCGCAACTCTTCTCCGAAGCTCAGGTTGACGGGGTGGAAATTGCGTGGCTTGCCCCGCTCCCCTTTTACTTGCAACTCTCGGCGGCATACGGGAGCCGGTTCGGGGAAGTGGTGGAGGATCCCCTGAGCGCGTTTCGCCAACATCCCATACAAGGCAATACCGTGCTCGGGAAGGTGACCCTGTATCATGACCTGAATGACGACAACAATGTCGAGGTGGGTTTTTCAGCCGCCTATGCGCCGCAGTCGAGGGCGCTGGAGGGGAGCGGCGTCCTGGAAGGCGACTCGATTGATCGCCACATCCTCGCGCTCGACTATCACTACAGGTGGTATCCCCTCGGGCGTGGCCTTCGCCAGAGCTTTTCGTTGCACGGTGAAGTGTTCCACGATGTCGGGCAGGGACGCCGGGATGTCTTTGGCAACACGGTCAGGCAGCAAGCCTGGGGCGGGTACCTCTACGGCGAATACCGGTTCAGCAAGCGGTGGCGAACGGGATTCCGTTTCGACTATCACCAGGAGTTGACCGAGCCGGCGCTGGTGACGAATCCCCTGACGGGTCTGACCGGCTCGACGGTCAATCAGACTGGAAACAGAACCGATGTGCGAACCTACTCGCCCTATGTCACCTTCTATCCCAGCGAGTTCCAGCGCTTTCTTCTTCAATACAATCGTTCTGATCACGGAAACGCGTCGGACAACCACCAGGTTCTGTTTCAGTGGGAAGTGGTGATCGGAAGTCATCAGCATGGATTTACCGAACGTGACTGAGCAAAGTCCCCCCACTCCAGCCCTCTCCCCATCGGCCTCCCAGCAGTTTTGTGCGGGAGCTCTGATACTCCTCACCCTGCTCGCGAGCCTGGGCATGTCCGGACAGCCCTCCGTCGAGGAGGGGGGCAAGATCCGGGTTGTGACCTCGATTCCCGACCTGGCGGATATCACGGGCCGGATCGGCGGCGAGCTGGTTTCCGTGGAGAGCCTGGCGAAGGGCAGGGAGGATCCCCACGGCGTTCCCATCAAGCCGAGCTTCGTCCCCAAGCTCAACCAGGCGCACGTGCTTGTCGTCCTGGGTCTCCAGGCGGAGCACGCCTGGCTTCCGGCGCTGATCGACGTGGCGCGGAACCGTGCCATCCTGCCCGGTGGCTCCGGCTACATCGATTGCGCCGTCAAGATCAAGCCGAAGCAGATCCCGCGCTCGCTGTTGCGGCGTGAAGGTGATGTCCATCCGCTCGGCAATCCGCACTTCAACCTGGATCCCGTCTACATGAAGGTGATCGCCGAGACGATTGCGGAGGGACTTGCGCGGGTGTACCCCGCGGGAAAACCGGTGTTCCAGGCTAACCTCAAGAGGTTTCATGCGCACCTCGACGGAAAACTGGAGCGATGGCTGAAGATGGCCGAGCCCCTGCGCGGCCTCAAGTTTGTCTCATACCATCAGGACACGATTTACTTTGCGGAGCGATTCGGGCTTGAAGAGGTCGCGCAGATCGAGATCAGGCCGGGCATCGAGCCGACACAGGGTCACCTGGTGTGGTTGGTCGATCGCATGAAGGAGCAGAAGGTCAAGCTCGTCCTCCGTGAACCTCACTTCGGAGAGCAACTCCCGAACTGGGTGGCAGAACAGACCGGCGCGACCGTCGCCAAGTTTCTGATCATGGTGGGAGGGAATCCGGACGTGAAGACCTATGAAGATTTGATCGAATTCAACCTCCACTCGATCCTCCAGGCTGTCCAGGTTCGGACTGGCCAGGCACGGCGCTGA
>JBFISJ010000245.1:0-3293 GCA_041608595.1 Nitrospiraceae bacterium
CCTCTCGTTCAAGGACCGGGTGGTGTCCGTCGCACTGACCCGCGCCAGGGAGCTGGGATACGAAACCGTCGCCTGCGCCTCGACCGGCAACCTGGCCAACTCGGTCGCCGCCCATGCCGCCGCGGCCGGGATGCAGTGCTACGTCTTCATCCCGGGCGACCTCGAAGCGGCCAAGGTGCTCGGCAACCTGATCTACCGCCCCAACGTCGTGGAGATCGAGGGCAATTACGACGACGTGAACCGGCTCTGCAGCGAAATCGCCGCGGAGCATGGCTGGGCCTTCGTGAACATCAACATCCGTCCTTATTATGCGGAAGGCTCCAAGAGCCTGGCTTTCGAGACGGCCGAGCAACTCGGTTGGCACGCGCCGGACCAGGTCGTCATCCCGATGGCGTCGGGCTCCCTCTTGACCAAGATCTGGAAGGGATTGAACGAGCTGAAGACCGTAGGACTCATCGATGCGGTGCAGACCAAGATCAACGGCGCGCAGGCCGAAGGCTGCTCCCCGATTGCCACCGCACACAAGGCCGGGCGCGATTTCTTCAAGCCGGTCAAGCCGAAGACGATCGCCAAGTCTCTGGCGATCGGCAACCCCGCCGACGGCTACTATGCGCTACGCACCGCAGCCGAGAGCGGCGGCACGATGGATATGGTGTCGGATGACGAGATCGTCGAGGGGATCAAGCTCCTGGCGCAGACCGAGGGCATCTTCGCCGAGACGGCCGGTGGCGTCACCGTCGGCGTGCTCCGCAAGCTCGCGAAGCAGGGGTTGATTCGGAAGCACGACGTGACCGTGGCCTATATCACCGGCAACGGGCTCAAGACACAGGAGGCAGTGGTCGACGCCGTCGGTCGTCCCGTCCGGATCCAGCCGAGCCTGGTCAGCTTCGAGAAGACGTTCAAAATGGGAAAGAACGGAGGCGTCGCGTGATCAAGGTTCGGATACCCACTCCGCTGCGGACACTCACCAAGAACCAGGGGGAAGTCGAGATGAAGGGTACCAGCGTCGCGGAGCTCATCGACAATCTCGAGGCGAACCATCCCGGCATCAAGAGCCGCCTCTGCGACGAGCAAGGCGAGCTCCGCCGGTTCGTCAACGTCTACGTCAATGAGCAAGACGTGCGGTTCCTCGACGGCAAAGCCACAACATTGAAGGACGGCGACGAGGTGTCGATCGTGCCGGCGATCGCCGGAGGGTAGGATGCCGAACCTGCGCTTTCACATCCGGTTTCCTGAACACAAGGTCAAGGAGCCGATCCTGTATGAGATCGGGCACGAGTACAAGGTGGTCACCAACGTCCGCCAGGCCGGGGTTCGCGAGGGCACGGGGTGGGCAGACGTCGAGCTGAGCGGCGAGACCGCCGAAATCGAGCGCGCGGTCGCCGGTCTGCGGGAAAAAGGGTGTGTCGTCGATCCGATTGAGCTGAATATCGTGGAATGAAAACGTGAGCGGGTTTGTGATGGATTTTACGGACGATCAGATTCAGCGATACAGCCGGCACATCATCCTGCAGGAAGTCGGCGGCAAGGGACAGAAGAAGCTGGCCCAGGCCAAAGTCCTCGTCATTGGCGCGGGAGGACTCGGCTCGCCGGCGGCGCTGTACCTGGCCGCGGCCGGCATCGGCACAGTCGGCCTCGTCGACGGCGATGTCGTGGACCTGTCGAATCTTCAGCGGCAGATTCTGCATTCGACCGCCACGCTTGGCATGCCCAAGGTTGAATCCGGACGGCGGACCCTCGCCTCCCTGAATCCCGACATCACGGTCAACACGTATCAGGAGAACGTCTCGGCCGAGAACGTCATGCGGTTGCTGGCCGATTACGATGTCGTGCTCGACGGGTCGGACAATTTCTCCACGAGGTTTCTGGTCAACGACGCCTGCTACTTCGCGAAAAAGACGCTCGTGTCGGGCAGCATCTTCCGCTTCGAGGGCCAGCTCACCACGATCAAGCCGCACCAGGGCTATCCGTGCTACCGTTGTCTCTACCCGGAGCCACCCCCCGCCGGGCTGGTCCCCAACTGCCAGGAGGCCGGCGTGTTGGGCGTCCTGGCGGGCACGATCGGCGTGCTCCAAGCCGCCGAGGCCATCAAGGAGATCTTGAGGATCGGCGAGACCCTGGCGGACCGCCTGCTCATCTACGATGCGCTGGAGATGAAGTTCCGCAAGGTGTCCCGGCCGAGAGACCCGGCCTGCCCCCTGTGTGGAGCCAACCCCACCATACGCGATTTGAGCCAGGACTACTCGGTCTCCTGCAGCATCTGACGTGTTCCCGCTGACCATTCCCCAGGCCATCGTCGACGAGATGCTCGCGCACGCGCGGGAACTGGACCCGTTCGAGTGCTGCGGGCTGCTGGCCGGCAAGGACGGTCGTGTTGTGGCCCATTATCCGATCACGAACACCATCGCGCGGGACCAGCGCGCGATCCCCGTCTTCCAAGAGGCGAATGTGAAGCAGTTGGGCGAGCTCAGCGAGGCGACTCGTGCAGAGGTGGCCTACTTCATGGATCCCAAGGAGCTGCTCACGGCATTCAAGGACATCCGACAGCGCAACCTCGAGCTCAGCGTGATCTACCATTCCCATACACACTCGCCCGCCTACCCCTCCCAGACCGACATCGGGCTCGCCTACTACCCCGAGGCTGCCTATGTCATCATTTCCCTGGAAAACAAAGCCAAGCCGGATCTCCGGGCCTTCTGGATCACCGAGCAGCGCGTCCGCCCGGCTGAATTTCAGGTGGTCTGAGTGCGCTTGGAAGGCTTTTGGGGCGAGGCCGACGCTGGAGCACCACGGCTCGACAGCCATGGCTTCCGCCTCCGCTGACGCTTCCGCCTTCGCCAAGGCTTCGGCGGACAAGCCGGCGGGCACGTCCAGCGAAGGCGGGCGAAATTTCCTCTAGACCCGAGGCTTCGCCGCATGAAATAATTAACAGATGGTCAGATGAGGGCAGGTTCTTAATTCGCTCGGAATGGGAGGAGGCTATGCAGGTTTTCTTGCGACGGAGCACCATCTGGATCGCCTGTGTCTGCCTGCTGGCTGGTCTATGGCTGGGGGGCACGGTGCTGGCAGCGGACAGGAGTTATTTCAGCCCCATTATCGACGTCGATGCGAAGCGCGGCTTTCTCTTTATCTCATCCGACAGCGGAATCGTCATCGTGAAAGCCAGCGAGGCCGCCATCCCCCACCTCGGCAAGCTTCCCATCATGGGCATGATCGACCTCGTGGCCGAGGTCAAGCC
This sequence comes from Nitrospiraceae bacterium, assembly GCA_041608595.1. Classification (GTDB taxonomy): domain Bacteria; phylum Nitrospirota; class Nitrospiria; order Nitrospirales; family Nitrospiraceae; genus JBFGRM01. The sequence continues at coordinate 3,239 of JBFISJ010000245.1, forward strand.
AGGGCACAAGGTCGTGTATCTCAAGTCCTGGAAGGTCGTCGCCGGCGAGTCGGAC
>JBFISJ010000246.1:0-3143 GCA_041608595.1 Nitrospiraceae bacterium
ATGAACTCCTGCGATCGGAACATCGAAACTTGGGTGGATCTCGACGGCGACAAGATCGTGGATGCCGGCGAGCAGATCGAGTTCAACGCCAACTGCGCCAGCAGGACGAGCAATACGGGCAAGCTTGCGCCCTATATACGGGCGGGCGCGGCCCCCTACACCGCGGAGAATATCATCAATTTCATCCGCGGAGATCAGATCGCCAATATGCGCGATCGTCAGCTCACGGTGGGCGGCTCGCTCAAGGTCTGGAAGCTGGGCGATCCGGTGAACGCGCAGCCCATCGTCGTCGGTGCCCCGGCGCAGCGATATGACATTATCTACGGCGATATCACCTACGCCGACTTCTTCAACGACTACAAGGACCGGCGGCAGGTCGCCTACGTCGGCGCCAACGACGGGATGCTGCACGCCTTCAACGCGGGCTTCTTCCATCGCGGGGACGACCCCGCGACCGTCGGCGTGACGGAGCACGGCTACTTCAAGACGACGCAGGCGGGCGTGACCAAGACGCCGCCGCTCGGTGATGAGATGTACGCGTTCATTCCGCAGGAGTTGCTGCCGCATCTGCAGTGGCTGACGCGGACCGATTACACCCACGTGTACTATGTGGATGCGACGCCGAAGGCGACGGACGTGCGGATCTTCTGCGACGCGGGGGGAGGTGCGCCCGCGCCTTGCGTGACCGGACAGACCGGCGTGAGCCACCCGAACGGCTGGGGCACGATCCTGATGGGTGGATTCCAGCTTGGCGGGAGCTGCGGCGCCTGCACGGCGGGCGGCGGCGCCCCTCCGATGACGATCACCGGGGACTTCGACAACAACGTGATGACGCCGGATGAGACCCGGACGTTCTACAGCGCCGTCTACGTCCTTGATATCACCAGCCCCGAGGAACCGCCGAAGCTCCTCATGAGCTTCTCGAGCTCGGACCTCGGCCTGACGACGGCGAGGCCCTCGATGCTGCGCGTCAGTCCCGCGGCCGATGGCATGACGGTGAACACGAACGCCAAGTGGTTCATGATCGTCGGCTCCGGGCCGACCGGTTACGGCGGCAGCATCGCGCAGGCCGGCAATTTCTTCGCGATTGATTTCGTCGCCGGCCCCGGTTTCAACAACATCAACGTCAAGAAACTCGAGGCGGAGACGATGAATGCGTTCCTGTCCTCGACCCTGACGATTGACAACGATTTCGACTACCGGGTGGATGTGACCTACGCGGGGAGCACGATCCATGATGGCAGTCTCCCCTGGCGCGGCAAGCTGTATCGATTGACCAAGAACGACTGCCTGGTCACCCCTTGCACGCCAGGTGTCTGGGGTGTGAATCCCGGCGGTCCGAACCGGCGGGCGACCGAGATCCTCAACACGTTCGTGGATGATCTCGGGACCACGCTCGAGCTGGGGCCGGTGACGGCCTCGCCGGCCGTGACGGTCGACGACAGCAATAAACTGTGGGTCTTTGGCGGGACCGGCCGGCTCTGGGATTCGGTCGATCGGGCGAACACGGACAAGCAGTACTTCGTGGGGACGAAGGATTCCGTCTTGAGCGGCACCTGCGCCGAGGTGAACCCCACGAGCTGCCTGGATAACGATCTCGTGGACATGTCGTCCGCCGAGGTGTGCGTCATCGGGATCGGCACCTGTGGAGGCGCAACGGATCAGGTCACGGGCGTGACCACGGGGGGTGGGGCCAGTGACTTCCCGTCACTCATTGCGCTGGTGCAGAGCAGGGACGGGTGGTTCACGAAGCTGCCCGACAGCGGTGAGCGGGCGCTGGTACGACCGCTCGTCTTCGGCGGGCTCGTCCTGTTCCCGACCTACCTCCCGAACAGCGACGCCTGCAAGTTGAACGGCACGGGCTACATGTACGCGCTCTATTACAAGACCGGCGGCGCCTACTCCGCGCCTGTCATTGGCTCGACCGGCTCGGGAAGCAACCAGGTGGTGAACCGAAGGATGTCCACCGGCGTGGGGATGGCTTCCCAGGCGGTGGTGCACGTCGGCAAGGGCGGCAGCGGAGGCAAGATGACGGCCTACGTGCAGAAGTCCTCCGGCGAGCTGACCGGTATCGAGGTGGACGCGGTTGCGGCCATCACGAGCCGGTTCGTGACCTGGTTCGACAAGCGTGGCTGACGCCAGCTGATTGAGGCAACAAAGGGGGTCACAAGACCCCCGAAGAGAAAGGGCCCACGGCTCCTCGCGCGGTGGGCCCTTCTGCTTTATCATGTAGAAAAAGGTGTCAGACACCTTTTTCTTGATACCGGCGGGCACTCGGGGTAGAGTGGCGCGGTATGGGGCGTCCACTACGCGCTGCGGTCGGGGGCATCGTCTATCACGTCCTGAACCGTGCGAACGCCCGGCAGGTCATCTTCTCCAAGGCAGGTGACTTCGAGGCCTTTGAGCAAGTGCTTGCTGAGGCACACGAACGGGTGAGTATGCGCACGCTAGCGTTTTGCATAATGCCAAATCATTGGCACTTGGTGTTGTGGCCTCGTCGTGACGGGGATCTGTCACGGTTCATGGCATGGCTGACACTCACACACACCCAGCGCTGGCATGCCTTTCGGCAGTCTACAGGGACTGGCCATGTGTACCAGGGGCGCTTCAGGTCCTTTCCTGTACAGGCGGATGAGCATTTTCTATCGGTCTGCCGGTATGTGGAAAGGAATCCCTTGCGCGCGGAGTTGGTGTTGAGGGCAGAGGAGTGGCGATGGTCAAGCCTCTGGCGGAGGAACAACGCGTCTCGTCGGGCTACTCCATGGCTGGCTGACTGGCCGATGCCGCGACCTCAACGTTGGGTGGATTGGGTGAACGAGCCGCAGACAGCGGCAGAGCTAGAGACGATGCGGCGTTGTGTGACGCGAGGCGAGCCATACGGGAGTGGGGGGTGGGTGCGAAGGGTGGTGCGGCGACATGGACTTGAGGGCACGCTACGGCCACGCGGCCGCCCACGCCTCAACGTGCCGGGAGTCGAATCTTGAAAAAAGGTGTCTGACACCTTTTTTTAAGGCCTTATTCGTTTGAATTACGGTATGACGGCGCTCTTAGGTTGATTGCGCGTAGGCTCGGGCAACGCGCCGTACGCGGAAGTCCCGATCGTCAAGGAGGGGAGTGAGCGCGTGCGCGACGTGGGCGGGCGG
>JBFISJ010000247.1:0-3098 GCA_041608595.1 Nitrospiraceae bacterium
GGATCGCCGCACATCCTGCCGCTCGACCGTGACCACCCGCACCGGCACGGGCGGCGCCTTGGGCGGGGTTTGCGCGGCTTGCTGCTCGCTGCAGCCGGCCGCGGCGATGAGACAGAGAGCGGCCAGCCATCGCCCACCGAGTCGCGGCCAGCGCTGCGGATTAGTGCTCATCATCATATCTTTCGCTGGTGCTCGCTCATCCTGAATGAGCGTCCAATCCTTCGCATCGGTTCTCCGTGCGTACCGTCCACCGACCGGCACTCCGACCACTCAGGTCGACGGAGCAGGGCGCCGGCTCGGGCGGGCGCGCTTCGCGCCGCCATTCCACGCGTGATTGTCCACCCCATGAAAAAAGAGGTGGAGGAGCGTGGCCGCCTTGGGCGCGAGCGAGCCGGAGGGCTTCGCCTGCAGCATCCAGAGATAAATCGTGCTGTTCAGCATGCCGTGCAGCGCGTAGGCAGCCTCCGCGGGATCCACCATGCGAAGCTCTCCGCGCCTGATTCCGAGGCGGACGAGATTGGCCACCACATCGAGCTGCGCCTGATAGCGCTTCCAGCAGCGTTCGCCGAATGCACTCTTAATGGTCCATTCGAACCCGCTCCACTCGGAGACATAGATGCGGAAGAAATTGCGATTTCGCTCGAAGTATTCGAGCTTGGTCCGGATCACCGCCTCGAGCTTCTCCCGGGCCGACGCGGCCGCGGCGATCCGCTTGTCCATGAGGGCCGCAAGCTCCTCCATCTTGGCCTCGATCAAGGAGATGTAGATCTCTTCCTTGCTCTTGAAGAAGTGATACACCGTCCCGATCGCGAACTCGGCCGCCTCGGCGATCTCGACCATGCTGGTTTTGAAGAATCCTTTCTCCGAGAACAGGCGTTCAGCCGCGACGAGCAGATCCTGCCGCCGCCACTCGAGCTCGCGAGTCTTCCGCAAGGTTCGCTGGTTCATAGGCCCACCATGCCCTTGATGTGAATCATCATTCTAGTTTGTGATATTACTGTTCAGCGCACGGGTGAGTCAATTTGGCGCGGATTTACGGCGGGTTCCCGGGGCCGACGCCCCAGCCCCGACCGTGTACAGTAGCCGAATGGATGCGGTAAGATGCCGCCGCTGCCAAGAACGAGGAGGCGTCCTATGTCGAGGCAAACACCGGACTCTGATCCCAACGCCGCTTCAGCCGGGGAGGCCGGTACCGTCAACGATGTCGAATTGCTCAGAGTCGTGGTCGTGCGCGACGGCCAACAGGTGAACGCGCAATGGGCCATTCACCCCCAACTCAAGCACGACCTGAACCCGGAGGAATGGAAGGAAGTGACCGATCTGATGGCGCAGGTCGCGGGAATAGTCGGCGGCCGCTTCACCAAACTGCTCACCGAAGTCGAACCGGATAAACCGGGGACCGCCTAGGAGCAACGTCATGGATACATACTATCATCCAAAGGATTTGGCGAAGTTCGCCGAAATGGGAGAGGGGAACAAGGAGCTGTGGGAGAAATTCAGCGCCTACTACGATGCCGTCTTCGCCGGTGGCGCCCTAACCGAGCGGGAGAAAGCGCTCGTCGCGCTTGGGGTCGCCCACGCGGTCCAGTGCCCCTATTGCATCGACGCCTACACGCAGGGCTGCCTGGAAAAGGGGTCGAACGTGGAGGAGATGACGGAGGCCGTACACGTCGCCTGCGCCATCAGAGGAGGCGCCTCGCTTGTCCACGGAGTGCAGATGAGAAACGTCGCGAAAAAATTGTCGATGTAGGCGGAAGCGGCCGCGGTCAGTGGTCAGCGGGAAGTCATGCGTTTCACGAGTTCCTGCCTCTGACCGCTCCCCCCTGACCCCTTGCCCTCAGACCGACCACTTTACACAGCACGCAAGTACCCATTTTCCCTGAACCACGTCACCGCATCTTTTATCGCCTGCTCAACCGGGCTCCGAGGGTAGTCCAGCTCTCCGATCGCCTTTGAGCAGTCGTACCGCTGCATGTGCCGGAGCATCTCCACGAAAAAGCCGGGCACCGGCGCCGGCCTCCTGAGCATCGCCCGGGACGCCCAGTCTGCCAGCTTCGATCCCTGGCGCGCCAGCTCAAAGGGCACGGGAAACAACGGGGGCGACACCCCGACCACCTTGGCGATCAATTCGTTGAGCTCCTTCTGGGTCGTGTTCCAGTTGCCCAGGATGTAGCGCTCGCCGATCCTCCCCCGCGCGGCGGCGCGAATCATGCCCACCGCCACATCTCGCACGTCGATCACGTTTACGTCACCCTGAATATAGCCCGGCATGAGTCGCTTGGCGATCATCAGGATCAGCGTCCCGCTCGTGGGCTTGCTGTCGTACGGCCCGTAGAAATTGGTGGGGTTGACCACGATGACCGGAACACCTTCCCGTGCCGCCGCGAGCGCGGCCTCCTCCATCGCGGCCTTGGCCATGAGATAGGGATTCCGGGTGTAACGCGTCGTGAAGGGGCAGGTCTCGTCTGCCAGGTGGGTCGGATCCTTCGGACGGCCAATCGTCGTGAGCGTGCTGACAAAGATGAGGCGCTCGACCGAGGCGCGGCGGACCGCGTCCAATACGTTTCCTGTCTCCCGGAGCGCCTGACTCCTCGCCACATCGACCGGGACGGTGTGGGGCGGATAATAGGCGGCGCAATGATGGACCACCTGGATGCCGTCGCAGCCCCGCGCAAGCGACTCGGTGTCGCTCAGGTCTCCGTTGATGCGCTCCATGGGGATGCCCTCGAGGGTGCGGGTGTTGCTGCTCGGACGCAGGAGGGCCCGCACCTCGTCGCCCTGCGCGACCAAGGCTCGGACCAGATTCGCTCCGAGCTGCCCGGTGGCGCCAAGGACGAGGGCCTTCATTGGATGAACCCCATGCCAAACGCGGTCTCTGACATGATCACCTCGTCACGGACGTGCTCGTCGCCCCTGGGCTGATCTGTGCTCAGGCGGCGGTCTTGAAAGGCTCGAAGGCCCGGTCGGCCTTCGCGGCCATGTAGAAATCGCTCTCGGTCAGGCCGTTGATCTTGTGCGTCCAGAGCTCGACCTTGCACTTGCCCCAGGCGAGGTAGAGGTCCGGGTGGTGCCCTTCCTCCTCGGCCACAGCCCCAACC
>JBFISJ010000248.1:0-3053 GCA_041608595.1 Nitrospiraceae bacterium
CTGCTCAAGGACGGCCAACTGGTGACGGTGTCCTGCGCCGAAGGCGACACGGGGTATGTGTACGACGGCAACCTGCCCTTCCAGGTGGACCGCGTTGATCTCAAAGGCATGACGCGGCCCAAGACGAAGGTGATGATGAATGTCGGCAATCCCGAGGAATCCTTCGGCCTCTCGTTCATTCCCAACGATGGCGTGGGGTTGGCGCGGGAGGAGTTCATCATCAGCACCTACATCAAGGTTCACCCGCTCGCCCTCATCGACTACGACCGGTTGGACGATGCGGCCTTGAAGGCCGACATCGACCGGGTGACCGTCGGCTTCGGCGACAAGCCGCAGTTCTTCGTGGACAAGCTGGCGCAGGGCGTGGCGATGATCGCCGCGGCGTTTTACCCCAAGGACGTGATCGTCCGGCTGAGCGACTTCAAGTCGAACGAATACGCGAACCTGATCGGCGGCCGGCGGTACGAGCCGGAGGAGGAAAACCCGATGCTCGGGTTCCGGGGCGCGTCTCGCTATTACGACACGCGCTACCAGGCCGGCTTCGCGCTCGAATGTCAGGCGATGAAAAAGGCGCGCGATGAAATGGGGCTAACGAACGTCAAGCTGATGATCCCGTTCTGCCGGACGCTCGACGAGGCGCGGCTGGTGCAGGCGGAGATGGCCAAGCACGGGCTCAAGCGAGGCGAGAAGGGCCTCGAGGTCTACGTGATGTGCGAGATCCCGAGCAACGTCATCCTCGCGGATGCCTTTGCGGATGTCTTCGACGGCTTCTCGATCGGGTCCAACGATCTCACGCAGCTCACGCTGGGCGTCGATCGGGATTCCGAGATCATCGCCCACATCTTCGACGAGCGAAACGCCGCTGTGAAGACCTTCGTCGCCGCGGCGATCAAAGCCGTGAAGGCGAAGGGGAGGAAAATCGGGATCTGCGGCCAGGCGCCGAGCGATTACCCGGAGTTCGCGCAGTTTCTGGTCGAGCAGGGCATCGACAGCATCTCGTTGAATCCGGACGCCGTGTTGCGGACGACGGTGAAGATTCTTGAGATGGAGCAAAAGCTGGGTCGCTAATCAGACTCGTTCCAATCGGTACCATCCTTGTCATCGCGTGAACCCAGCAGCGCGTCAAGCGCGTAGGTGTTGCGTTGCGACGTTCTGAGGGAGGCGGCGGGTGACGAACGGCGAGCGGCTCCGGCGGTGCCATGCTCATGCGTTGGAGAGCGACAGCCACTGAAGGGCAGTGGTTGGCCACGGCGCCTCGCAGGGGGGCGGTCGGATCGGCGCCGCGGCACCGGGTCCGCGTCCGCATCAGGCAATCTTCCGCCATGGCACCGCCCGTCGCGCTCGCCGTTCTACCCGCCGCAAAGAGGACGGAACGCCTGCGGAATATGCTAGGACCGAAGCCGTGCTGAGCGAGAAGGCCTGAGCGCATTCGAACAGGAGGACGGGGCGTGAAGATTGGAATTGCAGCGGACCATGCGGGGTTCACGCTGAAGGAAGAGCTGGCGAAAGACCTCCGTGGCGCAGGCCACGAGATCGAGGATTTCGGCGCGTACGAGCTCGATCCCAATGATGATTACCCCGACTTCGTCGCGCCGCTGGCCAGGGGTGTGGCCAGCGGAAAGGTGGAGCGAGGGATCGCGCTCTGCGGGAGCAGCATCGGGGCCTGCATCGCGGCTAACAAGGTCGACGGGGCGCGGGCCGGCCCCTGCTCTGACAACTATTCCGCCCACCAGGGCGTCGAGCACGACGACATGAACATGATCTGTCTGGGAGGCCGCATCATCGGCTACGCCCTGGCCTGGGAAATGATCCAAACCTTCCTGGGAGCGCGATTCACGGGCGAAGAGCGCCACAGGCGCCGCATCAAAAAGATCGAGGCCCTGGAGCGCGAAGGGCGTTGAGCAACGGAGATCAGTGTGGAGCTCCCACGCGGCAGCGGCATCCTGTTACATCCCACCTCTCTCCCCAGTCCGTGGGGCATCGGCGACCTGGGGCCGGAGGCGGACCTGTTCGTCGATTTTCTGGCTTCGGCGGGGCAGAGCTGGTGGCAGCTTCTTCCACTTGGTCCGACCGGTTACGGCAACTCCCCTTACATGTGCTTCTCGGCTCTGGCCGGGAATCCCCTGTTGATCAGTCCGGAGAAGCTCGTCGAAGACGGCCTCCTGCCCCGAGCTGACCTGCAAACGCGGCCGGACCTTCCCGAGGACCGCGTGTTCTACCGCGGGGCGATCGAGTTCAAGCGGTCGGTGCTGGAAAAATCCTTCGACGTGTTCAAAGCCGCTCCTCCGGACCTGCACCGAAAGGGGCTACGGACCTTTCGGGAGCGCAACGCCGCCTGGCTCGAGGACTACGCCTTGTTCATGGCGCTCAAGGAAGTCCACCGGGGTCAGGCCTGGACCAAGTGGGAACCCGACCTCGTGGCGCGCACGCCCCAAGCGCTGCAGGAGGCGAGCCACCGGATGCGGGAGCGGGTAGAGTTTCACCGCTATGTCCAATATCTGTTTTTCTACCAGTGGATGCGCCTGCGGGAGTATTGCCACAGCAAAGGCGTGCGAATTATCGGCGATCTGCCCATCTACATTGCGCACGATAGCGCGGAGGTCTGGTCGAACCGCGGCATGTTCTACTTGGACGAGCGAGGGGCCCCGACAGTGGTCGCCGGAGTGCCGCCGGATTATTTCAGCGCCACGGGCCAGCGCTGGGGAAATCCCATCTACAAATGGGAGAATCGAGCCAAATCGGGCTACCGGTGGTGGATCGATCGCTTCCGGGCCAATCTCTCGCTGGTGGATCTGCTGCGATTGGACCATTTCCGCGGGTTCGAGGCGTATTGGGAGATTCCTGCTGCCGAAACGGAGGCCGTCAACGGACGGTGGGTCAAGGGTCCAGGTTCTGGCCTGTTTTCAGCCCTGAAATCGGCGCTCGGCGACCTGCCGGTGATCGCGGAAGACCTTGGGGTGATCACGCCGGAGGTGGAGGCGCTGCGGGACGAGTTCGCCCTTCCCGGCATGAAGATCTTGCAAATGGCCTTCGGGCGGGACCCGAAGGCCCAC
>JBFISJ010000249.1:0-3040 GCA_041608595.1 Nitrospiraceae bacterium
GTAGGTCAATTCATCGGCCTCGACGCGGATCAACGACGGCTTGACGCGGTTGATCGCGGCATGAAAGTCCGCCTGGTTCACCCCCGCCAGCGCCTCGGGGAAGGTCTGCTGAAGCATGGGGTAAAAGCAGCGCCAGAAGGGTCGCGACCGTCCCACGCAGTTCTCCCAAAGGCGGGATTGGCTCTCGTGGATGCCGAGGGAAAGCGCTTCGCCGAGGGGGGTGCCGTAATGCGTCGGATCCAGGCCCTGGTCGTACAACCCATGCCCACCTTCATGGATGCAACTAAACAGGCACACCGGAAACTCTTTCTCATACACCCTGGTCGTCACGCGGACGTCGGAGGGGTGAAACGAGGTCGTGAAGGGGTGCGCCGCCAAATCGAGCCGGCCCTTCTCGAAGTCGTAGCCCATGGCGGTGAGCACCACGCGGCTGAACTCGAGTTGCTTGCCGATGTCGTAGGAGCGGAACAGCACGGCGTCGTCGATGACCACCGGAGACGAGAGCACACGTTCCAGGAGCGGAACGAGGCGCTTCCGAATGGCCGCGAAGAGCGGCCGCAACTGGGAGACGGTCGCGCCCGGCTCATAGGTGTCCAGGAGGGCGTCGTAGGGCGAGTGGGTGTAGCCCAGATAGCCGGCCTCCTCCCGCTTGAGCGCGACCAGTGTGCGGAGATGCGGAAGAAACCGCGGGTAATCGTTTTTGGCCCTGGCCTCGGTCCAGACCTGCTGCGCGATCGAGGACTCGCGCCCCAGGCGTTTGACGAAATCCGACGGAAGCTTTTTTGCACGGCTGAAGTCCCGCCACACCTCGCGCAGCAGCGCACGGGCTGGTTCGTTCCAGTTGTCTCCGTCCCGATCTCTGAGCTCGCCGGTGGCCGGGTCGATCCACTGGCTCAAGAGCGTCTCGATCTCGGGCGAGACGAAGCGATCGTGGGCGATGGTCTGCAGGGTCGCGAGTTGGTCGGCCCGCGCCGTCCCGCCGCCCGCCGGCATATAAGTCTCCTGATCCCAGGACAGGACGGAGGCGGCGCTCGAGAGGTGTTGAATCTCAAGCAAACGCTCGGTGAGCGGTATTAACGTCTCAAGGGTTTTCAAGACTGAACGCCGGGGCTTCGGGGGGTTGCACGAGATGAGGCCGATCAGTAATCATGCGCGCCAAGTACTCTACGGGACAATGTCCGGTCCGGTCAATCGGCGCGATGCGAAAGAAGAGGTGACATGAAGCAATTGGTGCCCGCTGACATCGAGGACTACGCCGAGGCCCATTCGGCAGGGGAATCGGAGATCTGTCGCGCGCTGCGGGAGGAGACCCACGACACCATGGAACTGCCTCAGATGATCGTCGGTCCCCTGGAAGCCGCATTGCTCAAAGTGATGGTGCAGGTGGTGGGAGCCAGGCGCATCCTGGAGATCGGCATGTTCACCGGCTACAGCGCGTTGAGCATGGCCGAGGCCTTGCCCGACGACGGGCATATTACGACCTGCGAGATCAACGACAAGACGGCGGCGCTGGCTCGGAAATATTTCACCCGCAGCCCCCATGGCCGAAAAATCGAGGTGCGCATGGGTCCTGCGTTGGAGACGCTCGCAGGCCTGCATGGCGCGTTCGACCTCGTGTTCATCGATGCCGACAAGGTCAACTATGTGAACTATTACGAGCGGGCCTTGGAGTTGCTCGCGCCGCAGGGTGTGATCCTCATCGATAACGTGTTGTGGAACGGCGACGTCATGGTGCTACCGCCCCCGGATGAATCAACCGCGGCGATTCAGGCACTGAACGATCTGGTGGCCTCAGACCCGCGGGTCTCTGCGGTCCTGCTGACGATCCGGGACGGTGTCCTCCTCATACGGCCGCGGCCGCAGGCCGGTGGAGCGAAGTAAATGGCCGATGAGGCAAGCCGATCCACGGCTGACCACCACCGGCCGCACGAAGCGCTGGCCTACGGCGCCCTCGTGACGGCAGCGGTGGTGTGGGGAGGGTCCGTCGTGGGCCAGAAGTGGGCCCTGGGGTCCTTTTCGGCTGTCGAGACCTCCGTCCTGCGCGGTCTCGGCGCGCTCGGCATTCTGATTCCCCTGTGGTGGTGGCACGAGGGAACGCTCGCGAAATTCTCCGGCCGCGACGTCGCCATCTTCACGGCCCTCGGGTTGGGGGTGCTCGGCAATCACCTCGGGGTGCTCTTCGGCCTGCGATACATTGGGGCGGCCGAGGCAGGCATCATCATCGGGGCCAGCCCGGCCATCACGGCGTTCCTTTCGTCGCTGCTGATCCGCGATGTCCCGTTCCGCGCGGTCTGGCTCGGATGCGCGGTCTCCTTCGCGGGGGTAGCATTGGTATCGGGAGGCGAAACAGCAGGGGCGCGCGGCGACAACCCGGTCCTCGGCGGGGCCCTGGTAGTCATCGCGCTCGTGAGCTGGGCCCTGTATTCCATCGGCGGGCGTCGCACCATGGAACGCTACTCGCCGCTGACAGTGAACTGGACGACACTGCTGATTTCCATCCTGATGCAGATCCCATTGCTGTGGTGGGCCGACCAAAAGATCATGGTCGCCGGCCCGGGCTCGGTGCCGGTCGATGGCTGGCTGGCTTTGGTCTACCTCATTGTCTTTGCAACAGCCCTCGGGCAGCAGGCCTGGCTCTACGGCGTGCATGGCATCGGCCCGGCTCGCGCGGGCATCTTTATCAACCTCATCCCGGTGTCCGCGCTGATTCTCTCGGTGATGATCCTCGCGGAACCGATCGGCCTCAGGGAGGTGCTGGGCATCGTCCTGATCCTGGCGGGGGTGTGGCTGGTCAATTGGATGTCCACCAAGCTCGCGACGTAATCTGCGTTGCCCGCAGCGGCACCCTCGTCTCGCGTCGCTCTCCCCACTTGCGGTAAGATGGCACCCTGGCGTCCTGGAGGAGAAGGGCATGATCAAGGAACGAATCGAAGAAGTGACGAAGGCGAACGAGGCGTTCTACGACGCCTTCGAGAGCCTCGATGTCGTCAAAATGGATCGCGTCTGGGCTCAGCAGGATTATGTGACGTGCATCCATCCA
>JBFISJ010000250.1:0-3007 GCA_041608595.1 Nitrospiraceae bacterium
GCTCGGCCCGGAGCACTCCGATTCTGGCCTCCAACTCGCTGATCACCGCCAGCGTTTCGTCGCGTTGTGCCAGGCCACCGAGGTCGGCCAGGGCAGATCTGACCGCTTGGCTTAGGAGCGCCTCGGGTCGCCGGATGCTCGGACGCTCCGCTACGGGGACCCTCCCAAGCCCGATGGCGGCGAGTTGGAAAAACCGGCGACCATACGGGCCCAGCCACACACCGTGTCGCGTCGACCCACTGACGCGGCTGCCCATCAGGCTGAATGCGGCCCATCCCACTGCTCCCAAGGCCAGGATGATTCCGCTCACACCGAGCGACACGAGTCCCAGGCGCCACGCGTCCGGCACGGCATGCAACAGACGTGCGATCACAACGGCGGCGACCGCCAGCCCCAGGCCACCGGCGCCGAGCAGAAGCGCCGTCTTGGAGGAAACCACCCCGACGCGCCAGCCAGATGCCGTGGAGGTCCCAGAACTATCAGCGGCCTGTACCTTCACGATTTCGCAGAACTCGTCATAGCTGATTCCCTGCACCAGGACATTACGCGCGGCCGCGAGCAGCACAGCGGGGGGGATGAGGAGCTCAAACACCAGAATCCACGATACGAAAAGGAAGAGTAGGACCAGTCCGATGCCGAATCCGCTGAGGGCGCCAAGGGCGTATGCGACCACCCCGCCTAAGGGGGCCAGGACCATGAGCCGCCGGCTGGTGTTCTGCGCCAGCTGGAGAAATTTGTCGACCACCGCAGGTACTCGACGCATCGCGCCGACGATGTCCCCGAGCGCGGCCGCGAACTCCTCCGCGGTCGCGAAGCGGTCCGCCGGGTTCTTGGCAAGACAGCGATCGATGATCTCCGCCAACCTCCCGGGGACGCCGGCTCGCAGCCCCTTCACAGATGGAGCCGGCTGGGTCTCGTGCAGCATGAGCACTTGCTGGTCCGTGGTGGCGTGAAACGGGGGCTGGCCGGTGATCGCATGGAACGCGGTCGCCCCAAGCGAGTAGATGTCACTCCGGGCGTCCACGGGGTGGCCCGCTGCTTGTTCCGGGCTCATGTAGTCGGCGGTGCCGACGATCTCGCCCCCGTGCGGATCTTCGACGTGCCGGGCGATGCCGAAGTCGGTCACGACGGCTCGCCCGGTATCACGTTCGATCATGATGTTGTCCGGCTTCACATCCCGATGCGTGATCCCGCGGGCATGGGCGTACCCCAATGCCCACGCGACCTCGCGCAGTATTCGCGTCGCCTCTTCGATCTCGAGCATCCCCCTCCGTATAATCCACTGGCCGAGGGTTTCGCCGTCCACGTAGCCCATGACGAAGAACACGATGTCCCCGTGCTCCTCGACGGCGTGGATGGGGACGATGTTTGGCTGAGACAGCAGGCCAGCCGTTCGAGCCTCGCGCAGGAAGTGCTGGCGAATGGTCTGATTGGCCGCCACGTCGGGATTCAGGAGCTTGATCGCTACCGGCCGGTTGAGGGATACGTCCCGCGCCAGATAGACGACGGCCCCTCCGCCACGTCCAATCTCCCGCTCCAGCGAGAACCGGCCAGCGATCACGGTCTGGAGCGCGATGAACTGCGGCGTTTGCGGCTTGTGCCTCACGGACTCACTCCGGCTGGCTCCAATTCGCGGCCTCATCGCCAGGTGAACGATCCGAGGCCCACCTGTGCGCGTCCGTGCTCACGGAGCCAGTGCTGTGGGCAACAAGATCGCGCCTGCATCTTTCGCAGTGTTGATCCGCCGGCCAGCCCCTTGCACCTCACCCGCGACAGCCTCAATCGCGAGGCGGGAACCGCACCGCGGACATTCCAAGAGAGCAGCAGGACTCATGACCGCCTCACGGATGAGCGCCACTTCCCCCTTCGAAAACGGCTGGCTACTGTTGTGCCCACCGGCCTCTGTCAGTGCTTCTCCTGAGACGATCGTGTAGGCGGTCATCCATTTGATGTGATCCCGTGCAGGTCACCGTTCATCCCGCTGCCGTCCGGGACGCGTTGCGACGAGGCGCCCAGCGCGAAATGCGTCAGCGAGGGCCAGCGGCACCTCAGCCTCAGCCTGGACCACTTGCGCCCGCATCTCTTCAATTCTAGCCGTCATCTCCTGCTCCTCTGCCACCGCCATCGCGCGCCGCTTCTCCGCCTGGGCCTGCGCGATCCGCTTGTCGGCTTCAGCCTGATCCGTCTGTAGCTCGGCGCCGATGTTCCTGCCGACATCCACGTCGGCGATATCGATCGAGAGAATCTCATAGGCAGTGCCAGCGTCCAGCCCCTTACCGAGCACCGTTTGACTAATGTGGCCGGGGTTCGCGAGCACGGCCTTGTGAGATTCCGATGAACCGATGGTCGAGACGATCCCCTCGCCGACCCGAGCCAGGATCGTCTCCTCACCCGCGCCACCGACGAGGCGCTTGATGTTCGCCCGCATCGTCACGCGCGCGACTGCCGTCAACTGAATGCCGTCCTTGGCCATGGCCGTGACCTTCGGTGTCTCGATGACCTTCGGATTCACGGAGACCTGGACCGCCTCGAGGACATCCCGTCCGGCGAGGTCGATAGCAGCCGCAATCGGGAACTGAAGCTCGATGCCCGCCTTGTCCGCCGAGATGAGCGCTTGTGTGACGCGGCCGACGCTCCCACCCGCCAAGTAATGCGCTTCCAGTTCGTTGACATCCAAATCAAGTCCGGCCTTCGTTGCCGCAATCAGGGGACGAATGATGGCCGGCGGACGGACCTTCCTGAGGCGCATGCCGACCAGGGTCCCCAGCCCGATGCGCACGCCCGAGAACCAGGCCTCGATCCAGAGCCGTACCGGAATGAACGAGAACAACACCCCGACGGCCACAACGCCGAGGAGAACAAGCACTGGAACGAGCCAGGTGAGTTGGGTCACGTCATTCATTATGCGTTCCTTTCCTGCTCAGTCATTGTGCCGCACCCCGCGTCTCCTACCGGTGCTCTGCACCCGACGCAGCGGTTGATGAGTCACGGCAGCTGACGCACAAGA
>JBFISJ010000251.1:0-2936 GCA_041608595.1 Nitrospiraceae bacterium
GACGAGCTCGGCGCCGGCGACCTCGACTTCCTCAGTCCAGCTGCGCTCCTTTTCTGGATCGTCGGGCTTCTTTGCGGGTTCGGGCATGGTGTGTCTCCTTCGGGAAGGTGAAGGAAAAAAGATAGGGAGCGGGACGCGCGGACGCCATGACCTGGGTCAACGAGGCGCCCGCGTCGGCGTTTGGCCGCTCAGAACACGTCGACGAGATAGAGAAGGATGATGATCGGGATCGGGATCCCGATCGCCCAAGCGAGAATGCCTTTCATTTTTTCAGCCCTCCCTTCGCTCAGATCCGGCCCATCAGAACGAGGATGAGGAGGATCACGACAATCAGGCCAACCACGCCCGATGGCCCGTAGCCCCAGCTGCGCGAATGGCCCCAGGCGGGCAGGACGCCGATCAGGGCGAGGATCAGGATGATGAGAAGGATGGTGCCGAGCGTCATGACGGTCCTCCGGGTTAGCGCACCCGAGAGGGGTGCGGTCGTCCGGTCAACTCGCGACGGGTCGATCAGGTTCCCGCGGGCGTTCCCTTGCCGCCGCCCTCAGGGGTGGCGCGGAGGGACGGCCTGATGCCCTCTGCCGGGGAGGGCGGGGCGTGATGTAGGATCGGGAGGGGATGGCGCGCGTCAGGCGCGCCATCCGTCAGGCTTTCGCTCAGACGAGCTCGAGGTTCGTCGCGCTCTCGCGGCCATCGCGGCCGGCTTCGATCTCGAAGGTCACCTTCGCGCCGTCTTCGAGGCTGGTCAGCCCCGCGCGCTCCAGCGCCGAGATGTGCACGAACACGTCGCGCTTGCCTCCCTCGGGCTCGATGAAGCCGAAACCCTTGGTGGCGTTGAACCATTTCACCGTGCCATTGGCCATGGTGATGTCTCCTAACTTGGTTGCTGCCCACGCAATGCGGCAGCCCGGCTTGTCAGTTCAGGATCGAGAGACTGCAGCCGGTTAGGGAAGACAGTGTCGAAAGAGAAATAACTTCGCCGGGTCGATATGGGGCGTTCGGGCCTGTGTTGCAAGGAAAAACCGGGACGGGCCGGGCGGTCGGCGGTTTGCGGCCGGGTGCGGTGCGGCTGGGCGGCCGTCCCGAGCAGGTTCGGGAAGTCCGAGAAGGAGATGTGGCAGCGGCGGTTCTGGGAGCACCATATCCGGGACGAGGCGGATTACGCGGCGCACGTCCGGTATTGCTGGTGGAACCCGGTGAAGCACGGGTTCGTCGAGGCGCCGGAAGCCTGGCAGCATTCGTCGATTCACCGCGACAAGCAAACGGGCAGGTTCGGGTGGTAGGGTGCGTGATTTCACGCACCGTTGATCCGAGTTTTGCGTCGCGGTCGCCGGGGAAGGTGCGTGCGAGCACACACCCTACGGCTTGCCTACTATGCTCTATCGAATACGGCTCAGAATGTGACCAATAGGAATGCAGAACGCTATTCCTGTGTTCGCATTGAAAGACAAGGCTTCGTTCTGGTCCCCGGTGATCAATTCGGCAGGAGAATAGTAGCTCACTGCAATTCCGGCTAAGCCAACTGCTCCAAGCAATTGGTGATCACGGGCGAATACCGGTCCTCCGGACATCCCTTTGTTTAGCATAACATCGAGAGTGTAGAGCTTATCAAAACCTCCCGCCGATACTAGGCCTGAGAACATCGCACGCTTTGCTAAAGCAGGAAGAAATCCATTGTTGGCCCTTGACAAAGGTGAGGGCCATAGCAACGGGTAACCTAAGATAAATGCATCTTGCCCAATAAAGATCTTGTCAAATTCATGGAACTCAAGTGCTGGCGCATTCTGCGGCTTCGAGCCAATCTCAAAAACAATATAGTCGTCTTTAACCTCCTTCGACGAGCCGCGAGAGCAAAGTGTGTGTGAAAGTCTCTGCCAACCGTGTCCCGCGAGCAACTCAATGCTTTTATCGCTGTCATATTCGTCAAATACATGATTGGCGGACACTAGGAAGTGCGACTTCTCTAAGTCAATCAGAACAGCTGTTCCTACATTTGAGCCGCATTTAACGGCATACGTTCTTCTAAAGGCAACTTCAGGGATCATTTACGCACTCCAAACCAGTTGCCACGAGGCTGGTGAGTCGGAATTCGCGCTGCAAGGCCGCATCCTTACTACCTCTATTAGTCTCGCACCTATCGCGCACTCCTCACCTACTGAACTTCTTGTACTTCACCCACCTCGGCTCCACCGTCCGCACGCTACCTGCACCGGGTGTCGCACGCAATTGCTTCGCAATCGCTTTCGCGCACGCGTCGAACCCAACCGCGAAATACAAGCAGCTCTCCCTAGCGGGAGAACTTCTTGTATTTCACCCGTTTGGGTTCGACGGCATCCGGCCCCAGCCGCCTGATCTTGTCTTCCTCGTAGGCCTCGAAGTTCCCCTCGAACCACTCCACCTTCGCCTCGCCCTCGAAGGCGAGGATATGGGTGCAGAGCCGGTCCAGGAAGAACCGGTCGTGGGAGATGATCACCGCGCAGCCGGCGAAATTCTCCAGCGCGTCTTCCAGGGCGCGCAGGGTCTCGACGTCGAGGTCGTTGGTGGGCTCGTCGAGGAGGAGCACGTTGCCGCCCTCGCGCAACAGCTTCGCCATGTGGACGCGGTTGCGTTCGCCGCCGGAGAGGAGGCCGACCTTCTTCTGCTGGTCGCCGCCCTTGAAGTTGAAGGCGCCGCAGTAGGCGCGGGAGTTCACCTGGGCGTCGCCGAGCTCGATGATCTCAGAGCCGCCGGAGATCTCCTCCCACACGGTCTTGCCCGCGTCGAGCGCATCGCGGGACTGGTCGACGTAGGCGAGCTTCACCGTGTCGCCGAGGGTGATCGCGCCGGCGTCGGGCTTCTCCTGTCCCGTGAGCATGCGGAAGAGCGTGGTCTTGCCGGCGCCGTTCGGGCCGATGACGCCGACGATGCCGCCGGGGGGGAGGGAGAAGCTGAGGCCC
>JBFISJ010000252.1:0-2936 GCA_041608595.1 Nitrospiraceae bacterium
ACCGGCGGCACTCCGGCGCCTGTCGGCTTCTGATCTCCGTATTCGGATCATCACCCACCGCCTGTTCATCAAGTACTTTCATCAGCAAGCCATTCAGCAAACCATTGAATGGCTGGACTACCACGGTATTCCGTTCTGGGACCTGTGTTTCATGAAAGACAAGGCCGCGGTCGGCGCCGATTTGTACGTCGAGGACTCGCCGCACAACATCGAGCATCTGCGCCGGGACGGCCACGCCACCATCGTCTTTTCCAATTCCACCAACGGGCACCTTCCGCCACCGCGAGCGGGCTCCTGGTCTGAGCTGGAGCAATTGGTCTTAAAGCACCTTGAAGAATGGCGACGCTCGTTGAAATCACATCGGCGGGAACTGTCGGGAACGTAAGATCGTCACACGTTCCACGTTTCATGACAAGAAAGATTACTCGTACGTGGAACGTGCAGCCATGAACGTGGGACGTGTAGTCGACCGATGAAGTTCTGGCAGATCTGGCTCGTGATCATCGCGTTTTCGCTGATGGTGTACTTCTTGATTATGGGACCGGTGATGCCGAGGTAGAAAAGCTGGTGGGATCGCTTCGACCCTGACCCTGGGCTTAACGGACGCTGTGGGGAGGGAAGGAAGGGGGAGGCGCAAAGGGAGCAGCAGATCGCATGGGCAGCGTCGTCGTGGCGAGGTCCCCCCAGAGCTCGAAATCATCCCCGGCCGACCCATTATCCACCGGCGCATCGCTCGCCTGGATGGCAGCGAAGTCGAAGAGCCGCCGGTCCATCAGGTGGGACGGTGCGACGCGCGACAGGGCGGCAAACATGTTGTCCCCGCACCCCGGAAACCGCCGCTCCAACTCCCGCAACAGTTGTTTGACCTGATTTCGCTTTAGATCCTCCCGGGACCCGCAGAGGTCGCACGGAATGATGGGGAACGTCCGTTCCTTCGCGTAGCGCGCGAGATCGTCCTCCCTCGCATAGGCCAGCGGCCTGATCACCACGTGCCGCCGGTTGTTCGACAGCAGCTTGGGCGGCATGGCCTTAAGACATCCGGCGAACATCATGTTCAGCAGTAGCGTCTCGAGGATGTCGTCGCGATGGTGGCCGAGCGCGATTTTCGTCGCCCCGATCTCGGACGCGACCCGATAAAGGATCCCTCGGCGTAGCCGCGAGCAAAGCGAGCAGTAGGTCTCGCCTTCGGGGATGACGCGCGTGACGATAGAGTAGGTGTCCTCCGTCTCGATGCGGTAGGGGACGCCGACCTTGCTCAAGTAACCGGGCAGAACATGCGCAGGAAATCCAGGCTGGCGCTGGTCGAGGTTGACGGCGATGACCTCGAAGCGAATGGGCGCGCGCCGGCGCAGGAGCAACAAGATATCCAACAACCCGTAGCTGTCCTTGCCGCCTGAGAGGCACACCATGACCCTGTCCCCGTCTTCGATCATGGCGTAGTCGGCGATGGCTTGCCCGACAAGCCGGCAAAGACGCTTCTGGGTCTTGCTGCCCGACTCTCGCCGGCTCTGCTCCAGAGGCATGGGCTCAGGCTCCTCCATCTGCGACCGGTGACGCCCCGGACGCGGAAGCTACGCATTCTACCATTGTCGAGGGAAAAGCGAAGCCCTGAAGAGGGGAATAGGGAGGAAAGGGTCTCCGGCTCCACGTTTCAGGTTTAGGAAGAAACGTTGGAGACGAGACGTGGAACCTGAAACGTGGGACCAAGCTTCTTAGGAGCCGCGTTTGTTTTGCATCAACCGAGTGAGCAGCGACTCTCTGATGTTCACACCGGGCAGCACATCGGCGTAGCTGTCGGCGTAATTGAGCGTCAGCTCGATCACTTCTTCTTCGGTCAGGCGATTGATCTCGGGCTCCATTTCGTCTTCTCCGGAATGTGTGTGGGCCGTGCCGGACCAGAGGCGCAACGCCGAGGCGAATGGTATCGCAGCGAGACCCAACGCGGCAGCACCGGAGTTTTTCAGAAATGCTCGTCGGTTCATGGGTTCACCTTTGTCAAAGTGGGACCGGCCGTCCTTGGTTGGGCGGATCTGCCATCCCTCTTGTAAGGATAGCAAACGACGGACTCGTCTCAGGGACCTGCCACGACTTTTTTTTCTTACCCAAAATCAACGTGTTTGGGAGTTCCCGGATGGGGGGACGGGAGGATGTTTTTCGCGGGGGCCTCAGGAGCTGCCCAGTGTGACGACCACAATGGTCTCCTGCTGATTCCGCAGGACCGTCATGCGCACCTGCTGGCCGGGGCGTGTCCGCTCAAGGAGGTAACTCTTGAGTTGGGCGGCCGAGACGATCTCGGTCCCCTCGATGACGAGGAGAACGTCACCCTTCTCAAAGCCGGCCTCCCGGGCCGGACCGGTCGCGCTCGACACGGCCACCCGCCATTGCGTACCCAGCTTGACGGAAGTCAGCCCTAGCCCCAGCCGGGGAAAGCCGGCCCGTTCTCCCGTGATGAAGGCCTGGATGATCCGGCCGGCCAGCTGTGCGGGCACCCCGAAGGCCATCCGGCTGCAGCGCCGCTCACCCTCCAGTCCTTCGGTCTGAATGATCGCGTGCACGAACCCCACGAGGTCGCCGCGCGCATTGAAGAGACCGCCGCCCGAGTTGCCGCTGCAGGCGGCCAAATCCAGTTGCAGCAGCCGTGACTGGAGGGTGGGAAGGAAGGTGTTGGGATTCCCCACATGGCCGAATCCGACCGTGGGGCCCCAGCCGAGCGGATAGCCGACGGTAAACACTTCCTCGCCGGGCGTCGGCTCCTGCGCACCGAGGGAGGCGGTCCCGAGGACGGACGGGGCGGCCTTCGGATCTACGCGATACACGGCCAAGTCAACGAATTCGCTGAAGCCAACCAGCTCCGCGGACAGCTCGTGAAAGTCCTCGGTGAGGACAGCGATCGTCTCGGCAAGGACTGTCTGGCTACCCTGCTGGCGCGTCACCGC
>JBFISJ010000253.1:0-2935 GCA_041608595.1 Nitrospiraceae bacterium
AATTAAAACTGGAATTGAGAGCTATTTAATAATTCAATTGCTCAATTACCCAGTTACCTATTTACATTCTTGCGGCTATTCCCGGATTTGCCCCGATCCCAGCACGATGAACTTGGAGCACGTAAGGTCCTCCAGTCCCATGGGGCCTCGCGCGTGAATGCGGGTGGTACTGATCCCGATCTCGGCGCCCAGGCCGAACTGGTACCCGTCGTTGAGCCGGGTCGAGGCGTTGACCATGACGGTCCCGGCATCCACCTCACGCAGGAAACGGAGCGCCCGTCCGTAATCCTTGGTGACGATCGACTCCGTGTGGCGGGAGCCGTAACTCGCGATGTGGTCCAGCGCTTCCTCCATGTTCTTGACCACCTTGACCGCCAAGATCAGCTTGAGAAACTCCGTTCCGAAATCCGACTCCTCCGCCGGCTTGACCTTGTCGCTGAGCTGGCAGGTCTTCGGACAGCCTCGCACTTCCACGCCGGCCTTCACCATGTGCTCGAGGAAGCTCGGCAGAAACGCGCGGGCGACGTTCTGGTGCACCAGCAGGGTCTCCATCGCGTTGCAGGTCGAGGGACGCTGGACTTTGGCGTTCGCGCAGAGCTGCTGAGCCATGGCGAGGTCCGCGTTGGCATCGACGTACATGTGGCACACGCCCTTGTCATGCTTGATGACGGGAATGGTGGACTCCTCACGGACGGTCTGCATCAGCGATTCTCCCCCACGAGGGATGATCAGATCCACGTATTGGTCCTGTTTCAGCAGCAGCCGCGCGACGTCCCGATCCGTTCGCTCGACGAAGGTGATGCTGCCCGGCGGCACCCCCGACTTTTCCGCCGCCTCCGCGAGCAGGGAGGCGATCGCGGTATTCGAGTGGATCGCCTCGGATCCCCCACGCAGGACGCAGGCGTTGCCGGACTTGAGGCAGAGCCCCGCCGAATCCGCGGTCACGTTCGGCCGGGATTCATAGATGATGCCGATGACGCCGATGGGGACCCGCATCCGCCCGACCCGCATCCCGTTCGGCCGGCGCCACATTCCCTTCGCCTCGCCCACCGGATCGGGCAGCTTAACGATCTCCCGCAACCCGTCGGCCATTTCGGCAACCCGCTCGGGGGTCAGACGCAAGCGGTCAACCAAGGCATCGTCCCGCTCCGCCTCCTCCTTTTCCTCCAGCGCATCCAGATCCTTTTTGTTCGCCTCGAGAATCTGGTCGGTCTTCTCGACGAGGCTCTCCGCCATGGCCGCCAGCGCCTGGTCCTTGACGGCGGTGGACAGGGCCGCCAGCTTGCTCGCAGCAGCCCGTGCCTGCTTGACCAGGTCCTCGACGTAGGCGTCCGGCGCCTGCACCTCGACGACTTCCTGGTCGGTGGTTTGGGTCGCGTCGTCCTGTGATTCCATGCCGTACTCCTTGCCCGCCACCGCCTGACTCCGATCACACGCCGATGTGGCGAATGGAGAATACTCTGCAGGCTTTTGGGCCGTCAAGTGAGAGCCCGCGCGCGATAGGGCTGTCGTAGGCCCTTTTTCGATGACCGGTTGCAGGGAGGCGGCTACAGGGTTCCCGGTATAACGAGAGGGAACGAGGGATCGGGCGGTGAAGAAAGAAAGGAAGGCCTGAGAGGTCAGACGCGGTCACTCTTCCAGTTCGAGAAGCTCGTCGAGGTCGTCCGGGAAGTCACCGGTCGGGTCGGCATCCAGATCGTCAAGCGGGTCCTGCGCAGTCGACGGGCTCGGGTGTTGAAAAATCCAGTCCTGGTATCGAACCAGACCCTCGAAATGCCGCACCTCAGGCGGGAAATCGTGTTGCTTGATCGGGGTCGCCGTGCTGAGACTGCGCACGCCGGCGATGCCGCCGTTCGGGCCCCGGATGATGTCCCAGTCCTTCCTGGTGATGGGATCCTTGTACGGCTTCCGGAGAAACGGCTTTGGCCGCTTGGTCAACTCCTCGAGGGTCCGCGGATAGATCTCTCCCGGCATGACTCGCCCCGCCTTCTTGGTCGCGGAATACAAGGCGAGGGCGTTCTGGATTTCGATGCCTCGGGCGAGCAGATCGGCCTCGAGCTCACGCTGGACCACGACCTTCCACTGCTTCGCCGCCGCGGTAATCGTCAGGCCGATGACGACAACCGTAAACATCAAGAAGAGATAGGTGACCCCGCGCTCGTTGCTCATGGGTTTCCTCACCGCCCCACCCTCCACTCTCCCACAGGGAGAGGGACGCAAGACGATCAGTCAGTGCTACGGCCCCTCGTCGCTCAGCGTCAACTGTTGCTCGATCTGGGACGCCGTGTGTCTGAGTATGACCGTGTCTGGCGTGATCGCTGCGACGAGGATCCCCACGCCGATGATTTCTCCTCGTCTCACCGTATGCAACATGTCTTGCCTGGCGAGCAATGCGACTTCGTCTCGCTCCCGGCCCTGTTCACCGAGCTCCAAGTATCCCAGGTACCGGAACTGACCCAGTTCGGCCCATGCCGATTCGGCCTGCAAGTCTTCCGCAGACGGTTCGACGATGTCCGGCGGTCCGTCCTCCGGCGGCGAAGGCGGGGGCGGCGGCTCGACGAGTATCTGATCCGATCGCTGCAGCTCGAAGATATTCTTTGAGGAGGGAGACGCCGCCGCGCGCTGCGCGTGGCTCTGCTTGAGCTGGGCAAGATGGACCCGTAAGATCGTGTTCCCGGAGCCAGCCGCAAGGCTGGTGCCGCGCGCGATGCCGCTCACATTCGCCAATGGCACCCGCCGCGGTTCATCGGTGCTCAGCATGGTCCATCCAATGGCACCAGCCCAGACGAGGAGGAGAACGCCGAACAGGGCGATTTGCTGTTGCTCTGTGGTCATCGCTCAGATTGCCTCTTGAGGTGCCTCAGCCTTCGGGCGCAAATACGTGGCGATTTTCATTTTAAACGTGACCTTGCGCTCTCGCTGGGTGTCGGCACGT
>JBFISJ010000254.1:0-2898 GCA_041608595.1 Nitrospiraceae bacterium
AGCGGCGTGACCGTGCATCAGATGGACGCCGGCGTGGACACGGGTCCGATTCTCCTGCAGAAACGCTTTCCGCTCTCGCGGTTCGACACGGGCGCGAGCCTCTACCGGAAGACCCTGGAATTCGAGCCGCAGGTGGTGGTCGAAGCGCTCGCGCAATGGGAGTCGGGCAAAGCGGCCTTGATGCCGCAGGCGCGCGGAGAGGGCACCGTGCATCCCAATCGTGTGCCCGAGCACTCCGAGGTCGACCCCACTCGGTCGCTGCTGGACCTGTACGACAAGATCCGGGCGGCAGACCCGGAACGCTACCCCGCTCATTTTTACGTCGACGGGCAGAAGGTCTGTATCAAGCTCTGGCGGCCCGACAAGCCGCCCGACGAGCCCGACCTGGTCTGAGAGCGGTCGGATACCGCCCGCTTGGGGAGACAGCCGAAGGGGGGACGGGTGTTCGTCAATTTCCTTGCCGATTGTCCAGGCTGGGGATAACCTAGCTAATGAGCAACGCGTCGGGCTGTGAGATAGAAATGAACATATTGAAAACATTGAAAAAATTTACCGGTCGAGGGGAACCGGCAAGCCCGAGGGGGCGGGCCGGCTCACGGGCGCGTCCCGACGACCCGGTGACTCGGAAGATCGGCTACGGCAAGTCTGTCCTCAACAACGGACCCCTGCCGACGAACTTCTCCGTCACCTTGGGGGCCGCACCCTGTAATCACACCTGCCTGTTCTGCCCGCAATCGGTCGAAAAGCCGGCGAAGGCCGCGTGGCTTGATCTGGACCTGCTCAAGAAAGTCCTGCTGGAAATGCCGGAAGAGAACATTCTTCTGAACATCTCCTCCTACTCCGAGACGATCACGGCTCCGAATCTCGTCCCGGCGGTGCGCCTGATGAAGACCCTGCGCCCCAAATTGCCGATCGCGATGGCCACGAATGGCACCATTTACCACGAGCAGGTTGTCGAAGATCTGGTGGACGCGGGCCTCGACCATTACTCCTACAGCTTCGACGGCGCGACGAAGGAGCACTATCAAACGCTGATGCAGGTGGATCATTTCGAAAGGGCCTGGGAGAACCTGGAGCGCGTGGTGGCGATCAAGCGAAAGAAAAACTCGCCGATGAAAATCACGACGCACATCATGCACTTCAAAGGGGTCGAGGAGGCGTACGAGAAGTTCAAGGCCTATTGGGAGGACAAGCTCGACGCCGTTGTGTTGAGGCGAGTGGGAAACTGGGGGTCCGATCGCCTTGGGCTCATGAAGCATTTGGCGGAGCAAGGATTCGTCTCCGCCCACGACACCCCGGCGAAACGCACGCCTTGTACCTCCATCTTCATGCACTTCAAGCTGCAGTACGACGGTGACTACTATCCCTGCGTCGCCGCGATCCCGGCGTACAACGAGCA
Source organism: Nitrospiraceae bacterium (assembly GCA_041608595.1). GTDB lineage: Bacteria > Nitrospirota > Nitrospiria > Nitrospirales > Nitrospiraceae > JBFGRM01. Next base: position 1,400 of record JBFISJ010000254.1, read on the forward strand.
TCAAGTCCCGGCGCTTGGAAATGCCCGGACGATGACCTGGTCGGAGGCCTGGCACAAGCTGGGCGAGATGCGGCGCGCGCATTTGGAGGGACGCTGGGATGACTATGCATGCTGCCGAAGCTGCAACATCTGGAGCATGTGGGATGACATGTGGTTTCAGGACCCGGTCGCGGACCGGAGACCCGGCCCCTTTTACCTGATCGACATCGACCACGCACGGTGAGAGATGAAGCGGCCTCAAGAGCCGGCGCGGGGGGCCCGCCCGGCCTGCTCAGCGCTCCGGTTCGACCGCACTAAGGCTCGCATCCGCTGGGCTGCGGATCTCGTTGCGTGCGACCTCAAGGGCACGCAGCTTCAAACAGTCCTCGCCCTCCGCTCCGCGGACCGCACCTGCTCGCCAAGTGCGGGGCCCGAACCTCCGCGATTCGCGACGCCGGGCGGGCCCACCCGCGCCACGAGAGGCAGAACACCATTGCATGCCGGCACTATGCCTGCGAAGGAAAAGGGCGGGCAGGCACGAACCTCCTGCTGAGAGGGAAGCGGAATGCCTGAGGCGAAGTTAGCACAAGGCACGGCGACTTCCTTTTCCAAGGACGCGTACCGGTCGCTCATCGCGTGTGCCCAACGCGAAGGGTATGCCTTTCGCGGTTTTCTCGAGGACCTCAGCGAGACGGATCGATGCATCATGCTGCGCCACGACGTCGATTATTCCTTGCGGATGGCGGTCGAGCTGGCCGAGGTCAACCGCTCCCTGGGAGTCGCAGGGACGTTTTGCATCTTGCTTCGCTCGCACATCTATAACCCGCTCAGCCCATGGTCGATCGACGAGGTGCGCAAGCTTCGCGATTGCGGGCAACACATGGCCTTGCATTACGCCGCGCCCGCGCGTCTTCCTGCAAGCGACGGCGAGCTCGCCAAGCTCATCGTGTCCGACTTCGAGACGCTCCGCAGCAGCGTGCCCGATCTGCTGCCCGCCTTCGCCTGGCACAATCCGACCGCAGAGCTCATCGAGCGTGGTCTGGCCCTCGAGGTGCCGGGGCTGGTCAATCTATACGGGCCGCGCTTCGTCAAGGACATGGCCTACGTGACCGACTCCAACATGCGTCATTCCGTCTCTGAATTCTCGGATCTCCTGGCAGGCGGACAGCACGTGCACCTTCATCTGCTGTTCCATCCTCTGCTCTGGATGGCGGGCGGTCGCACCATGCTGGAGGTGTTCTCCAATGCCTGGCCGCACATCATTCAAGAACGCGAGGAAGAGATCAGAATGAATCGTATCTATGCCAATGCGCTGCCCGAAGGCATGCCCCTGCGCGTCCTCGAAGCTTTTGCGCGACAGTGGCTGGATGCGGCCACGAAGGAACCGACATGACCGGTCCCCCCATTGGACGTGTCATCGTGTTCGGTGACACCTGGGGCGTGTCACAGGTCGTGAACGCGTTGCCGGGCGGCGTGCTCTGCGGCCTGGTCGCCGCCGAGATTCGTCCCCAGTGCCTTCC
>JBFISJ010000255.1:0-2898 GCA_041608595.1 Nitrospiraceae bacterium
CCAGCTCCCGGAATGGATCCCATTTTACGATTGCCATGGCGACACCTCCTTGTGCTGATGGGCTGTGATGGCGATGAACTCGACAGCCGTCCAGCCATCGCAAAACTGTGTTTAATTCCATCCGGAAAAAAGTCAAGGGGTGCTGGCATAATGGGAGCGAACGGGCGGAGGGTTCCATTGAATTCGCGGGGTTGACTCAGAGAAAAGAAGACCTATCGACGTCTCTTGTGCCATGTCGCCGCAGACGGGTCACTTGGAATACCACCAGGGGGACAACGAGTATGGAAGAGAGTGGAAAGCGGCTGGCTGGAAAGGCCCTTGTGGGGGTGACGTTTCTGACGCCCGCAGCCGGCTGGGCCTCGGAGGGCGCCCCGAATGCGAACCTGTTCGGCCTCGCTGTGACGGCCCTTATCGTGATCGCCGCTGGAGTCGGAGCCTGGGTCTCCATTCGCGAGCGTCAGCAGAATGCGCGGGATCGGAGCCCGCCCAGCTGAGGCGGTCTCGCCGCAGGAACGACCTTGGACCGCTCCCGCGGGTGCGCGCCTGCCATTGCCGGGTGGGCACGAGCCCGCTTTTTGATCGGGTCCTCTCGTGGCGGGGGGGGGCGACTCAGCCGGGCGCGGGTCTTGAGGGCCAGGCTTTCCCTACGGGCGCAAGGTGGCGTAAAATAGTCGGTGAACATTGACCGGGAGTAAGCTTGCGCGTCGTGAACCGACCCCATTCAAAGGGTAACGGACAGGAGGTACACGAGATCATGGGACTATACAGACGGCTCCTAGTCGCAGCGTTGTTGGGCGTGGCCGTCCTCGTAAGCTCCACGCCCAGCTTTTCGAGCGGACACGCGTACTCCACCCTTCAAGCGGACTGGCTGTGGGAGGTGCAGGATCTCCTCTACCAGGCGGCGGCGAACGGAACCCGATGGGATGTTGACCGCGAAGAGATCGAGCACCACATCAGGGGAATCGGATTCGCGCTTCAACAGGCGGTCATGGCGGAGTACTGGTCGGATCGACGCCGGGCGAAGTCGTACCTCACGGACGCGCTGGAGTTGGTCCGCGAGGGAATCCGCCGCGGATATTTTCGATCCGGTGACGTGCAGCCGGTCATGACCTTGGTCGATCGCTATCGGGACATCATCAAGGTCTGAACGAAAGAGCGTGGGTCCTCTTGCTCCCGACCGGCGCTTATGCAAGGCCGCCCTTCCGACAGACGCTCAGCCGGGCCTGATGGACAGGAAGATCGTCGCGTTGCCCCGGCTCAATAACACGAGCACCGGACTCCGTGGCTGCAGCGCGGCGGTCACCCGCTCGAAGTCACCGACATCTTTCACGGGCTGGCGGTTGACTTCTCGGATGACGTCGCCGGGGCGTAGACCGGCCCGTTCGGCGGCGCTGCCGGGAGCTACTCTGGTGACCTGAACTCCCCCTTCCTGGCGACCGCGGCGTTCTCCCGTATAGCCCTTGACGGTCACCCCGGCCAGGGCGTGGTCGCCCTCGGCGGTGCCTGGCTCGCCTCCCTTCGGACGCGCCACCGTCTTCGGCAGCTCCCCGATCTTGAACGTCAGTTGGCGCGCCTTCCCCTGACGGAGCAACGTCACTGTCACGGTGGTGTCCGGCAGCGTTTCCGCGACGAGCGTTCGGAGGTGCGTCGGGTCCTTGACCGTGATGCCGTCGTACGTGGTGATGATATCGCCGCGCGTGAGCCCCGCTCTTTCCGCGGGGCTGTCGTCCATGACATCCGCGACCAGAGCGCCCTTCGTCCCCGGCGCGTTGAACTGCTCGGCCAGGTCGTGCGTGACTTCCTGGATTGAGACCCCCAGGTATCCGCGGGTCACCTTGCCGTGCTCAATCAGTTGGTCGAGCACGTTCTTGGCCATGTTGCTGGGAATGGCAAAGCCGATCCCCATGTAACCGCCGCTTCGGCTGAAGATCGCCGTGTTGATGCCGATCAGCTCGCCTTTCAGGTTCACGAGCGCCCCGCCGGAGTTCCCCGGGTTGATTGCCGCGTCGGTCTGGATGAAGTCCTCATAATCGACAATGCCCATGTTCGCCCGGCCGACCGCGCTGATGATGCCGAGCGTGACGGTCTGGTTGAGTCCGAAGGGATTGCCGACCGCCATGACCATCTCCCCCACCTGGAGCCTGGTCGAATCGCCCCAGCGCAGGGTGGGCAGGCCCTCGGCGTCAATCTTGACCACCGCGATGTCCGTTTTGGGGTCGCTGCCGACCACCGTAGCCTTGACCTTGCGCTTGTCGCTCAACAGGACTTGGATCTCGTCGGCCTGCTCCACGACGTGGTTGTTCGTAATGATGTACCCGTCCGCCGTCACGATCACCCCGGAGCCGAGCCCCTGCTCGCGACGCTCAGGGGGCGGTTGGAACCGGCGCTCGAACTCATCGCCGAAAAAGCGGCGGAAGAAGGGATCGTCGAAAAAGGGAAAGGGGGAACGCTGTCCCTGATCCTGGCCTTCTCGCATGGACGAAATGTTGACGACGGAGGCGCGGGCCATCTTGGCGACGGCGATGAAGGTCTCGTTCGAGGGGACGCCGTCCGCGGAGGTGGGAAGGGTCGCCGGGGCAGCGATGGCGGCGGGCTCGCTGCCAGTCGGCGGCTGCTCGCTGGAGCACTGCGCCAGCGTCCCAAACAGAAAGATTAAGACAACCGCGGCCGGTGTGAGCATCCAGCCGATGTCCTGATTACGACGACTCCCTAGTGGCGGCGTCATGGCAGGCAGGCCCCCCTCCCTTGACCTCGAGTCCGGCTTGAACTGATCGCCCGGGGTGCGCCCATGTCCCCGGACCGCAGACTATTTAACTAAGCCCGGCACCCTCAGAGTCAAGTGTCTCGTCGCCGGAGAACCGAGGAGTCCGTATCGCGGCCGTTTGGGGGCGGGTCGCC
>JBFISJ010000256.1:0-2894 GCA_041608595.1 Nitrospiraceae bacterium
CAGAAACCCTGTGATTCGGCTGGCGAAGTAGACTGACACCACGCCTCTCTGCTAGAAACGCGGGACGCGCGCTCTCGGCACACCAGGGCGTTGCGTTGAGAAAGGCCGGACCGGATGACGAGTCTCCCGCCCCTCCGTCCCCACCCCCATCTCTATGAGATCAATACCTGGGTCTGGCTCGAGGACCTGTCGCGGCGAGCCGGTCGGACGGTCACGCTGGGCCAAGTGCCCGATCATGAATGGAATCGACTTCAGGCGATGGGCTTCGACCTCGTCTGGCTCATGGGCGTGTGGCGGCGTGGCCCGGAGGGGCGTCGTATCGCGCAAACGGACCCGACCCTTTTCGCGGGCTACGAGGCGGCGCTGCCGGGGTGGCAACTTGATGACGTCGTGGGATCGCCCTACGCGGTGCAGGCGTACGAACCGGATCCACGGCTGGGCGCCTGGGAGGAGGTCGATGCGGTGCGCGCCAAGCTCCACGCGCGAGATATGCGGCTCGTCCTGGACTTCGTGCCCAATCACACCGCACGCGACCATCAATGGATCACGGCGCATCCCGAGTATTACGTTCAAGGCGACGATCGGAGCCTCAGTGATCGTCCGTCCGACTTTTTCCTGCCGGCCGGCGGCGGAGCGCGGCGGCCGATCGCGCACGGCCGTGATCCCTCCTTTCCGCCCTGGTCGGACAGCGCACAGCTCAACTACCTCAATCCCGCGACGCGGCGCGCCATGATCGGAGAGCTTCGTCGCATCGCCCGGCATTGCGACGGCGTGCGTTGCGATATGGCGATGCTGGCGCTGAATCGAGTCTTTGCCGGCATCTGGGGCGGGGTCGCAGGAGACTGGCCCCCACCGGAACGCGAGGTTTGGGCCGAGGCGAGGGAAGCCGTGCCAGGATTGATCCTGATCGCCGAGGCCTATTGGGACCTGGAGTGGGACCTGCAACAGCTCGGCTTCGACTTCACCTACGACAAGCGGCTCTACGACCGAATCCGCGAAGGACAGGCTCGCGACATTGCCGCGCACCTCGGGGCCGACATGGACTATCAGCGCAAGCTGGTCCGGTTCCTCGAGAACCACGACGAGCCACGGAGCGCCCAGGTCTTCGGAGACGAGAAGATCGCGGCGGCGGCCACGCTGACGGCGACGCTCCCCGGCATGCGGTTCTATCACCAGGGCCAGCTCGAGGGGCGCCGCCGCCGTCCGCCCGTGCAGCTTGCACGGGCCGCGGACGAGCAATCAGATGAGCGCTGCATCCGACTTTACGAACGTCTCCTGCGGGTGAGCGCCGAGGAAATCTTTCACCGTGGCACGTGGCGGCTGCTGTTCGTGGTCGGGGATGGCAACCTGACGCAGGAGAACCTGATCGCCCACGAATGGCGTCTTGGCGAGACCTGGAAGATCGTCGTTGTCAATTTCGCCGCCGGCGTCTCCAGCGGCATCCTCCCTCTGCCCGGCGGACTGCCGGGCTCGGCTGACGCGCCGCGGGTGTTGCGACTCTTCGACGAGCTCAGCCAAGCCGAGCAGCATATCCAGGTTGCCGACCTCCCCGTGCGAGGGCTGCCCCTTCGACTCTCGCCTTTCCAGGCCGTCGTCTGGTCCATCTCCTCCTGAATGGCACAAGGGTCCGTGCACCAAACGGCCCGGTCTCTTGACGGGCCCCGAGACGCCCTCTTGATTACCGGGGGGGCGTAAGAGAAGATATTGGTGGGCGTCAGGGGCTCGTGGCGTATCGCACGCCGTGACAAAGGTTCGGACTCTCTCGGGGAGAGACTCTAATGATCGTCATGGTCATTACTCACGACGACGAGCGGCGGACAAAGATGTGCGAGTATCTCACACGGCTTGGATATGACACCTGCGTTCCGGCGCACCGACAGGAGGTCGTGGCCGAGCTCAGAGACAAGAAGCCCGATGTGGTGATCTTGGACTTGTACCTTGCCGCTCCGAACGCGCTCGCCAATCTCAGCCAGATACGGTCGGCAGGCTTCGCCGGGAAGGTGGTCGTGCTGGCCGGCAAATCCTCAGGGGCCGTCCTGGCCGAGGTGGGCCGCCTGGGAGTTGATTACGTGGTCGGAGATGTTCGTCATGTTGATGGTCCCTTCGATGCGGGACCGGTCGCTCCGGCCATCAAGGGAGCCTTCCATAAAGAGATCGCTCGGCGCGCCTATGAGCTCTGGATGCAGGGAGGCCAAATGAAAGGTTACGATCGGGAACATTGGCTCGAGGCGGAGCGGGAGATCATAAAGCTTGAACCGCCGCCGCATCGCCCCAACACAGAGGCGTGATCGAGCGGGTGCCCTCTGTGAAGGCAGTAACCGCTTAATCAAAGCACCCCGCTTCTCTGTATGGCGTTTTATTTCATAGACCCTCCGGTTCTCCCCTCCCTCGTTTTCCCGAGCGCGAGACGTCCCTAGTATCAACGTGAGTCCTTGCGGCCCCAGGCTGTCTCATACACCTTGGGCTGGGCTGGGGCCTTTTTGGACTATCTTGCAGATCGAATTTGAGGCGGCATGCCCCAGCTTGTGACTGCGGAAACCCGCTGCAGGACAATACCCAAGCAGAGACAAGGGGTTAGCGGAAGGGGCAACCTGGTACGCCTTTTGTGTCACTTAAGCCCGCTGTTCTAGGGGGCATCAAGCCAGAGGAGGCGGTATGCGTGTGATGGTCGTGACGCATGATCACCGGCGTCGCCAGGAGGTCAGCGAGTTTCTGCGGCGGAAGGGGTATGAGGTGCAGGTCCCCCGGAGCCGTCACGACGTGGTGCCCATGATGCAGAAGGATCAACCAGAGGTGGTGATTCTCGACATGTATGTTGCGAACCCGAGCGGGCTGGAGCTGCTCAGGCAGATACGCGGCGTCGGCTACGCCGGGCGCATCGTGGCCTTGGCCGG
>JBFISJ010000257.1:0-2807 GCA_041608595.1 Nitrospiraceae bacterium
CGACGACTTTCTTGTTGGGCAGGTAGCCGACATGGCAGCGGCCAAAGAACGGTAAGAGATGATGTTCACATAAGGAAAAAAAGTCGATGTCCTTGACCATGACCATCTCGTCGTACTCGATGGGGAACAGCGCGCCGTTGAGCAGGTGGTCCACGTCCTTCTCGTACCCCTGTGTCATGAACCTCAGCGCCCGCTCCACACGCTCCGGGGTCTTGAGCAGGCCGTTGCGCTTGGGGTCCTCGCCCAGGATGGTCAGAATCTGCTCGACGAGATCGCGCAGCTCGGTCGGGTGCCCGTTGCCCTTGACCTCCTGCTTCTGATGGGCTATCCGTCTGGTGGCCACCTGCGCTCGCCCTCCCTCTTCGCTAGCCGGCGTACTCGAAATAGTTATCGCGGGTCTCGACGATGCCGACCTTTTCCAGCCGGCCGCCGGGCATGTCCTTGCTCAGCAAGTCCCAGATGAGTCGCACCAGGTTTTCGCCCGTTGTCGTCCGTGCGGCGAATTCTGCATCCTGGTTCAGGTCCCGGTGATCAAACCGTTGCACGATCGTCTGATCCACGACCCGATCCAGATCCACCAGGTCCAACGCGAGGCCGGTCCGCGAATCGACCGCCCCGGAGACGGCCACGTAGAGGACGTAATTGTGGCCGTGTCCGTTCGGGTTGTTGCACTTCCCGAAAACCCGCCGGTTGTCCTCCGGCGTGAGCCGGTCGGAATGGAGGCAGTGCTGCGCGACGAAGCGGTACCGGCGGGTGATGGTGACTGGGCTCATAGTCGCGATTCCGACACCTGACGGCCTTCGACAAACCACGGGCCGGAGGACGTCCCTCGCGCGTCGACTCCGGCCCGGCCTGGTCGATTATCGCTCACCGGCGGGCACGGCGCCCGCCGATGCTGGTCTCAGACGTTGAAGGAGCTGCCGCAGCCGCAGGTCGTCTTGGCCTGCGGGTTCTTGATCGCAAAGCCCGACCCCTGCACGCTCTCGACGTAGTCGACCTCGGCCCCGTTGAGCAGCGGGGCGCTCTGCGGATCCACGATCACTTTCACGCCGCTCTTCTCGATGATCGTATCTTCATCGGAGATCTTGCTCTCGAAGGCCATGCCGTACTGATAGCCGCTGCAGCCGCCGCCCCGCACGTAGATGCGGAGTCCTTCGACCTCCTGCTCTTCGGTCATCAGCTCCTTGATCTTCTTCTCAGCCAGGTCAGTAATGGTAACCATTGGCCTCCCCCTTTATGTTGAACCATTATTATATCGCATTTCACTCGCCGTGACACCCTGGATTTTCGCTTCCCACCCCCCTCATCCGGGCGAGTCCCGGTCGCAGGCCTGGCCTGCCGAGGTCGGGGATTCCCACTTCTGCTCAGGCACCCGCACGACGACGTCACCCAGCACACGTGCCTGGCAGCCCAACCGATGCCAGGGCTCGGTCAGCGCCTCCCGGTCGAGCAGATCCTGCTCCTCGAAGTCGATCTCCGAGAGGTTGTCGCGCCCTTCCTGCACCTCGACTCGACAGGTGGTGCAGGAGGCGTTCCCCCCGCAGTCGTGGTTCAGCGGAAACCCCAGCACCTCCGAGGCCTCGAGCAACGACAGGTTGCGTTCCACCTCGCCGCTCTTGCCCTCTGGATGAAGGAACGTCACGCGCGGCATCCTGATTCCTCACAGGGATGAGCCAACCGCCGACTGTGTCGGCCCATCCACTCTCCTCAGCTTTTGGCTCCAGCCGGGACGGGTGCGAAGGGGCAGCGCTTCAGGGCGATGTGCTCGTCGTACTCGTGGCGGAACAGCTTCAAGCTGCTCTGCACGAGCACCGCGGCGCCGGTGACCAGCGTGCAGTACCCCGTCCCTTTCACGAACCCGCAAAGCTGCAGCAAGGCGTCCAGATCCTTCTGCGCACCCTCGCCCTGCTCGATCTTCGTCATCAACTCGGCAAGATTGCTCGTCCCCATCCGGCACGATGGGCACTGCCCGCAGCTCTCAGCCTTGAAAAAGTCCGAATATTTCAACGTCGCCGCGACCATGCAGGTGGCGTCGTCCACGACGATCACCCCCGCCGAGCCGAGCCCCGTGCCCGCCTTCTTGAGCGAGTCGAAGTCCATGGGCAAATCGAGCTGATCGGCGGTCACCATGGAAAACGACGGGCCGCCCGGGAACACTGCCTTGACCTTGTGCCCGTCCGGGACCCCGCCGCCGAACTCCTCGATCAACACCCGCAGCGGCGTGCCCAGCGGCATCTCGTAGACCCCGGGCCGGTTGACCGCCCCGCTGAGGGAGAACAGCATGGTGCCCGGGCATTTGTCGGTCCCCACCTCCGTGAACCAGGCCGCCCCCTTCTTGATGATCGGCGGTACGTTGCACAGCGTCTCCACATTGTTGACGAGCGTGGGCTTGCCGTAAAGCCCGAAGTCGGTCGGGTAGAAGGGCGGCTTTTGTTTCGGCATGGCCGGCCGCCCCTGCATCGACTCGAGCATCGCCGTCTCCTCGCCGGCCACGTAGCTACCCATGCCGTCGAACACCTCGATGTCGATCTCGAGGCCCGTCCCCAGGACGTTCTTGCCCAGGAGGCCCTTCGCCCGCGCCTCCTCGATCGCCTTCACGAAGTTGGCGCGCTCCTCCGCGTATTCGTGGTTGATATAGATGAAGGACGACTTGGCGTTCACCGTATGCGCCGCGATCAGGCAGCCTTCGAGTAACTGATGGGGATAGTGCTTGAGCAGGTACCGATCCTTGAAGGTCCCCGGCTCGTGCTCGCCGGCGTTGCAGACGAAATACCGTTCCTTGACCCGGTGGTTCAGCACCTTGTCCC
>JBFISJ010000258.1:0-2772 GCA_041608595.1 Nitrospiraceae bacterium
AGGTAGATGACCTGCCAGCCGATCTGCTGGAGAAGCAGCGCGGCCGTCATGGCCCCAATCTCGTGAAATTCTTTCGGCGTGCAGGCCACGACGGCGAGCGGTCCGGTGCCCCGCTGCGACGTGAGGGCCTGGACGAGCTCTTGGCGGACCGTCCTCGTGATGGCTTGCTCGCCCTGATTGCCGATCTCGCCCCGGTGCCAGAGCTCCCCGACCACCCGGAGGACTGGAAAAAGGACCTGTATCACCGTACGTTCGATGCCGAGCAGCGTGACAGTTCGGTGGATCCGCTCCGCCGTTGTGCGCTGGTCAGAGCACCGGGCGCTGTGGATGATCGCCAGTGCCTGCTGGCGAAGCCCTTCCGGCACCTCGGGAAGCGTCACCGGTGTATGCGTCATGCGCTCCCGTAATTTCTCAAGACCATCGCGGGCCAGCTCGCCGATGGAGCGACCCCCGTCGATCTGCGACTTGAGGTAGAGGAGGAGCTGCAGATCGTCCTCCGTGTAGAGGCGATAACCGTTGTCGGTGCGCCTTGGCCGAAGCAATTCGTAGCGCCGTTCCCATATGCGAATCACGTGATCGCTGAGCCCCGTGAGCTCGGCCATCTCTTTTATGCGGTATCCCTGCGTTGTCATAACGGCCTCGTCGTGCTTGCTAGGCGCGGCGCTGCCCGCCGTTCATCGCGTGACGGTCCGGAGCTGGCACTGTGGCTTCACGAATTGCATATGGACGTCGCTGATGGAACGCTCCGCAAATCCGCCCTCGCAATAGCATAAATAGAACTCCCACATTCTGAGGAACGACTCCGGGAATCCGAGCGCCCGGATCCGTTCCGCATTGGCCCGCAGTCGTTGCCGCCAGGCGCGCAGCGTCGAGACGTAATGGACGCCGATATCCTCGAGGTCGTTCAACCGCAGATTTGTCGACCGGGCCACCGCTGAGCAGAGGGCGCCGATCGAAGGAATGCAGCTGCCGGGGAAGACGAAGTGCTTGATGAAGTCAACCGAACGTTTGGCCTGCTCGTACCGGTGGTCCTCGATCACGATGGCCTGGAGGAGCATCATGCCGTCGGGCTTCAGCAACTCACTGCACTTGCGGAAATAGGTCTCATAGTATTGATGCCCGACCGCCTCGATCATCTCGATGGAGACCACTTTGTCGTACTTCCCGGCGAGGTCGCGATAATCTTCGAGCAGGATCGTTACGCGGTCGGCCAGCCCGGCTTCCTGGACACGCCGACGGGCGAAGTCGAATTGCTGCCGGGAGACCGTCGTCGTCGTCACGCGGCAGCCGTATCGCCCGGCGGCGTGGAGTGCAAAGCCACCCCACCCGGTGCCGATCTCCAGGATGTGGTCGTCGGCGGAGAGCGACAGCTTACGGCAAATCCGCTCGTTCTTAGCACGTGAGGCGTCGCGCAGGCTGCGGTCGGGCCCTTCGAAGAACCCGCAGGAGTAGGTCATCGTATCGTCGAGGAACATGCCGAAAAACTCATTGCTGAGATCGTAATGGGCCGCGATGTTGTCCCGGCTGCCGGATTTGGTGTTGCGCCGCAACCCATGGAGCAGCTTGCGGACCGACCCGGACAGGCGGGCGAGGCCCTGCTCGCATTGGTCCAGCACGGCGCGATTACGCACGAGGATACGGACGACGCTGGTCAAATCGTCGCAGGTCCACAGTCCCTCACTATAGCCGCGCCCGGCTCCGATGCTGCCCTCAAACGCCAGGTCGGTGTAAAAGCAGGGCTCACGAATGTCAATCGTCGCCTGGAGCGGGTCTGATCCCGTCGCGGACCCGAGGCGAACCTCTCCCGCTCCATCCCGCAGCGTGATGGATCCCCCGACCAACCGGCTGAGCGTGCGCAGCATCGCCTTCTTTGCCAGCCGCTGAAGCACAGTCGGTCGCCAAGGCTGGACTGGAGCCGGGATGTTGACCTTCCTTGTATCCGCACGATCCGAGAGATCCGTTCCGGGTATCAAGAGCATGACTTGCTCGCCGTCGCTCGCGGCGCCTCCTTTTTCGGATGAGGATAAAATGGGATGTGGTGGAGCCAGAGCCGCAGCGCTTGAAAGTAGATGGCCCCGATGACCTTGCCGGTTATGAAGGGATAGCGCAGCAAGACGCCGGCGAGCGCACGCGAGGAAATTGCCTGGCGCTTCAGCCGCATGGTGGCGTCGAAGAACTTGCGATCCCCTTTCAGGTTGTCCATGTGGATGGAGAGGGTCGAGCCGGGTTTGGAGAACCGCCAGTCATACCCCACGTCCATGTCCATGAAGGGCGAAACATGGAAGGTCTTTCGGAAACGATGGCGTCTTCGTTCGCCGTGTCCCTCGTTTGTCTCGGGGCCCAGCACGTAACAATGTTGCTCTCCCCAGGGGGTGTTGTTCACCTCGGCCACGATCGTTTCGACGCGTGCGCCGTCGGGGTCCAGGCAGAAATAAAAGCTTACGGGGTTGAAGCCGTACCCGTAGTAACGCAGATGCGTGAGCAATCGGATCGGCCCCTCCGGGGTCCGCCCCGTCTGGCTGTGAACCAGATCGCGGATGGCTTGATCCAGGGGAGCGGCAGACTGGCCAGCATGGTCGCGGCGATTGAACCAGGCGACGTTCGGATGGTCGACGGACCACAGCCAGTATCGATCGAAGAGATGCGGCAGCTCCTCGAGGTCCAGATACATCATGTAGAGAGAGTACTGAAACGAAACGGGCGCCGGGCTGAATCGTCGATGCCGAACCTGGCCCTCATAGATGCAGCTGTTCATGCCGCCCTCACCCCCTG
>JBFISJ010000259.1:0-2767 GCA_041608595.1 Nitrospiraceae bacterium
ACGACTCGGATGAGCGGGTGAATCAGGGCGGCTAGCGCGAAGGCGAGCAGGGGGCTGAGCAGGAGCGGGAGCGCGATCTTCGCGGTGATCCCGCTCCAGAGCAAACCCTGGCTTCCCAGGGCCACCAACCCTCCGCCGACGATCGCGCCCGTGAGCGCATGCGTCGTGGACACCGGCAAGCCGGCCCTCGACGCGAAGAGCACCCAGGCCGCCGCGCCGGCGAGCACGCTCAGCGCCAACTCGGGGGGCAGGGTGCCTTCAGCGGTCACCAATCCGCGGGCGAAGGTCTTTACCATGGCGGTGGCCAGGAACCCGGCAGCGACCGCGCCGGCGACCGTCCAGCCAGCCCCCCAGAAGATCGCCTGCCGATAGCTCGTGACGCCGCTGCCGACTAAGGTGGCCACGGCCTTCGACACATCATTGCTGCCGTTGGCAAAGGCCAGCGTCAGCACGAAAAGGATCGTGATCAGATACAGTTCAGCCATCGATCAGTCGTGCCAGGTTCCACGTCCAGGAAAAGATCCTTTGCCTGAAATCTGGGACCTGGAATGTTTTTTTCTCTTAAGTGACCGACCCTCCGCAGGACGAGCCCGAGCCCGCCGTGCAGCCGTAGCAATGGTTGCCGGTCACGATGCGCCGGCGGTGGAGCAAGGACGGGTCGAAGTCTCGAATATGGCCGGGAGCACCGTGATCAACGGGGAGGTCAAGCATTTGGTTGAAATCGCAGTCGTAGAGCTGTCCGTCCCACCCGACCGACAGCGTATGACGGCACATCACGCCGGCTGCGGCCGCAGGGTTAAAGGCATTCGCCAGTCGTTCCATGTAGCCTTCGTAGTTCCCGGTCTCGGTGAGGAATTCGAGGAAGCGGCTGATCGGCATGTTGGTGATCGTATAGAGGTGATTGAAGTGGACACCAAAACGCGCAGCCAACTCGCGTTTGAACTGCCGCTCGATGGCTTCTTGTTGGGGCGGCAGGAAGGCGCCGACCGGGTTGTACACGAGATTCAGCGCAAGCCCCGTATCGTCCCGTCCGTACCCCAGCGCATTGAGGAGCCGGAGGGCCTCGATCGACTTGTCGAAAACCCCATCCCCTCGCTGAGCATCCGTCTGTGACGCCTTGAAGTAGGGCAGGGAGGCGATGACCTCGACCCGATGATCCGCGAGAAATTGCCCCAGGTCCTGCTGGGAAGGCAGGAGCAGGACGGAGAGGTTGCACCGATCGATGACGTGACGGTCCAATGCACGCGCCTGTTCGACGAGCCATCGGAAACTCGGGTTCAGCTCGGGAGCGCCGCCGGTGATATCGAGCGTCGGGATGTCGGTGCGAGCCAGCGCGCGGAGGCACAGTTCGGCGGTATCCCGCGACATGACCTCAGTCCGATCGGGTCCGGCGTCGACGTGGCAATGCCGGCAGGTTTGATTGCAGAGCTTGCCGACGTTGATCTGGAAGATCGTGATGCCCGTGGCGTGCAGGGGCGAGAGGCCGATCTGGGCGAGCCTGGTCTCGAAGCCCGGACACGCGCGCGTCGTGTTCAGAACGCGCAGCTGTTCTTGGGATGAGGCGAGCGGACTCCGGCGTTTGATCAAGCTCAGTGCCATGGGGTCTCGAGGAAGGGTTGGGTGCGCATGGGAGGAGCACTTACCTCGGCGAGGCGGCCTCCGCCGCCTGCGGAAACGTCAGGCGGCAACAACCGAAATCCAGGCCGTACCGCTCACGACGTCCCAGGGCCCGCTGGACCGCCGGCACCACTCGATAACACACCCGCCTGCCCTCGCGGACGCCCTCCACGAGCCCGGCGTCACGAAGGATGCGGAGGTGATGAGAAATGTGCGGTTGTCCTCGGCGGATTTCCCGGACCAGGTCGGTCACGCATTTCCGACTGCCCAGGAGCGACATCAGGATGCGCAGCCGGGTCTCGTCCCCCAGCGTTCGCATGACACCCGCGCAGGTCTGCGAGTTGACGGCCACTCGTGTGATGCGTCTCAGCAACAGTCGCCCCCGGGATCGCACGAGACCTGGTCGCCGGCGACGGGCTCCCTCGCGCGATTGATGATGGCAAAGTGTCCGCGATAGGCGTCACTCATCAGCACCGTCAGCGTCCTCGAGCAGATTTCCAACGGAACGCCGCGATGGTAGAGGTGTTGGTCGTCGTCGCAGGCTTCCCTGAAGGGCCCAGAGAGCATGGCAAAGTGCCCTTTCCACATGCAGGGGGCTTGCTCGGGCAGGATCGCCGTCAGCCTCGGGTCTGACGGCAGCCACGGCGTCTTCTCGTTGGACAAGAGAAAGAGAGGTGCAAAGGGAGGCGTCTTGAGGAGCTGCGCGGTCCGGGCGTCGACCGTCTGTGGAACGCCGCGCTCGTAAGCGTGACCCAGCTCGTCCACGACGCGGCTGAACGGGCCCCGCAACGTGGCGAAGCGGACACCGTTGGGCTCGGGCGCGGGGCCGAGCTTGTACCCGGTGAGCGTGAGCGAGAGAAAATGGATGCCGTCGATGACCCGCCAGGGGATGAAGGCCGTCTGGTGCACCCCATGAAGGCCCGCTTGCGTGAGACCATCGATGTACTCGTGGAGGGGCAGGGCGCCCGAGAGGCAATCGCCCCACTTCAACGTGTCGTGCAGCAGGTACTTGGGCATGGGCTGGTCGGAGACGATATCGGAGATCGTGAAGCGACCGCCGGGCTTCAGAACGCGGAACATCTCCCTGAAGACACGGTGCTTGTCCGGAGCCAGATTGATCACGCAGTTGGAGATGATGAGGTCGACGCTG
>JBFISJ010000260.1:0-2743 GCA_041608595.1 Nitrospiraceae bacterium
GAGACGCCGCCTCCGCCAGCCGCCCGGATCTGGTCTGCTTTTCGTGGCGCGATATCCAGATCTTCTCGCCCCACGAGGGCGACGCCTCGCTCGAGCACGCCTTCAACTTTTATTTTGCCAGCAATCCTCTAAAACGCGTGGCGGCATCCGTACAGGGGCTGAAGCACCTCTATCAGTACTATCGGGACATTCGGACCACCTTGTCCTATCCGTGGCTCATCCGCAAGGAGCAGCCGCAGGCGCGGATCATGATCGGCGGCGGGGCCTTCACGGCCTTCGCGGAGCAGCTCATCGAGAAGCTGCCCGAGGGGACGATCGGCATCCTGGGTGAGGGAGAGGACGCCATCCTGAAAGTCATCGAGGGAAAACCGCTCGAGGGCGAACGGTACATCCTCCGCGAGGGAGGTCGCACCAAAAAGGGACAGCAGAACGGCTCGGTACTCCTTGATCCCCATCCGGTCGATCTTCCCTATATCACCTCCATCTTTCCCCAACACAGGGACTACATCGGAGAGTCGATCGGCGTCCAGACGAAGCGGGGGTGCCCCTACGATTGCGCGTTTTGCCTGTATCCCTACATAGAGGGAAAGCGAGTCCGATACCGGTCACCCGAGGCCGTGGTTCGAGACCTCGCCCAGCATTACCACCAGTGGGGCGCACGCCGATTCTGGTTCACCGACGCGCAATTCATTACCGGCCGGGAGGCGTATCCTCAGTGCACGGAGATCCTCGAACGCATCATCCACGAGCAGCTTGCCATTGAATGGTCCGGCTACATCCGGACGAGCCTCATCACCGCGGACCTCGCCAAGCTCATGGTGCGATCGGGCGTCGGCGATCTCGAGGTCGCCATCACTTCCGGTTCACAGGAGGTCCTGAACAACCTGCATATGGGCTTCAAGCTGGAGCGCCTGTACGACGGCTGTCGCTACCTGGCGGAGGCGGGGTTTCGCGGAAAGGTGATCCTCAACTATTCGCTGAACTCGCCCAAGGAGACGGGGGAAACGCTCCTCGAAAGCATCGAGTCCTACAAGAAGGTGGCGGCGATTCTTGGAGAGGAACGGGTCTTCCCGCTCATGTTCTTCCTCGGTATCCAACCGAATACCGACCTGGAGCACCGGCTGCTGGAGGAAGGCTATCTGTCCGCCGGCTACAATCCGCTGATGCTGACCCCGAACAGCATCCGAAAGCTTCTTTACAACCCGGCTCCGCTCAACAAGCTCATCGCCAAGGCCTGCCTCTCGGCCTGGCACAAAAAGCACGGAAGCCGCGACCCAAGGCCATGGTCCGGCTCGCTTTCGCAATCGCAGGAGCCGGCCAGTCAGAAGGCCTACGCCGATTCGAACCTCATCCGCGGGATCGAGAGCAATTCCGGTCGAGAGGCCCTCCTGACGCTCGAGCACATCCTGCGTTCACGGAAAACCGGCCGACCCGCCGAGGCGTCTGGCAGAGAATCGGCCGTCAAGCAGGCATCTTAAGATCCAGTTGGAATCCCCCTTACAAGCAAGACGCTCACAATTCCGCGCCTAAGAACGAGTCCCGACCTTTCCTCCAGCCTTCTGCGGCGTTTTTCTTCAGAGGCTGGCAATTGAGCTGTGGTCAGGCATGACCGGAGAACACGCCATGGATTTCAAAGAGCTCATCTCGAACATCGGCTATGCGATCGAAGGGGTCGGCGTCCTCGTGATTATGGTCGGCGGCGTCGTGTCTGTCTTCGGTTTTTTGTCGAGCTTTTGGAAGCAGCCAGAAGGAATGGCCTTCCGCACCTTCCGCCGCCAGTTGGGTCGCTCAATTATTCTGGGCTTGGAGTTTCTCATCGCGGGTGACATCATCAGAACGGTCGTGGTCGCAGATACGCTGATCAATGTAGCCATACTGGGGCTGATCATACTCATTCGCTCGTTTCTGAGCGTGACGCTTCATCTCGAAGTGGAAGGCCGTTGGCCGTGGCAACAGGCCAAAGAAGGGAACGCCAGGTAAGGGATTGACGCCTGGCAAGATGCTGCAAAGGACCGCGTTCACCGCACTCTCACGAAATCGGCGACTAGTCGAGGACGAGTCAACCTTGCTGAGTTACGGCGACGGAGGCTGAATAGGTACCGAACCAGCCCTTGGACACGCTCGGGCCAGCTCGGTACCTTTTTCATATTTACCCATGCATCCAGCCGTTCGCGGTCTTCTTAAGAGTATTCCCCTCGTGATTTATCTGGCACTGTGCGTCGCCATCGCTGGACGTCTCGAAGCCGCGATCCCGATCGGTGGTGCCTTCGCCACACTCGGGGTTGTCGTCATGCTAGTGCTGACCGGCAGCACGGTCTGGGCCTATGCCATCCCGTGGAGCCGAATGGAGTACCTGGTCTCATTCTTACCGGTACCGGTCGTCGTCCTGTTCATCGTCGCATCCTTTTCGGGCTTCACAGGTATGGAGATCCTTCACGAGTTCAACCTCATCTGGGTCGCTCAGGTCACCGTGGGGCTGGCTGTGCCCTGGTTTCTCGGGCTCTTTCTCGGCTCACGTCTCAAGGCACGCCGGGTCAGGGCTTGAGCCCCCACCCCGACGGACAACTGCCCGGTGGGTCACATCGCTTCACTGCTTGCGGGTTCTGTCGGTCCAGCACGTAGAGGTCGGTACATTGATCAAGGGTATAGCCCTCACTTTTGGTACGCAGGGAGACTCGTACGGGCCATCACGACTCACCGCTCCACCCCTTAAAAAATTGAAGACCCCCTTTACTTGCTGCGC
>JBFISJ010000261.1:0-2732 GCA_041608595.1 Nitrospiraceae bacterium
CCGCCAGCTCCCGGTGCTCGCTGGCCGCCTTCCACCTGAGCCGGGCGATGTTCATGAGGCCAGCACGGCGGAACCCTTTCGGATCGCGATGCGACTTCGAGGTCATGCCGAGAGCTTTCCGTTCCAGGCTCGCTGCCTCTGATTGGAGCCCATCCGCCTGCTCGTCGTAGATCCTGGCCATCTCGAAAAGATCCTGAGCAGTGAGACTCGCCTCCTCTGGCTGTGAGGACGCTGCCTCAACCTGGCTTATCGATGGTAGGGATGGTTCGTCTGGTTGGAAGTGATTAAGTGTCAACATGAAAGAAACCCCTAGAAATAACCCGATCAGGAGAAAGGTTAATTGCCGCATGAGGTACCTCCTTTGTGCTGTGCGAAAAGGCGGCAAGCTGGCCCCCTGGGGCCTACACTCACACCAAGCGTTCCGCGCATTGGATCAAGAAACTACGGACGGAAAAAGTCCGGTGGCACATTACAGGGAGTGCCTTGTAGGATGCAACCAGATTACTGCACAAGCAACTGTGATGGCTGGGCAAGGAGGAGGTTCATGTCTCGGACCACGATGCCCTCAGGGGTGAGAGATGTTGGCCGTTCGAGAATGTAGCGATCAGTTCTAGACTAAAGAGAATCTGATACGAAGGCAGTCATGTCGGTGAGGCCCAGGCATCCTTGTGGGACGCCCAGGCGGCAAGCCACTTGGTAGTCCTCTTCTGCTGACCTCTTCTCACCCGTGATCGAAAAGGCCACCGCTCTGTTGTAGAACACCAACCCGTCCCTTGTCCCCAGCTCGATCGATCTCGAAAAGTCCGCAATGGCCTCCTGGAACTCCCCTTCAACCAACTCGATGAGGCCTCGACTCTCATAGGCCTGCCGCAGCTCCGTGTCTATCGCGAGTGCCTGCTCGAAATCCGCCTTGGCTTGGGCTCGTGCGCCCAGCTTGGCGAAGGCAACCCCGCGGTTCGCGTAGGCCTGGGCATTCCCTCTGTCGAACTCCAGGGCTCCCGTAAAGTCAGCCACGGCCTCCTGGTACTGGCCGAGGCGACTCTTTGCCAATCCCCGGTGATTCAGCGTCCGGGAGGAAGGACCCGCCATCTCTATGAGTCGGTCGAGCACAACTAGGGCTTCCGCCGAGTTTCCGGTCTCGAGCAGCAGCACGGCGAGGTTGCTCCGATAACGCTCGTTGTCGGGATCGAGCCCGATTGCCTGGGTGAAATCCATGCCGGCCTCATGTGGCTCTTTGCGGTACATCCGAACGAAGCCGCGCGCGTTCCACAGGTCCGCCCGCTCGGGCGTCCATTCGATCGCGAGGGAGAGGATCTCATCAGCTGCATTCAGGTCGCCGGCGTTGAATGCCTCGCGACTGAGTTCTATCGGGTCACCCAGCGTCGGCGTCTGCGTCGGCGTGGCGCAGCCGGAGAGCAGCGCCATCAGAACCAGCATGTTCAGGGTCGGAGTCAACAGCGATTTGGGGGCCACATGCACCTCATCGAACAAGGTTTACCGCAGAATCTCTTCATTGTTTCTTAAACCACGAGGGTTACGGGCCAATCACGCCTCTGTTACAGTTTTGTTAAGTCGAGCGCCCCAGGCCTGACTGCTCCTCCGGCACGGTCGCCTCAGCGTGCCCCCTAATGATCCGGCCTTGGTGTGGCCGTGGCAGGCAGCGGGATGCCGTTAGGCTTGAAGCCAGGGACGAAGTACACTATGCTAGTCGTTCTACCGTCCAGGCGCCCGGTCCTGTCTCCGTGGTTTTCCCACTCAGCGCGTCAGTGGGATTGTTTCAAGGAAAACGATGAAGAATCCTCTGTCCCTTCCGAGTCCCAGCGAACTGAGCCCCGCGAACAGGGGACGTGTGCTCGCCCTCTGCGGGCTCGTCGCGGCCGTCGTCTTCGGGCTCGACCTGGCGATGCCGGTCGGCGTCGCGGAAGCCGTCCCGTACGTGCTGGCGGTCCTCATCTCCGTGTGGTCCCCGAATAAACGCGATACGCTTCTGGTGGCGGGCGTGTGCAGTGTTCTGACCATTATCGGCCTGTTCCTCTCCCCCAAGGGCGCCGCCTTGTGGATCGCGGAAATCAATCGCGGGTTGGCCTTGTTCGCCATCTGGGTCGTTGCGCTGCTGGCTCAAAAAATCAAGGAATCGGACGAGTCGGTTCAAGGCAAGAGCCAAATCCTGACCGGCATCCTGACCAACATGCCGGCGGTGGTTTTCCGCATGGACGAGAGCGGCTACGTCACGCAATCTGTGGGGAAGGGACTGCAGCGAATCGGGCTCAAGCACGTCGAGACCGCGGGGCGCACGGCCCTAGAGCCGCCTGCGGAAATTAAGGCGAAGATTCAGCAGCTGGAGCCCGGGGAGACGATCTTTTACGAGAGCCACGGGTCTCACCACGGCAGCCAGTGGTGGTTCTTGAACTCGGTCACCCCGGACACGGTCATGGGGTCGGGCGCGATCGCCTTCGGGATCGACATCACCGACCGGAAGAAAGTGGAGCGCCGGTTGGCGGCACACCATGCGGTGACGGACGTGCTGGCCGAGGCGCAGTCGCCCAAGGATGCGCTCCCGCACCTGCTCCGGGCGATCGGCGAGGGGTTAGGATGGGTCACGGGGTCGATGTGGCTGGTCGACCACCGGCACGACGTGTTGCGCTGCGCCGAGCAATGGCAGATGCCTTCTGCTGAGATAGAAGCGTTCGCCAGGCGGACGAGGGAGATCACCTTCGCGAAGGGAGTGGGGC
>JBFISJ010000262.1:0-2712 GCA_041608595.1 Nitrospiraceae bacterium
AGTTTCCGTTCACCCGTGGCGTCTACCCCACGATGTACCGCGGCCGGGTCTGGACCATGCGGCAGTTTGCGGGCTTCGGGTCGGCGGAGGACACGAACCGGCGGTTCAAGTACCTGCTCGAGCGCGGGCAGACCGGGCTCAGCGTGGCGTTCGACATGCCCACCCTTATGGGACTCGACTCCGACGACCCGCAGGCGCGGGGCGAGGTCGGTCATTGCGGCGTCGCCGTGGCGTCGATCGAGGACATGGACCGGCTCTTCGACGGAATCCCGCTCGACCAGGTGACGACCTCCATGACGATCAACGGCCCGGCGGCCGTGATCTTCGCCATGTACCTGGCTGTCGCGGAGCGCCGGGGGCTGCCGATCGAGCGGCTCGGCGGCACGATCCAGAACGACATTCTGAAGGAATACATCGCGCAAAAGGAGTGGCTCTTTCCGCCGGAGCCGCACATCCGGCTGATCGTCGACACGTTCTCGTACTGCGCCAAGTCGGTCCCGAAATGGCATCCGGTCAGCATCAGCGGCTACCACATCCGCGAGGCCGGCTCCGACGCCCTGCAGGAGCTCGCCTTTACGCTCTACGACGGGCTCACCTACGTGGAGGCGGCCGTCAAGGCGGGCCTCCCAGTCGACTCCTTCGCGCCGCAATTGTCGTTCTTCTTCAACGTGCACAATGACTTCTTCGAGGAGATCGCCAAGTTCCGGGCGGCGCGGCGCTTGTGGGCCCGCGAGATGAAGCGCCGGTTCGATCCAAAGGATCCGCGGTCGCTGCACATGCGCTGTCACGCGCAGACGGCGGGCTGCTCGCTGACGGCGCAACAGCCGATGAACAACGTCGTGCGCACGACCCTGCAGGCACTGGCCGCGGTCCTGGGTGGCGCGCAATCGCTGCACACGAATTCGATGGACGAGACCCTCGCGCTCCCCACTGAGGAGGCCGTGACCCTCGCGCTGCGCACGCAGCAGATCATCGCGCACGAGAGCGAGGTCACCAACACGGTGGATCCGCTCGGAGGCTCCTATTATATGGAGTCCTTGACGAATCGCCTGGAGGAGGCGGCGCAAGCCTACTTCCACAAGCTCGACCAGATGGGCGGCATGGTCAAGGCCATCGAGCGCGGCTATCCGCAACGGGAGATCCTGGACGCGTCGCTCCGCTACCAGCGGGAAGTGGAGAAGCGGGAACGAGTGATCGTCGGTGTCAACGAGTACGTCGAGCCGGACTCGCGGCAGATCCCGATCCTCAGGGTTGGGCCCGAGGTGGAGCGGGCGCAGGCCGAGCGCCTGGCAGCACTCCGGGCACAGCGCGATTCGTTCCGTATGGCGGGCAGCCTGCAGGCTCTGCAGGAGGCTGCGTCGACGAGCGAGAACCTGATGCCGTCCCTGATCGACGCCGTGAAGGCGCAAGCGACGCTGGGCGAGATTTGTGCGGCATTGAAAGAGGTATTCGGCACGTACAAGGAGCCGGTGGTGTTGTAAGAGGCAGTCTGGGCACGGGGTCAGGGGGAGAGATAGGCAACGAAAGCAATCAGCGCTGACCGTGCACCACTGACCGAGGAGTTGGTATGAAATTTGGTCAGTTTGAGATATATCCGGTGGTGGATGGGCGATTCCGCCTGGATGGCGGCGCCATGTTCGGCGTCGTGCCGAAGGTGCTCTGGGAGCGATGCTGCCCGGCGGACGAGCAGAACCGCATCGAGCTCGCCTTGAACTGCCTCCTGATCCGCGCCCACGGCAAGAACATCCTGGTGGACACGGGGCTGGGCGAGAAGCAGGACGAGAAGTTCCGCCGGATGTTCGCGGTGGAGCGCAGGCCCACCCTCCAGGAGTCACTAAAAGCGGTGGGGCTCGAGCCGACGGACATCGACATGGTGATCAACACGCACCTGCATTTCGACCACGCCGGCGGCAATACTATGAAGGGCGAGAACGGAAAGCTCACGCCGGCCTTTTCGCGAGCCAAATTTTTCGTGCAGGCCGGCGAATTTGAAGAAGGGGTCCATCCGAGCGAGCGGACGAAGGCCAGCTATCGGCAGGAGAACATCCTGCCGGTCGCCGATCATGATCGCTGGGAGCTCCTGGACGGGGAGACCGAGATCCTCCCCGGCATCTCGGTCGTCGTGACCGACGGCCATACGCGTCACCACCAGGGCGTGCGGATCGAGTCCGAAGGACAGATCGCCTTCTACCTCGGCGATCTGATCCCGACGGTCTCGCACCTTCCCCTCCCTTACATCATGGGCTACGACCTGTTTCCGCTGCAGACCCTCGAGGCGAAGCGGCGGATTTTGGACAAGGCCTTCGCGCAGCAATGGCTCCTCCTGTTCGAGCACGACCCCAAGATCCAGATGGGCCGCGTCCGCAAGGACGGCGAAGGCAAATACTTACTCCAGGCGGCATGATCGTGTTCTTCTTCTCCGTCATTCCCGCGCAAGCGGGAATCCACCCTTTCGGGGACAGTGGATGGCTGCTTCCGCAGGCATGACGGAGAAAGAACCGCATGGCGAAGCGTTTTGGGTGGGACCTGGAATCTTGGACCTGGGACGCAGAATTTTTGACGTAGAAGCCAAAGTATGACCCCGCTCACAAAAACGAAATCTCGCGTCAAGAAGTCGACCGCGGGCAAGCCCATCCGTGTGTTGATCGGAAAAGCCGGCCTGGACGGACACGATCGGGGCGTCAAGCTCGTAGCGCGGGCCCTGCGCGATGC
>JBFISJ010000263.1:0-2664 GCA_041608595.1 Nitrospiraceae bacterium
ACGGCGCCTTCGATCCGAAGACCATGGGCAGCGTGCCCAACGTCGGGCTGATGGCGCAGGCTGCGGAGGAGTACGGGTCGCACGACAAGACGTTCAAGGCCCCGGCGGACGGCACGATGCGCGTGGTGGACGCGTCGGGTAAGACCCTCCTGGAGCATAAGGTGGAGGAGGGCGATATCTGGCGGATGTGCCAGGTGAAGGATGCCCCGATCCAGGACTGGGTCAAGCTCGCCGTCACTCGCGCCAAGGCCACCGGAGCGCCCGCGATCTTCTGGTTGAACAAGGATCGGGAGCACGACGCGGAGCTGATCAAGAAGGTCAACCGCTATCTGCCGAATCACGATACGAAAGGGCTCGACATCCGAATCATGTCTCCGGCTGAGGCGATGCGGTTCTCGCTGGAGCGGATGAAGGAGGGAAAGGACACGATCTCCGTCACAGGGAACGTCTTGCGAGATTACCTGACCGACCTGTTCCCGATTCTCGAGATCGGGACGAGCGCGAAAATGCTCTCGATCGTGCCCCTGCTGAAGGGCGGCGGTCTCTTCGAGACCGGCGCCGGCGGCTCGGCCCCGAAGCACGTCCAGCAGTTCCAGGAAGAGGGGTATCTGCGGTGGGATTCGCTGGGTGAGTTCCTCGCGCTGGCCGCGTCCCTGGAACACCTCGCCAAGGTCGCCAACAACAAAACGGCCAAGATTCTGGCGGACACGCTCGATCGCGCTAATGCCAAGTTCCTCGAAAGCAACAAGTCGCCCGCCCGCAAGGTGGGCGAGATCGATAATCGCGGGAGCCACTTCTATCTGGCGATGTACTGGGCGCAGGCCCTGGCCGAGCAGACCGACGACAAGGACCTGCAAGCCCGATTCGCCAAGGTGGCCAAGCAGCTGACCGAGAACGAGGCCAAGATCGCGGCCGAGTTGATCGGCGCCCAAGGCAAGCCGGTCGAGTTGGGTGGCTACTATCGGCCCAGCGACGACAAGACCTCCAAAGCCATGCGCCCGAGCCCGACCCTGAATGCGATCGTGGACGCGATCGCCTGAAGGGCGGCGCGACCGCAGGGCGGAGGCACAAGGAGCGGAAGCCGAACGCTGAGGACTGGGTGGGACTAGCCACTCAGTCCTCAGTGCTTTATACTGCAACGTCCCTGGCGGAGCAGCCCATGTCGCAAGAGCGTGCGGACACCCAGAACGTCATTGATCAGGAAGAGGTCCTCCGGCCGAAGATGGTCACCGTGGAGATCGCGGGCAAGACCTATCAGGTCCCGGAGGGTATTACCGTCATCAAGGCTCTGTGGTACACGGGCCAGGAGGTCATTCGGGGCGTCGGGTGCCTGGCGGGGTTCTGCGGCGCCTGCGCCACCTATTACCGGACGAAGGACGATCCGCGCGTGAAAACCTGTCTGGCCTGCCAGACGGCCGTGGAGGACGGCATGTCCTTCTCCATGGTCCCGCCCTTTCCGGCTCGAAAGGCGGTCTACCAGGTGGCCGAGCTGCAGGATCCCAAACAGGACCTGTTCAATCTTTACCCGGAGGCCCCCCTCTGCCGGAACTGCAACGCCTGCACTGAGGCCTGCCCGCAGGGCATCGACGTCCGCGAAGGCGTCTGGCGGGCCGTGTTCGGTGACTTCAAACAAGTGTCAGAGATGTTCATGGATTGCGTCATGTGCGGGCTCTGCGCGCCGGTTTGTATCGCCGATATCGCCCCCAATCTCGTGGCACTCTACGCCAGCCGCGCGCACGGCGTCCATTTCACCGAGAAGCCGGAGGGGCTCCATCACCGCATCGAGGAGATCTCCTCCGGACAATATGAGGGTGAATGGAACCGCGTACTCAACATGAACGAGCAAGAGCTGACGCAGGCCTGCGCGGAACTCAAATAGCATGGAAATCCATCAGCTTCAGCAAATCGTGCACAAGACCCGGGATGCCCGTCGGACCCAGACCCTCCCGAAATACTCGCCCGCGGAACGCGACCAGCTCATCAAGAAATACCACCCTGATCATCGCGAAAGCGCCTACCGCCCGGTCAAGTTCGGCCCGAATGCCGGCGACCTGACGGTTCGTGAGCTGGCGGCCTTGCTGGAAGGGGACAGTGTCCTTCCCGACGACCTGGACCTGACCCCAGCCGAGTCGGTGGACGTCCTCGTCATCGGGGGCGGCGGCGCGGGTTGCGCCGCGGCGCTCCACGCGCATGCGCTCGGGGCCAAGGTCATGCTGGCGACCAAGCTTCGCCTGGGAGACTCCAACACCGTCATGGCCCAGGGCGGGATGCAAATCGCGGTGACGAAGGCCGACTCGCCGATTCAGCATTTTCTGGACACGCTCAAAGGCGGGCACATGAAGAACGACCATCAGCTCCTCAAGTTGATGGTTGAGGAAGGGCCCTCGATCGCCAAGTGGCTGCTCGAGCTGGGTGTGCTCTTCGACCGGGATGCCGACGGCAGCCTCCACGTCAAGAAGGGCGGAGGGAGCTCGAAGCCGCGCCTCCTGACCTGCTCGGACTACACCGGCCTTGAAATCATGCGCGTCCTCAAGGACGAGGTCCTCAACCAGAAGATCAAGCTGCTGGAGTTTTCGGCGGCCGTCGAGCTGCTCAGCGACGGAGAGGGCGGCTGCACGGGGACGGTATTCCGGGACCTCGACAACAAGCGGCTGGTGATCGTCG
>JBFISJ010000264.1:0-2652 GCA_041608595.1 Nitrospiraceae bacterium
GAGCCCAAAAATTGGTCGGCTCCTTCGCAGCCCATCAGCACCGCAGTCGACAGCGCCGCCAGGCTCCGGAGCCGAAAGGTGCTCATAGATTTGTCTTGTGGTGCACGGTCCATACGGGGTGGGACGGCAGGACGCTCACTGACCGGGCTGCGGCTTCTGTTCCTTTTTCTTTTCTCCTCCCATCAGGCCTTCGAAGAGTTTGCCAGCTCCCTTGATCACGTCGACACCTCCGCCGCCGCACTTCTTCAACGTCTCGAAGATATTGGACGGGAGCCCGCCGACTCCTCTTGCCACTGCGCCACCGGTCGTCACCGTCATGGAAAACTTGGGCTCTGAGACCGTGCCCGATACGTTGACGGCGAAGGGGAATTCCGTGACGTCGTCGACGGTGCGCAGCAGGGGGGACAGGCAGAGCGCTTTGGCATGGTCGGCCAGCTCTCCGGTCACGCTCGGCGTCACGATCGCCTCCACTTGGCCTTCCCACCCGATCTTCCCTCTGCCCCTGAGCCCGAGTCCCGGTCCTCTGGCAGTGAGGCGCGTCATCTTGATCCAGCCATCCGCAAGCTCAAGCTCGGCGTGGATGTTTTTGAATTTCATGCCTTCAAATTCTTTCACATTGGTCTGCTGGGCGGTGTACGTGAGCAACTTGGATTTGACGACCTCGCCATCGGTCACATCAATGACGGCGGTCCCCGACAGGCTCTCCTTGAGCGCGGCGCCCTGGCCGCGACCCGATCCGGACGTCGTGAACGCGGCCCGCCCCTTGATCTCAGGCCCGTTCCCCGACTGAAACGCCTTCAAGATGGGGTTGAGCTCGATGTCCTTGCCCTCAGCCGACCACGACATGTGCGGCGTTTCCTGTTTCATTGCGAGAGCCAGCACGCCCCGGACCGACCCACCCGCCAGCCCGGTCGGCTCCAGCGTCAGGTCCGCACGTTCTCCCGTGCCCCTCCCCTTGAGCCGGCCTTTCCCGATTGCGATCGTCCTGTAGGTGACCGTTCCGATCGAGGTGTCGAGGTCAAGGTCGAGAGGGAGCGCCAACGGCAATGTCTCGCTGCTCCTTTGTTTCTCTTTGGTCCTCGTGTCGGCAGTCTTCCGACCTCGCGCGCCTTTGCCGTTGTCCGACGAGGAGAACAGGTCTGCGTACCAGGCCGCATCGAGCTGCGCGAGATTGCCCCGAAGCTCCAAACGCGGCTGCTTGCCCAGACGCAGGTTTCCCGTCAGCTTGACGTCATCCCCGACCGCCCTGGGCCGTTCCGACGTCAGCGCGAGCTCAGCGACTTCAATGTTTTCTTCACCCCGGACGGTGAGGTCGTGCGCAAGATGAATGGTGGTCGGCGCCGATCCAACTCCCTCATTCAGGAGAGAGAGGGGACCAACGATCTCCCGCCCGCTGATGCGCGTCACCTGGGTCGCGGGATCGTGGGAGACCGTCGCGTCGATCGAGACGGGCAGAAGTCCCGGCGCGCGACCCGGCAGCAGGTCGAGTAGCACGACCAGCGGCGCGCCGTCCAGGTCTCTGGCCTTCAGGACGACCTGGCCGGGGGAGACGGACGCGGCACCGCCGCCTGGCGGCCTCCCGGCGCGAGTGAGCGGCCATTGCCCGGTCAAGGTCAGCAAGCCCGCGGGCTTCCCGTTGGCTTCCACACGCACACTGTTCTTGCTCAGGCTGACCAGCGTACGCTCGCCGTTCACCCCGAGATCGACCTGCGCCGTCAACGTATTGGTCAGTGTCTTATCCCGCGCGACCACGGTACGCAGGTTGCCGATCTTCGCCTCGCCCGTGACGGCCAGCGGTTGATCGGTTGCGGCGGTCACAAGCTGGAGCTTGGCGGAGAGCTCGCCGCCCCCGCTCATCCGTGCCCCCCTCTCGCTCAACCAGCCGACCCGCCGGAGCGCGTTGGTGACATCGACGGAGAACGCATGGGCCGTCACATTCATCGCGCCGCGAGATGTATCGGTCGAGCCGGTGACCTGCAACAAGAAGAGCTCCTTGGGGCCCGCCATGACTCTTACGACGAAGGTCTTGAGCGCCACGCGGGTCGCCGCGGCCACACTTCCCTCGAGGCTCGTGCGGAACGTCAGCGGTGCGGCGACCGCGTCCCGCATGCGCACGTTCGACGCATCCAGCTGCCCGGCGACATCGAAGGTTTCGCCCTGCCCCAGGATGTCGATTTTCAGGCGGCCATCCAGCACGCCGCTGGCGACGTCATCGAGCGCCCGGCTTCCCAGGAACGCGAGGCGGGGACGCAACTGCTCGACGCTGAGCTGATTGATATTGAGCTTGAAGCGGACCGGTTTCGCCTGCAGCGCGGAGGAGGACGCACCGTCCCCGGCGGACCGGGCCAAGTCGAGCGTCAACGGCTGATCGAGCGACCCCTCCAGCACGGCGCGGCGGCCTTCCAGGACCTTGACGTTCAACGTCGGCAGTGTCAGCACGGAGCTGCTCCGATCGAAGCGGCCGCTTTGCGCGAGCTCAACGTCAAGCGGCGCGGAGGGTCGCGCTGCATCAGGAATCGCCAGGCTGATCTGCTTACCCTGAAACGACGCGTCCCAGACGATCTGTTCGTCCGTCACGTCCACCTTGGTCATCCCGTCGAGGCGAGCGCGCGCGATCCGCGCCCCGCCGCTCCCGGTCAGCAGCGGATTCAA
>JBFISJ010000265.1:0-2581 GCA_041608595.1 Nitrospiraceae bacterium
GACGGCAAGCTCCGTCGCCCGCTGGGAGGCTTCGACGTGCTTCACCTCCTCGTCGGTCTTGACCGCGCGATGCTCGTAGAAGGGCTCCGGCCCCGGCTCGAGCTGGTACCCCAGCTGCTCGAGTCGCCGGGCATGCTTGAAAGAGAAATTGCCCGGCACGGTGATCCGCTGGACCCCGTGCTCCTGGAGGAGCGCGTGGATGACGTCGATCACGCCGGGGCTCTGGACGCCGCCGTCGCGCGCCCGGCGCTCGTAGTCGGAGTACGACAATACGCGGTCGACGGTAGCCTGGTGGCGTGCGCGATCGACCTCCAGGTCGCTCATGAGCATGACCTTCTCGCCTTTGATGTCCGCGAAGATGAAGGGGTCGGGGGCGACGAACTTGGTGGCGTAGTAGAGGTTGGCGTCGCTCTCGCTCGCCGCAATCATGAGGGTGGCCTGGCCGGTCATAGTGGCTCCGTTCGCGAGCACTGAAGACACTTTCAGCGCTTCAACATCTCATAGCTCATGCTATCACCCGCTTGAGGAGGGTTCAAGGCGAGGGCGCGGTTTCCAACGCGGGCATTTTGTCGAGGTCGGGCTTGTCGTCCTGGCTCGGGGCAATGATTTCCTTTGGGAGCGTGACGACGTTGAACAGGATGTCCACCGCCAGCTCGGCGAGGCCGCCGACGCTGCCGGCGATGGAGCGCAAAGGCATGTAGTCCACCTTGGGATCATCGAGCGAGCCCGTGACCTTGAAGAGCGCGGTGGTCAGCCCATGGCGGTCGCCCTTGATCAATTTGCCGAACAAAGGAATGCTCTGGAGCAGGGAGCTGTAGGGACCGAAGGGGCTGACGGCGACCACGTAGTCCAGCTCGTCCTTGGGGATGCTATAACTTCCCGCCGCGCTCAGCTTAATGACCGGGCTGTTGACCAGGATCCGCTCGGTTGAAATGTTTCCGTTCTCGATCTTCATCGAGGACGTAATCTCGTCGAAGGGCATCCCGTCCTTGTCCAGATCCACCTCTTTCTGTAACAGGCCGGGCAAGTTGAGCACGCTGATAATCTTCCAGATCGCCCGTGAGTCGTCCCTCAGGATGCGCCCCTTGGCGATGCGCAGGTCGGCGCTCCCGTCCAACGTATCCAAAGCGGTGCGTGCACCCTTCCCATTCGCACGCACCGAGCCGGTCAGGAAGAGCGTGCCGCTGACGGGGGATTCGCGTTGGCTGAGAAGGGGGTGGAGATCCTCGATCGGCGTGCCCGCGATCCGCACCGCGGTCTCCCCGGACGCCGGTTTCCCCTTGGGCAGCCTGATCACGATTCGTCCATCGACCTGCCCCGGCGCGGTCTTGGCGGCGATCCGGTCCACGTCGATCACGCCGTTCGTGATGTTGACGCGGCACGACAAGTCGGAGAACGACAGCATCTTGTACCGGCCCAGCTTGACGGTGGCCGTCCCCGTCAGGCGGCCGGTGTCGGCCAGCTCCTCCACAAACGCCCGGAGCGGGCTGCGGTCCCGTTTCGGGATGAGAAGGTCGAGGTCGAAGCGGGACGACTCGGCGGACAACGACAGGAACGGCTTGGTCTGCCAGTTGCGGACGACCCCGGAGAGCTGGGCGTCGCTGTCGAGCACCGCAAAGCTGAATTGCTTCAGCTCCGCGCCCTTGGGAACGAACTTGACGCGGATGTTGAGGTCGCGCACGGGTGCGGGGATGCCCGTGACCGACATGACGCCGTTGGTCACGGCCAGCCACCCGGTGATCTGCCATGCCGTCCAGTCGCTCCCTCGGCCCTGGACTTCGACCGAGATCTCCACGTCTCCACGGTCGAGACCGCCGGGTCGGATCCAATCCGGAAGCTGCGACACCGCGATGGGCCCGAATCCGACGGCGGCGTTGATGCGCATGAGCTTATCAAGCCGAGCGGTCCCGCGCGCAGAGATTCTCGCGGACGGCAGCACGAGGGCCGTGCGGTGGATGACGTGCGCGCCGCCCCTGGTGAAGCTGCCGTCGATTTCAAGCGAGGCCTGCCGGCCCCTGGGCTTCGTGCCCAGGACGGGCAGCGAGAACTGGGTGTCGTTCAGGTCCGCCAGCACCTTATAGCGCGGGGCGGTCAACGAGCCGGAGAGGCCGATCACGCCGCCGACGGTGCCGGAGGGGGGATTCTTCGGAGGCGCCCCGAGTGGAAGCAGCCGAACGAGATCCATCGCCCCGGCCCGGGTCGTAATCGTGAATTCCTGGAAGGCGTTCTTCTCATCGGGCAGGATCCGGCCCTGGAGCTGCACCAGGCTTTGGCTGATCCAGCCGCTGAGTTTGTCGAACTCGCCTCCTTTTTCACTGATAACCAGTCGGCCGTTCAGGCCAGTGACCGGTTCGGGCAGCAGCACCGATCGGAAGCTGACGTCCCTCGGCTCGAATTCCGCCCGGACGTAGGCAATCTGCTCGGGGTGGTTCAGCGGGCCGCTCATTCGAAAGGCCACGGCCGTGATGCCCTCGATATCCTTCAGCCCCTTCCAGGCCTTAACCAGGTTCTTGGAGCGAAATGTCGTTTGGGGATTCACCCGCGCGATTAGATCCGCGGCCTTCATCTCCCCGTTCAGCTC
>JBFISJ010000266.1:0-2571 GCA_041608595.1 Nitrospiraceae bacterium
GGGGTCAGGTACAACGTGTCTTGTATGTAAGCGGCTGCGATGGTTTCATCAGTTGAGGTGCGGGTCGTGCCCGAGCCGAAGCCAAAAAAATCGAAGAACAGATTGTTGTCGAAGTCGTTCCAGGTCACCTCACCGCCGAGCACGAGCGTGTTTCTGAATTCAAAAGGGGTCGCCTCATGAGTCAGTTGCAGGGCACCGCCCCATGATCGGGTGTCCTTCTTGTTCTGACTAAAGGAAGTCTGGCCAAAGTTGGTCAGGGTCTGATCCACATAGCGGTAGTAGGCGTTCCCCGTCAACAACAGGTCGAACGGTAGGGTCTGGCGGGCCGTCGACCGCACAAAGTGATTGAGCTTTTGGTCCTTGTCGCCGGGCGTAAAGTTGGCCTCAGGGTTGACCTCGGCGATGCTGATTGGCAGGGAGCCGGCCTGTTCGAGGTCATCGTACACGTAGGTATAGGAAAGATCGAGGTCCGTGGTGGTCGTTGGGCGAGCTCCCACCTTCCCGAAGAAACGCCAGATACTGGCGGCCGACGCGTCCCGGAATCCGTCCTCCCACTCCCTGGTGAAGTTCCCGTAGTAGTCCAGCTTGCCGAGTGGCCCACTGGCATTCACATTGTACCGCTGGCGTCCGAAGCTGCCCCAGGCGCTCTCCCCGGTCACCTGAGATTCCTCCGCCCCCCTTTTTGTGATGATGTTGATCACGCCGCCCAATGCGTCCTTGCCATAGATCGCGGACGGGCCGGGCAGAACCTCAATGCGTTCGATGGTCTGGAGAGGAATCAGATCGAAATTGACGGTGTTGAAATCCGGCTCGTTCACACGAACCCCGTCCACGAATACGCTCGTGTTGGGCA
Organism: Nitrospiraceae bacterium; assembly: GCA_041608595.1. Taxonomy (GTDB): domain Bacteria; phylum Nitrospirota; class Nitrospiria; order Nitrospirales; family Nitrospiraceae; genus JBFGRM01. The sequence continues at coordinate 854 of JBFISJ010000266.1, forward strand.
CGGGCTGACCGTTGAAACCCCGAAGATCGATGGTTTGCTGGTACGCGTTCCCGACGTCGTCATACCAGACGATGCCCGTCACATCTTGGAGCGCTTCCTGGACGGTCTTCGCGCCCGATTGTTTGATGTCTTCAGCAGTGATGATGGTGACTTTGCTCGGGACGGCGTAGATTTCCTGCTCGACACTCGGTAGCCGTGTATCGGTCACCACGATCTCTTGGATTTCCAGCTCGACCGCTCGTTTGTCCTCGTGTGTGGATGAAGATTCGTTCGCGTGAGAACTTGTGCCGGGGACAGCACAGGCACAGATGCATGAGAGCACGACGAATATATGACGAGCACGAACACGCATGCCCCACCTCCCTTTGGCTCGAAGGGTTGAGTGGATTCACCGGCGGTCGGGTCTCCTGACTCGCGGATCGCGGCTTCCCTGCGCCTTCCCAGCAGAGACGGAAAGGGGGAGGCGGGAAGCGGCAGGCGATCGGAAAAATGCTTCCGACCCGCCTGCCGCCCCACGCCTTCCGCCTCACGTCTGCGGCCAGTGGCGTGCGTGCAGGGTCACTCCCCGCTTACAGTGGCGGCACCGTGATGGCCTTGCACCATCTTCCCCGTCACGACCGGCTTCTCCGTGATGACTCCTTCCTCATCACCGTTCGTACCCTATCTGGCTGAGGCTGATACGAAGCGGGTACGTACTCCGTATCGCCCCATCATTCTTCACCTCATCGTGGCCTGTGTCTCGCGGCCCGGCAGCGTCACACGCGGAAGGCCCGAGGTGGGATGGCGGTCGATCAGCACGGCGCATCCGTAGACCGCTTCGAGGCTATCCGGGCGGATGATCTCGTCAGGCGTGCCGATCCGGTAAGGCCTGCCCTCCTTGAGGAGCATCAGGCGATCGCAATACTGGCTCGCGAGATTCAGGTCATGCGAGACCATCATGACCGTCAACCCGCGCGCTTCATTCAGACCGCGGAGTATGTGGCAGATCTCGATCTGATGGTTGAGGTCCAGGAACGCGGTCGGCTCGTCCAGCAGCAATACCCTCGGCTGCTGGGTCAGGGCGCGTGCGATGATCGCTCGCTGCCGTTCACCGCCCGAGACGTCTCCGATCGACCGATGTGCCAGGTGTCCAATGTCGAGGTCAGCCATGGCCGCCTTCGCCAGACGCAGATCCTCCTGCGTTTCCCACCCCAGGGCGCCCCAGCCCCATCGCGCCTGATGGTGGGGGAAGCGTCCCATCAAGACCACCTCGGCGATCGTGAACGGAAAAACCTGAAGCGTGTCTTGCGGGACGATCGCGACGGCTCGAGCGACGGCATCCTGTCGCATCCCGCGCAGGTCCTGCCCGAACAGCTCGATGCCGCCGGCAGCGGGCGTAAGGATCCGCGCGAGGACTTTCAGCAGCGAGGATTTGCCGGATCCATTCGGGCCGATGATGCCGAACACCTCCCCTTCACGGATGTCACACGAGAGGTCACGGAGGGCCCACACGAGGTCGTGCTTGGCGTCGGCCCGGTGAGCGCCGTAGCTGAAGCTGACGCCTTGCACGACGTAGGCGTGTGGGCCATAGGTGGAACGCGTGTTCATCTAGTGCGCAACTCCGCTTTTCCGATTGACCAGCAGATAGATGAAGAAGGGACCGCCGGCCAGCGCCGTGATGATACCGACCGGGATCTCGCCCGGTGCCAAGAGAGATCGCGCCAGAGTGTCGGCCGCCA
>JBFISJ010000267.1:0-2570 GCA_041608595.1 Nitrospiraceae bacterium
CACAGACCAGATGTCCTCCCTCCGATTCCTGTGTCGCGGGAGTCGTCAAGAACAAGTTGAGGTAGTAGCGTCCGGCAACCAGAGGCAGGGCCGGAATGCTCACGCGAACGTTGTAGCGACCCGGTCCGGGGCCGATAGGCAGATGCTCCTCGAGAAGGACCACCTCCCAGAGCACGCCGGGACGGACGACCTCGATCGAATAGGAGAGCCTCACCTGCACGGCTTCCATGACCTCGACACCGAACCGGAACTCCGCATCGCGCCCGCTGTGGGCCTGGAATTCGGCGGGAGTGTCCTCGCTGAATCGCGCACGATCCGATCGAACGCTCCCGGTGCGGCTCAGGTACGAGGCCACCACCCGCTCGGTCGGTCCCGAATCGATGATCCGACCCCGGTCCATGACGCAGGAGGTCTCGCACAGCTTGAGGACTGCGGGCCAGTCATGCGTCACGAGCACGCCGGACGCGCCCTCCCTGAGCCGTCTGCGGAAGCGTCTCCAGCACTTCTGCTTGAAATGCTCGTCTCCCACGGCCAGCGCCTCATCGATCAGGTACACGTCGTAGCGGAGGGCCGTCACGGTCGAAAAGTACAGACGCGCCGCCATGCCGGACGAGAAGGTATAGAGGGGTGCGTCAAAGTAGGATCCCAGCTCTGAAAAGGCACGGATCTCCGCGAGTGCGTCCGGCAGCGCGGATCGATCGGTGCCGCTCATCCGCAGGACTCGGCGTGCATACTCCGATCCGGTCAGGTCCGGTCTGCCGAACCCGCCCATTTCGAACATGCCGGACACGGACCCGCCCATGTGAATCGAGCCGGTTGTGTGGCAGAAGATGCCCGAGAGCACTCTGAGCAACGTGCTCTTGCCCGCACCGTTGGGCCCGAGAATGCCAAGGACCTGCCCCTTGGGCACGGCCAGGCTCACCCCATCGACGGCGCTCGTCCCCTCACGGCCGTCGCTGTTTCCCAAGAAGACTCGCCACAGAGTTCCCTCGTCGACGACGGGAAACGTCTTTCCCACGCCGGCGCAGGAAAGTGCGACGACCCCATCGTGCCTCCTCCCGTCGGCCCCGATCACTTCACCGCTCTCCATCTCGTTCTTGAACCCCGATCCCTAACTGCGGGAGGCCCCGACAAGGGGCTCGATCCGCTTTTCAATCTCGGGCCCGCGCCCGTCGCCGCCTGTCGCTTCCCCTCGCCCAGTCATCACGACGTCGTAGAGAACCTCATATCGGGCCGCGCAGGCGTCCGCACCGTGCCACTTCAACGCGTAGGCACGGCTTGCCTTGCCGATCGACTCCCGTCTGGCCGCGTCCCCGAGCAGGCCTTTCAGCGCCTCGAAAACCGTCTCTTCCATGGCCGACACCAGAGGAACTTCCTGCAGGCAAGACAAGGTCTGGACCCCCGGGGGCTCCTCCGCCTTGATGTAACAAATCGTGGGCTTTCCGAGCATCATGCCTTCCCGCGCGATGGCACCATATCGGCCGAAGTTCAGTTGATCGACGATGACATCGCACTGCGCTTGGAGAAATCTGACCTCCGTATTCGGCATCTCTTGGGGGTGGATCAGTCGCACCCGGACGCCCTCCCGTTGCAATCGTTCAATGGTCTCCACGACGGCACGGGTCCCCTTGATATTTCGGCCCCCCATGGTTCGGGCGTGATAATTCCCTACGGCGTGGAACACCAACAACTCTCCCGGCGCACGGGGCAGGCGGAGGTGTTCGGGCACCCGGAGGTCGGGGCTCCACACATCCGGATCGAGACAGGTGGTCATCGGCTCGCGGACGACGCCCGGACCGGAGAGATGGTCTAGCGCCGGCAGTCCTTCCGCAAAGACCAGATCGCAGAGTCGTGTCACGGTCTGGCCCCATCGCAGGTTCTTGGCGTCACTGCAGATGTCGGGATGACGTTGCCAGACGCATTTGTCGCAGACCGGACGGCCGTCCCCGTCGCGCGACCAGGACGCGACAGAGGATTGAGCCACCCCGCTGTTGCATCCACTGACGGTATACGCGATCTTCTTTCCAGACCGCCTCCATTCCACCATGTCCCACGGCACATCGCCGTCCCATCCCCAGTTGTCCGGGAAGAAAGACATATGACCGTCGCCGGAAAAATGCATCATGGCGAACCGCTTGCACGCATGATTGAAGAACTCGCGCACGTTGTACTGCAATTGAGATTGCGTGTATCGATACAGCGGGCGATGCGCGGAGAAGAGATTGAGGTCCTCGCCGTGGTAGTAGAGACGATGCGCCCCTCCGGGATCCTCCACGCTCACACAGAGGGCATCCCACCCGCGCGCTCGCAGCGCTTTGGCCAAGTAGTAGAAATGGTAGTAGCTATGGTGTAAAAACAGCACGCTCCGCCTGGGCCCTCCGGCGCGCAGCGCGCGGCGTCCAAGGTAGAGCGACTGCGTCGTTCTGGATCGCGCTCTCCATCCCAGGGAACGGAGAAACAGCCTGATCCCCTCCCGTGCCGCGCGCACCCAATCGAGACCCAGGGCGAACCAGGCGGGCACACGCCGACCGGACCTCGCGGAATCCGTCATGGATGGATGCGGCCTCCTC
>JBFISJ010000268.1:0-2538 GCA_041608595.1 Nitrospiraceae bacterium
ATTCTTCCTCGACGTCGGGGGACAGACTTTCTCGCCGTGGATACTCGATGTCGAGGGGGGCGGGCCGCCACCGCAGATCGCCGTCGGAGCGACCATCTTCAACATCCTCGGTGGCCATAGCGACGAATAGGACGACGACTCACGTCGCCGCGTGGATTGCAGGCTTGAAGTGTTGGCTGGTTCCGCCTCCGGCGCCAGTGGTGCCTACTGTGCCGCACGAGGTGGGTTCATAAGGCAGCGCTTGTCGGCTGCCAACGATGAAGTGGGTTTCGGAGCCTGGAACCGCCGACCGCAGTGCTGGCCAATGGAGTTCACCGGTTACGTTGACGGCGTCCACGGCACCATGATGATCAAGACCAACGGCATCCTGAAGGACGGAATCTGGACGGGGAACTGGGTGATCCAACATGGCGCCGGCGAACTCGCCAGCGTTCATGGCCAGGGCACATTCGTGGGGCCGCCGCTCTCCCTGGACTACGAAGGGAGAATTCACTTCAGCGGCTGATACACCGGGACGTGAAGGTTTCGCGCTGCGGCGTTCGCCCGAGCCGGGCTCTGGATCCTGGTGCGCAGCTGCGCTCGTTGGCGTGTATCGCTCAGATACTCACCACGCGAGCAATCCGTTCCGAGCCGATCCCTCAAGCGGCGTGGGTTTGCGCTCACGCGAGACCTGTGGCCTGGCGTTGCAGATACGCTGCCAACGCGCCCACGCTACGCAGTGTTTAGGGAGACCGTAGCGAGCACAGTCGTGCCGATCGGCTCGGTTCCGGGATTGGGGCGATATCGCCCGTATCGGGTGATCGGCGGGGCTTCTGGCCCTACCCCCATGGTCAGGGTGACTGAGAGAATCGGGGCCATGGGGTGGAGCCGGGTGGGCCATCTTGGATCATTCGCGTCGCCTATCTCCGGTGCACGGTGAGGTTCCGAATGAGGATGAGGAGCTGGGGGTCCGCTTGAAGACACCGAGCCAGCGTGTCAACGACTCGGGAAGGGGGCTCTTGTGAAGATCTTCGTGAGTTATGCCCGCCAAGACGCGGCCACGATCCGCGAAATCCGGGATGCTCTCACACGCCTCGGACACGAGGTATGGATGGACCGCGAGCTGCGAGGCGGCCAGCAGTGGTGGGATGTCATATTGGAACGCATTCGTTCCTGCGATGTCTTCATGTTCGCCCTAAGCCCGGACTCGGCGAAATCCAAGGCCTGCCCATCAGAGATTGCCTATGCGGTCGATACCGATCGACCGCTTATGCCTGTAATGGTCAGGGCGGCCGACGTACGGGTGTTCCCGAAGGCGATCTCGGACATCCAGTTCGTCGACTACACGGCCGGAGATGTCAACAGCGTCGTGGACCTGATCAGTGCGCTCGGCCGCCTTCGGTCTTCCGTCGAATTGCCTACCCCATTGCCTCCGCCTCCGCCGGCGCCCGGAATCGTTTTCGAAAGCGCGCTGAGCAAGCTGTCTGCAGAGAGTTTGACGTTCAAGGAGCAAGCCAGCCTGCTCACCGAGATTCGCGCTAGTACGGGTGACGAAGAGGACACCCCTGTTGTCATGCAGCTCCTAAACGAATTCCGGCGCCGGCCAGACATCGCCGAGGCCATAGGTCGCGACATCGATCGATTGCTCAGAGAACTAGGCCCGGCAGGTGCCGCGCCGCCGTCCGATGCCGCCGCGGCCGAGAACGAAGCCACCGCAGACGACGGCACCCGGGGGGCCCAACCCTCACCGGAGACCCCAAGCGTGGTGGCCAACGTGGACGAAGGCGCGCCTCAGGTCAAGCCCGATGCCGGAGCACCAGTCCAAGAGCACCGATTCGTCGCACCCGGCGTGGACCTCCACGCTCTTGCCGGGCGACTCCAGAATTTCTTCACCGCTGAGAAGATGGAGTCGCAGGTTGTGGAAGACAGCGGTGCCGTTCTCGTGCAAGGTCGCAGCGGCGGGAAGTTCGGACGCGCCGTCGGCGCTGGCGTCGCGTTCTCCGTCAGGATGATGGTCGAAGGCGAGGAACTCGTGGTCGAACTCGGCCAGATGGAGTGGGCTGATAAGGGAGCGGCTGCGGCGGTGGGACTCCTGGTCTTTTGGCCTGCGATCATTCCGGCGATCATCGGTGGTGCGAAGCAGAAGGCCCTGCCAAACAAGGCGCTCCGGGTCATCGAAGCAGCCATTCCCGACGTCACTAGCCCCTGATAGACACCAGCGACCCGAGCCGCCGGGTTTCAGATGAGGTCGCAGACCGGATTCGCACAGGCGCCCCGCCGGACATCCAGACGGTCGATTGACCAGACGGCTGCCTGTGGCCGGAGCGCATAACGGGCTCTGCGCGATGAAGTGGGGAGAGGCGTCGACGGTGGGGTGTTGAGAATCCTCGGTTGAGGCCAGGGGCCTCGCCATCCTTCGGGCTGTTCAACGGCTCGAAGAGACGGGAGACCCCTGGTGAGCGATCACGGTATCGGGTTGGCGGAGGCACTGCTCGGCTTGGACGGGTTCCGGGTGTTGGAGGTGACCGAGGACGACGGCGAGGTCCTCATCCGGATCGA
>JBFISJ010000269.1:0-2502 GCA_041608595.1 Nitrospiraceae bacterium
AAAACGCAGTTGTGCCGCCACGGCGCTCTCAGCGCGTAAGCAATTCCAAGTGATCCGACTCTGCACGACTATCCGTAGGTGATCATGGCCCCTTTGAGGGGTCTTGCGCGGTTCCCCGTGCTGGTGCGAACATAGGGCTGATTTGAAACTCATCAACTGCGGGATGCACGCTCTTTTCGGGCAGATCCTACTAGACGTTGGACGAGGAGGAAGATCATGAGCACGAACCTGACTCGCGCTTTCTTTGCAGTCGTGACCGGGACGCTCACGTTGGCCCTGAGTGGATGCGCCTCCGACAATCGAGCCTGGCAATATCCCCCGAATCCTCAGGAACAGGCGCTGTATACGCAGGCCGCGACGACTCTCCCCTTCAGAGTTGTCGTGCCTCCCCTGAAGGACGAGCGAGGCGCCATCAATGAGACGTCGTCGTACTGGCCGGTGGCCTTACCGATCGTCCCTTATGCAGAGCGCACGTTCGAACGGCCCGAAACGTTGAGGGACCCGGAGTTCGTGGATACGATCGTCTTCGACCCGCCCCGAGATCTGAGCAAGGCCATTGCCGGCGAGCTCCAGCGCGCAGGGATTTTCACATCGGTGGCCTACGCGGAGCAGGTCGATCCATCCAAGGCGGACTTTGTGCTCGAAGGGACCCTCAGATCGACCACCTGGAGCCGGCGGGTCACCACGTACGGGTTCGGCGGCCTCGGCACGGTGTTCTGGTTCCTGGGCGCTCCGATCGGCACCAACACGGGAGCGTTGGAGCTCGATTTCAAACTGATCCCGGTGAACGATCCGTCGACGACCCTGTGGTCTTTTCGAATGCGGTTCAACAGCCAGCACGTCGAAGGCGCTTACTATAGCCTCGAGGAGTCGGTGCTCAAGTATCCACGCGGCCTTCAATACGGGCTGGAGGTGGCCGCGCATGACCTCAGCCGCCTCGCGAAGGAACGTCCCGAAGCGTTCAAGCAGGCACAGAAGCTGGCGCGTCTGACCCCGAGACCGTGAACTGTGCCGACAGCGGGGCCGTCCACCCGTGAGCGGATGGCCTCGCTGTCGCCGGACTTTGCCTACCCGGCGACGCGCTGCTTCCAGGCGATATCGAGCCGCATCACCGCCTGCTTGATTGCCTCATCGCTCGCCACGCCCCTCAGCACGTCATAGGCGACCGACTCTTGCGGATAGATCGGGTTTGAGAGCTGGTCGCGGAAGACCACCGGATAGGTGTTGGTGAGGAGGGAAATGTCCAGCAGATAGAGTGTTGCGTAGGCCAGGCCGTCGGTGCGGAGGATGACCTGCCCGCTCGTTCCGTCCAGGAGCGCCAGCTCGAGCCGCGCGTAATTTTGGACTTCGTAACCCGGACGGACGCTCCTGTCCCCGACACCGTCCCGGATCCCCCCTAAGGGGAGATAGGCCGGTGCCTCCATTTCACTGCTCGAGAAAATCGCCACGAGGAGGTAATCCAGCCCGCCGCTCCTGGCCATCTCCGTGAATGGAAGGGGGTCCCCTTTCGGCGCGACGCTCGCGGGCCGCAACACCGTGGCCACTTTCATGGCGGGAATCCTCTGCGCAAGTCGGTTCCTCAGCATTCTCACCAGCTCGTCCAGCATTTCGTCCGACAGCGCCGGGGCCGACCCAGGGGCCAGCGTATCGTTGATCACGACCAGCCCCAGCTCGACGCCTTCGGCAAGCCGGGCGCCCGCCGCCTCCGGCCTCCCCTCCTCCGCTTGCGAGGGTGGCCCAAGGTAGGCCGCAAGACGCGGGGGCGGGTCGGATGCGCAGCCCTGAAATCCACAAAGCAAGAGGACGGCGAGACTTCGGCGCATCATGATTCACCTCGATTTCTCCCGGAGTCTCCGGCACAGGGACAGCCCCGCTGCGCCGTCCGCCGGGTTATCATTATCCTCGTCCCGGAGTTCGCCTTGTGTCAAGTCGCCCGTCCACCTCGCGCTACGGACGCCCCGTTGCATCCCGATCCTGGTTCAGGTACCGTTACGCCCGTGGGAAAAAGGCCGTCCAACATGTTGATGACGCGGCTGTTGCTTGTCTTGTTTCTGACCATCTTGGGTTGTGACCGGTTCCAGTTGCCGCAGTTGGTACGCGACCCCGCCCCGCCTTCTCGGCTGCCGATTTCGGTGACCCTGGACTTCGACGACAGCATCACAAGCGCCCAGCTTGAAGCGCAAGCCTGCGACGCGCTCTGGCAAGGGCATCTCGGGCACGCGCTCGTGACCTCCTTTCTGCAAGCGGGCCAACAGAGTTTTGCACAGGTTCGAACCGAAACAGTCCCGGCGCCGGGCGGCGCCACGAACGCGACGCCTTCACACATTCGAATCCGGCTCACGCTCGAGCAGCAGTCGTTCGAACCGATTTCGGTCTTCGGTGAGGAGGACACCTACAGGGCTCGGCTGCAGATTCAACTCATGGCGGTGGTCGCGGACCCGCAGGGAAACCCCATCGGCAAGACACCCTTACGCTACGATGAGCGCATAAACATGTGGGTTC
>JBFISJ010000270.1:0-2449 GCA_041608595.1 Nitrospiraceae bacterium
CCCGCGGGTGTCGTCTCCGTCGCAGCGCTGCTCGACCTGGAGCAGTTTCGGAGCGAAGCATCAACGACGCACCCGGCATTCTTACAATGGATCACCAGCCTGACGGGTGTCGGTGAGGCGGCCGGGGTCGGCGTCGGCCTCAAGTCACTCAAGCAAACGTTGGTCGTTCCCGTGACTGGGCCGGTCGCGAGGGCCTGACAGGGGACAGATTGGCAGAGAAGGAGGCGAGGGTTGACAACAGAGCCGGCCTAGGCAGGCATCAAGAGTCCGTTTTCAACGGCCAGTGCAACGGCCTGGGTGCGGGAGCTGACGTCTAATTTATTAAAGATGCTTTCCACATGAAATCGAACCGTGCGCTCGCTGACTCCCAAAATGCGGGAAATCTCCCAGTTGGTCTTGCCCAGCCTCATCCAGTTGAGCACACTCAACTCCCTCGGTGACAACCGCGCGACCCGGTTCAGCGTCGGAGCCATCGCGTTTCGTACGAGGGTCTGGTGCAGGTGATGGACGAGGTAATCGAGGACCGGCGCGTAACGATCGCCATCGCCGCTCGCGCCTCCGGCGAAGCTGAACAACGTCGCGTACCCCTTGCCCGGATCGAGTGACCCGGTGGTCACACCGTCTTCCAAGCCAAATGATTTCGCGTGGTCGATGAAATCCATTTCTTTTCTGGTGCTCGCGCTCTTGAAGGCATCCTGCCACACCTGGGTCGAAAAGCTCTGCAGGTGGGCAAGCAAGACGGGGTCGACCTCGTAGTAGCGATTCTTCGCGTAGGCGGAGAGCCACTCCTCCGGGTAACTGACGTTGATGACTTTGGAAAATTGCTGTGCGCCGGTCGAGGAGCCGACCTGGAGGAGCGTCGCGATGATGTTCTCGTAGGGAATCAGCTTCCGGACCTTCACGAGGACTTGAGTCACGTCCTGTTCGGTCTCGGCTTCGAGCGCGTAGTGGAGGATTTCCAGGAAGTTCTGGAGCTCCTGCTTGGAGAAATCCTGGAAGACTCTTGTGGGAAAGGGACGCTTGGAATTAAACATTAGGCCGCCGAATCTGCTCCGGCCGAGGATTCCCTCCCAACCGAGGCCTTGCTCGATCGCGCTCAGCCAGCGTCTCACAACTGCCCGCGCCGATGATCTTAACCCAACTCAGATCAAATTAGAACAGGGTCGTTTGGCTGGAGCCGTTCGGGCCAAAGACCAGAATGCGAGCCAGGCCCAGGGGTGGGGCCGGGGCCTGAAGGGCGCGTCGGAGGAATGCTCAGCCCTTACTGGGCGTAAGGAAGACGGCACCAAGCGGGGGGAGAGTGAGGGTCATCGAATGTGAGCGTCCGTGAAGGCCGAAGGGGACTGCCTCCACCTGTCCCATGTTCCCCATGCCGCCGCCCCCATATTCGGCAGCGTCGGTATTGAACAGCTCGCACCAGTGGCCGCCCCAGGGTGCGCCCAGGCGGTAATTAGGCCGCGGCACGGGCGTGAAGTTGAAGACTGCGAGGACCGGCGTCTCATTGGATTTGCCCTTCCGGAGAAAACTGATCACGCTGGCCTCGGCGTCGTTGCAATCCAGCCACTCGAATCCGGTCGGGTCCACGTCGCGCTCGTGGAGCGCGGCTTGGGATCGGTACAGGCGGTTCAGGTCCGCGACGCAGCGCTGGAGGCCCCCGTGGAGGGGAACTTGCAGCAAATGCCAGTCGAGGCTCCGGTCGTGCGCCCACTCGTCCCACTGGCCGAACTCCCCGCCCATGAAAAGCAGTTTCTTGGACGGCTGCCCGTACATGTAGGCGAGCAAAAGACGCAGGTTCGCGAACTTCTGCCAGTCGTCGCCCGGCATCTTCCGGAGCAGCGAGCCTTTTCCGTAGACGACCTCGTCGTGGGATAAGGGGAGCACGAAATTCTCGGAAAACGCGTAGAGCATGCGAAACGTCAGGCGGTTGTGATGGTACTTGCGATGGATCGGGTCCTGGGACATATACTCAAGCGTATCGTGCATCCAGCCCATGTCCCACTTCAGCCCGAACCCGAGACCGCCCAGGTAGGTGGGTCGGGAGACCATGGGCCAGGAGGTGGACTCTTCGGCCATCGTCTGGACCGAGGGAAAATGCTGGTAGATCGCCTCGTTCATCCGACGAAGAAACGCGACCGCCTCCAGGTTTTCGCGCCCGCCGTATCGGTTCGGGACCCACTCGCCCTCTTTTCTCGCATAGTCGAGATAGAGCATGGACGCGACCGCGTCCACGCGCAAGCCGTCCACGTGATACTTGTCCAACCAGAAGAGCGCGTTGCTGATCAAAAAGCTCTGCACCTCGTGTCGTCCGTAATTGAAAATGTAGCTCCCCCACTCTTGGTGGAGGCCCTGGCGCGGATCGGCATGCTCGTAGAGGTGCGTCCCGTCGAAGACGGCCAGGCCGTGCTCGTCCGTCGGAAAATGGGATGGGACCCAGTCGAGGATGACCCCG
>JBFISJ010000271.1:0-2445 GCA_041608595.1 Nitrospiraceae bacterium
GGCTCATGCGAGGAGTCAAGCCCGAGGCAAGGCGTGGGGCGCTTCTAACGCAGGGTGGGCCGTGTCGGGATCGAGCATGGCTCCGGCCTAGAACCACCTCAGCCGACGGAACACGTAGACCAGAATAGCAGCGAGCGCCACGAGTGCCACACAGACGATGGCGAAGGCCCAGGGGTTCTGGCTGCCGGGAATGCCGGCGACGTTGATACCCAGGAGTCCCGTCAGGAGCCCCAAGGGGAGGAAGATGGCTGCGACGATGGCCAGCACGTACATGTTCTTGTTCAACTGCTCGGCAAGACGCGCCGCCAGCTCTTCCTGCATCGCGGCGATCCGCTCGCGCGAGGAGTCGAGGTCCTCGACATAGCGGGTGATCTGATCGCCGACCTCCCGCAGACGGATTTTGTGGGGCTGGGTCAGCCATAGGACGTTTTCCACTTGGAGTCTGGTCATCACGTCTCGCTGGGGCGCCAGGTAGCGGCGCAGGCTGATGGCTTGACGACGGAGTGCGCCGAGTTTGACCCGCAGCTCGCGGCTTGGGGCCGTCACAATCTGATCCTCCAATTCGTCCGCTTCATCCTCGAGCCCCGCGATCACGGGGCTCATGCGATCCATCATCTTGTCCGTGATCGTGACCAGAAAACCACCCGGATCTTGCGGCCCGGCCCCGGCTGCCACACCGGCAATCATGTCCCGGATCGCCATTAACGGGCGCGAGCGCAGGCTGACGATCCGATTTGGCTCCAGCCAGATGCGGATCGACACCATGTCCTCGGGATCGGCTCCCGGGTTCAGGTTGACGCCCCGGAGGATGACCAGCAGGCCGTTGTTGAACGGCACCGTCCGGGGTCGGGTCTCCTCGGCGAGCAGTGCCTCGGCGATGACGGGATCGAGGTTCCCCTCACCGTTCATCCAGGTCTGTGCCGTCTCCTGCGTGCGATCGAGGTGGACCCACAGCACGCCGTCGTCTTCGTGCCAGCTCCGAATCTCCGTCCACGAGAGTTCCCTGCCTCCACCCTTGCCATCGAGCACGTAGGCACAGATCAGTCCGCCGCTTCCTTCCATTGTCGGTACCTCCGCTGCCTTCTACCCCAAAACCGGCCCTCTCCTGACCTCCGTGAGCCATCCCTTGTCATGTCTGGTGGAGGCTGTCAAGCGTGCCGGGCCTTCCTTGAGGCGCCAGCAAGCCCGACAAGCGCCAGGTCTCTTGGCGACATGGTTCCCTTGTCAATCGTATGATTCAGCGAAGCAGCCGTCTCTGCTCTGGCATCTTGCGCAGGTCAACAGTTGCGGCGAACAGCGGGCCGGAAGTCTGGTATTCGTCTGACACGCTGTGCTCTTGCCCCGCAAGGCCCTGGGGATGCGACTTGGGTGGAGATCATGAGGGGGGATCGGGTCGCGGTGCCCACGAGATCCGGTTTGTCGACCCGCGGGGAAACCGGATACCCGTCGCGTCGAGCCTGCAGGCCGGGGGGGTACTCGCGACAGGGGCCGGCAATCGTGGTCTCAATGGACCTCGATCCCGGCCCCTTCACGACGGCGAAGTCCGCAGCCGCTCGTCGAGTCCGGCCGTGGGCATGGCGCTCGCTTCTAGACCACTTCGATCGCGAGGTTGTTCAGGTGCTCCATGCCCAGGCAATCGACAATGCAGTAGGCGCGGTAGGTCTTTCTTCCCTTCTCGCCCGCCGTCATCAGGACACTCGTCTTCGTGTGGAACATCCAGATCTTTTCGCTCTCCAGGCTCCAGCCATCATCCGCGATGATCGCGATCTGGTGGGTATCCCCAATCGCGAGGCTGCTCACGCTTTCATCGAACACGAACGTGATCTTGACGAGCTTTCCGTCGGGGACCTTGAGCGGGTGCTTGGGCCCGAACACGCGGCCCTTCTCGTCCAGGAAGCCTTTTTCGTTCACCCTGATCTTCACCTCGACGGCGGGCCCGGCCGCCATGGCCGGAAGCGAGACGATCGGTTGAACGAGCAACGTGGCCATAGCCACGAGGCTGAGAACAGAAAACAGTCGTGTCATCTTCCCTTCCATGGTCGCATTCCTCCTGACTTGTAGCCAACCGTGATAGCGCAGCAGGTCCACCGCGCGGTGACAGACCGGGGATGCTGGACAGCGCTGATGCTTGAGGGGAAACCGCCGGCGGGCCTCTCTACAGCCCCGCCGAGGCGAATTAGCCGATCACGTCGGGACCGATCTTGCCCAGCTCCTCCCGATGCTTCCGCAGCTCGGCCTCGTAGAGGTCGTGGGCGGTCGGCCCATGCACGCAGGAATGTCCGCAGTTCGGCTGCCCGCTCTTTTCCAAGAACTCCGAGCAGGCGCTGACATCGAGGCCTCCATGGTCCGGGCCCCGAAAGACATTCACCTTGAAGCTGACATCACGCTTTTGTTTCAACAGGGGACATTCGACTTGAGCTGTGTTGATCGGCATGCCTTCGTTCA
>JBFISJ010000272.1:0-2442 GCA_041608595.1 Nitrospiraceae bacterium
ACGTCCATGATGATGCGTGCACGAGGGTCGACGCTGGAGATGTCCATGGCGCCGCTTGTCTCGACCAACACCTCGTAACCCTCTTCGCAGAGTCGGCGCACGAGCGTGAAGGCCTCGGGTTGGTGCAGGGGCTCCCCGCCCGTGACCTCGACGAGCGGGCAGCCGTACCCGCGCACCTGGGCAAGGATCTCATCGAGCGCCATGTCGGTGCCGCCGTGAAAGGTGTACTCGCTGTCGCACCAGGAGCAACGCAATGGACAGCCCGTCAGGCGCACGAAGGCGCAAGGCCGACCGGCGAAGCTGGACTCCCCCTGAATGCTATGGAAGACCTCGGTCACGCGCATAGAAGAAACGAGGAGCGAGGAGCGCTGAACGAGGAACGGCGGAATGATCTCCTCTGCCTGCTCATCGTTCCTCACTCATCCCTGGGTTGTTACGTCCACCTGAAGATCGGCCATCCCTGCTGCCTGGCGACCCTTGCCATCCCCCGGATCGGATTGACGACCCGGGGATGCCCGACGACGCCGAGGACATGGCGATCGCCGGGGGAATCACCATAAAAGTAGGATCGGCTGAGATCAAGGCCATGCTCACAGGCATGGCGCTCGACAAGTGTCCGTTTACCCTCTCCGTATGGAAACGGCGGCAAGATGCGTCCCGTGAAGCCATCCTTGTGCTTTTCGGGTCTGGCCGCTACCAGGGCGTCCACACGGAGCCACTCCGCCAGCGGCGAGGCCAGAAAGTCGAGCGATGCGGTCACTAGGACCAGCCTGTGCCCCAGGCTGCGATGCTCTTCGAGGACCTTGATCGCCTCGGAGGAGACCCGTGGGAGAATCGTCTCCTCGACGAAGGCCCGGGCGAGCGGTCGGATCACCGATGGCTGCTTGCCGTTCAGGTACAGCTTGTGCTCGCGAAGGGGCTGCCGGGTAATCGGAGGGACATGCCGAATCAGAAATAGAAGGCTATGGAAGAACTCGCGAAACCCGACCAGCCCCTTGGCCCATAGGTGAAAGAAGAAACGCTCCTCGATCGACGGCCCTGGGTGGAGGGTATTGTCCACATCGAAAAAGGCCCCGACCCGGGAGGCACGCGCCGGGCGGCTTTCGTTTGACGGCTCTCGCTCCACCATTCCAACTCCACTCAAACCCGCGCCGTCGTGCCGACGTCGGCATACACCGCACCATCACACCGGGTCCGACACGTCTCGCGAGCCCGCGTGATTTTACAGACGGGTCCGTTCGTTGACAAGCATTTTGGGCCGCTTCTATAATGCGATTGGCGCCGAAGTGGTGGAATTGGCAGACACGCACGTTTGAGGGGCGTGTGGGGCAACCCGTGCGGGTTCAAATCCCGCCTTCGGCACCACCCCATCGAGAGCGGCCGCTTTCAGCCATTCCGCTCCACCTGGTCATCCGACCTCGGACATTGCCTACTTCTCACCGGCCTCCCGGAATCGCCTGCGAATCTCTTCCACTCGTCGCCGATTGGCCCCGAAATCGTAATAGCCGACACGGGACGCAGACCTGACCTGAATGATCTTGTCCTGGTCGACGAATTTGAATTCCACATCATCCACGAAACGGAAGACCATGGAGGTGAACTCCGCATGGACATAAGTCGGCTCGCTCGTCACGAGACGGACGCGCGGCAGGCTGCGCAGCACGGTGAGCAATTGCTCCTGCGCCACCTGGCTGGAGGTCGCGTAGCGCAACGGCTCGATGCGATGATCCGGATCCTCGCTCAAGGAGGACACGCAATTGGGCGAGTCGGGACAGGGCGCCAATCGATCTTGTTCCGGCATAGGGCTCCTCGGGTGACCACTCGAGCAGTGCACCAGCAACACGAGGCTGAGGGCGGCCAGAAGCGGAAAAAATCCAGCGAGCGACCGCCCGCTACGCACGCGCATCTTCAACACGAAGGGTCCACCGTCGACGTGGCATCGTCGACAGCCTGGGACGCTTCGGCTGCCGCCGCGATCTGCCTCAACATACCGGAGAAGACCAGGAGATGAACCGGGTAGGTCGCATACCAGTAGGCCAACCCGGCGAGCCCGATCGGATCGAAGATCGCCGTCTGCCGAATCACCGATCCGTCGCCATCCGGCTCGACCTCGAACTCCAGCCAAGCACGCCCGGGCAATTTCATCTCGGCGAAGAGGCGGAGGCGCCGTCCGGGCTCCACCGCCTCCACCCGCCACCAATCGACCGTGTCGCCCACGCGAAGGCGGACCGGATGCCGACGACCCCGTCGTAGCCCGACGCCCCCGGAAAGCAGGTCGAGAAATCCGCGCAGGCGCCAGAGCCAGGTCGCAAAATACCAGCCCACTCGTCCGCCGATGCGCGCAATCGGCTTGAACGCGACCTCGGTCGGGACGCCGACCCTGACCGTTCGTGAATCGACCAGCCTAGTCCCGAATCGAACTCCCCCCCAGTCGCGGCGCTC
>JBFISJ010000273.1:0-2425 GCA_041608595.1 Nitrospiraceae bacterium
AGCGGAAGCGCGATGAAGGCCACGGTGATGCCGGACAGGACATCCGGCACCACGTTCGTGTGCATTAGGCGCATGCGTGGCCAAGGGCTGAACTCGCGGAAATACGCACGTAGCGTGTTTGGATTGATCGTCATGCAAGCGTCCGCGGTGTTGAAGCCGACTGAACGTCGGCGCGATTGCGTTCAGCAAGCCATATGCCGCCCTGTCCGTCGAAAACGAGGCGGGGACCAGTCTCGGGCTACGCAGAAGTGCTCGCGCGCGGGAGCGTCCACGCAGAGCGTGAATGAGAGAAGGGCAGGTGCCGGGCTGGCCGGAAAGGAGGCTGACAGCGGGGGAGGCGAAGGGGAGCCCGTCGGGGAAGCGGGCCGATTAGAAGTGGAAGACCTTCGCCAAGGCGCTGTAGACCAACAGGCTACCGATGACGACGAGCGTGAAGTGTTCCATTGCGATGGCCCGTAGGAGAAAAGGTGAGATTGTTGGGGGAAGGCAACGGGGAGTGCGGGACGTGGTTCATCACACGCGCGAGAGAATCGCCCACGTCACGAGGATGACCAGCGCGAAGCCTTCCATCAAGCCCTCCCCCTACCACATCTTGCCAATCGACCAGCTACTTCATGCGATTGACTTCGTGGGAACCAGAATGTGCAAGGTCAATGCCCGCCTTGTCAGCCGCCTCCCGAGGGGTGGAGCAGGCTTCAAATCAGGCAGTTCGATCGCTCAAGAGCGTTGGGCTGGCAGGACAGGCTCGTGTCTCTTGGCAACCTGTGCGCTTCGAGGCCTTGTGGGCTGTGCGGTTTCGCTCGCTTTTCATGGGGACCGCTGACGCCTGCGAAGATGGGTCGGAGTTCATCAACGAAGGATCGTGTCAGCCCGCATCGCCGCTCTGCTCGCGTGCATGTGGTGCACGGGGCGAAGTCAATCAGGGCTCGATGGTGGTTTGACAACGCTCAGAGGCGGTTCTAGGATGCCGTTCAGGTTTGTCGCATGAGGATTGCTAAGCTTTTCCAGAACCTTTCCATTGAACGGAAGCTGCAGGTGGTCTCGGCTGTCCCCGCGCTCGGGCTGATCGTTCTGAGCCTGCTGACCTACCACAGCGCCAGGCTGTTCGAAGATGCGGAGGAGCGGCTTGCACGATCGTACGAGATCAACGGGACGGCGGAGGAGTACCTGCGTCTCATCGTCGACTTAGAAACGGGCTTTCGAGGCTACGTGCTTACCGCGCAGGATCAGTTTCTTCAGCCCTACTTGCACGCGAAGGGGCACCTGCAGCGCAAAGGCCGCCAATTGGCGGCGATGCTGGAGGGAGAACCCGATCAGCTTCGCACCCTCCAGGGCGTCGAGGGTCTGGTCATGGTCCTAATCAGCGAGAAAGACGACCTGATCGCCAAGGTGCGCGAAGGTCACGCCGTGGATGCCCTGCACTATATCGAGGGCGGTCGTGGACGCGAACTCATGGTGGCGATTCGAGACGGCATGACGAGATTCGATCAGCGGGAGTTCGAGCTCATTACGCAAGCGCGTGACACGATGGCACATGAACGTGCGTTCATGCAGGGGGTCATCGTGGGAGGCGGAGCATTGGCGCTCGGCGTCTTGGCGCTCATGGTTCACTTGATCGCGCGTTCGATCACGCAACCCCTGGCCGGGCTGGCCAGGACCGTCGGGCATACCGAGAGCGGTCTCATCCCTCAATTACCTGCCCTGGATCGACAGGATGAGATCGGGGATCTGACCCGGGCCATGAGTCGGATGCGCGAGCAGATTCGAGAGCACATCGCCCAGTTGGAAAAGTCCGAGCAGGATCTCCGTGCCTTGTATCAGGATCTCTCGGCGTCGGAGGGAAAATATCGCGACCTGGTCAATCATGCCCCGCTGGGGATTTTTACGCTCTGCAATATGGAGGTCATGTTCAGCAACCGTTACAACCAAGCCATGGCGGGATGGGACCCGGATGAGGAGCGGGATCCCAACCTGCTTTGGCAGGTGATCCATCCGGACGACCGTCCCCGCGTCCTCAAAGAGGTCTCCGAGGCGATCGGTAGAGGGCGCACCTTTGAGAGCGTATTTCGCTTTCAACTGCCCAACGGCGCCGTGCGCAAGATTCTCAGCCGGGCGATTCCCATTCGTGATGCCGCGGGCGATGTCCTGCTCTACCAGGGCTTCAATGTGGATATCACGGCACGGGAGAAGACCCAGGAGCGGCTGAGTCGCGAGCATCGCCTCGCGACGCTCGGCCAAGTGGCGGCCGGCATCGCGCACGAGATGCGGAACCCCTTGGTGGGGATGGGTTCCAACCTCACCGCGTTTCTGGAGGACGTGGCGGCGAATGATTCGCGGCGCGAGGATCTTTCGCTCGTGCTCCACGAGGTGCAGCGACTGGATCGGATCGTAAATCAGGTCGTCGAATTTGCGCGACCTCGCCCCC
>JBFISJ010000274.1:0-2409 GCA_041608595.1 Nitrospiraceae bacterium
GAGCTGAAAGCGGCTGGCGAGAAACGCGCGCTGGATGCGGGGGTCGACATCGCGGTCCGCACGATCAAGGCAGTGCGACCGCACGCGGCCGGTGTCCACATCATGGCGATCAAGGCGATGGATCGCGTTCCCGAGATCCTCGCGAAAGCGGAGTTGGGACCATGAACATTCCTGACTTTCAGAAATGCAAGCGCAGCGGAAAGAGACTCATTTTGGTCACAGCCTATGACGCCTTGTTCGCGCGAATCGTCGAGGAGTCGGGCATCGAAGCCATTCTCGTCGGCGACTCGCTTGGCATGGTCGTCCAGGGGAAAAAGGACACGTTGTCCGTGACCATGGAGGACATGCTGTACCATACGCGGCTGGTGGCCGGCGCCGCGCGCCGCGCGCTGGTGATTGCCGACATGCCCTTCCTGTCCTACCAGGTTAGCGTCGAGGAGGCGGTTCGCAACGCCGGTCGCTTCATGCAGGCTGGGGCGGCCGCCGTCAAAGTCGAGGGTGGGCAGGCGGTGCTCGATCGCATCGACGCCATGACCCGCTTCGGGATGCCCGTGATGGGTCATCTCGGGATGACCCCCCAATCCGTCCACCGGTATGGCGGTTACAAAGTCCAGGGCCGGGACGAGGACGCGGCTCGTGCCGTGATTGAGGATGCAAGGGCCCTCGAGTCCGCCGGAGCCTTCGCGATCGTGCTCGAGGCCATCCCGACGGACCTTGCCAGGCGGGTGACTGAGACGGTGACCATTCCGACCATCGGTATCG
Source organism: Nitrospiraceae bacterium (assembly GCA_041608595.1). Classification (GTDB taxonomy): domain Bacteria; phylum Nitrospirota; class Nitrospiria; order Nitrospirales; family Nitrospiraceae; genus JBFGRM01. Next base: position 763 of record JBFISJ010000274.1, read on the forward strand.
GGGCCGGGCCTGCCTGCGACGGTCAGATCTTGGTGTTGCACGACCTCCTCGGCTTGTTCGACGAGTTCGTGCCGAAGTTCGTGAAACCCTACGCCCATCTCAAGGCCGATGCCCTCCAAGCGTTGCGCCGCTACCGGGAAGAAGTTGAGAACGGGAAATTTCCTGGCGTGGACGAGAGCTATGAGTGAAGCATTCTCGACAAGCCTATAACAGATTGATTTAATAGAATATTAGTCGGATTTTCCCGTCCGCCAGCTTTTCCGTCATCAGCTATACTTCACCTAGACAGACGGCCCGAGGAGCCCGCGACCCAGTTGCCGCGGTCTCAAGATCCTCGCTTCCTCAGCCGACGTAGCTCTCACACCCTCGCAGGAACAACTGCCCAGGACATCGGTCGAAGAGGCCTGTCCTGTGCCCGGTTTCCTTGAGGTGCATCAATCACCATCGTAAGGGGGCCTGAATGGCGAAGATAGACGAGCTTTTCAAGGTCATGTTCGATTACGGCGCGTCCGATCTGCATCTGGTCTCGGGACAGCAGCCGGTGATCAGACTCCATGGCGCACTGGAACGCATGGAGGGATACGGTATTCTGGAGCCTGATTTCCTGCTCGAGCTCCTCTACGAGATCACGCCGAAAGATAAAAAGGAGCTGTTCGAGCAGACGGGCGACATCGACTTCGGGTACGAGGTCGAGGGATTGGCACGCTTCAGGGCAAATTTTTTCAATCAAAAATACGGCTGCGCGGCCGTCTTTCGCCAGATTCCCAGCAAAGTCCTGACGGCGGAGCAACTGGGCTTGCCGCCTGTGTTGACCAAGGCGGCGATGCTGACAAAAGGGCTCGTGTTGGTCACGGGCCCCACCGGGAGCGGAAAATCAACAACCCTGGCGGCCATGATCGACTATGCCAACAAGAAGCGAAAAGACCACATCATTACGATCGAAGATCCCATTGAGTTCGTCCACCAGAGCCAGGGCTGCATCATCAACCACCGCGAGGTGGGGGCTCACACCAAATCCTTCGCCACGGCCTTGAAGGGGGCACTGCGGGAGGATCCGGATATCATCCTGGTGGGGGAGATGCGGGATCTGGAGACCATCCGGCTCGCCGTCGAGGCCGCGGCGACCGGGCATCTTGTGTTCGGGACCCTGCACACGGAAAGCGCCGCCAAGACCGTGGACCGCGTAATCGAGGTTTTCCCGCATCAGGAGCAGGCCCAGATTCGCAACACCTTGTCGACCACGCTCAAGCTCGTGGTGGCGCAGAACCTCTTCAAGCGCATCGACAAGAAGGGGCGTTGTGCAGCGCTGGAGATCCTCGTCTGCACGTCGGCAATCGGCAACCTCATCCGCGATGCCAAGACGTTCCAGATCCCCTCGGTCATGCAGACCGGGAAGCGCGTCGGCATGCAGACCTTGGACGAGGGCATCCAGGACTTGCTCGCCAAGAAATTCATCAGCCCAGAGGAAGCCTACGACAAGTGCATCGACAAGACCCGATTTGCGACCCTGTTGAAAACTCCGCCCGACACTTTTCTGTAAAAGGCGGGAACCCACGAGCCTGCCGGCCGCGTATTTTCGCTCTTCGATTAGCCTCCAGACTCGCCGCATTCCTTTCGAGAACCTCGCACAGCCCCCCCCGCTGCGGC
>JBFISJ010000275.1:0-2390 GCA_041608595.1 Nitrospiraceae bacterium
CCTTGAGATCCCGCATCACCTCCAGCTCGAATTCCTTCCAGCCGAGGACGGACCGCTCGATGAGAATCTCGCCGACCGGGCTCATGCTCAGCCCCCAGTCCACGATCCCTTCGAACTCCTCGCGGTTGTACGCGACGTTTCCCCCGGTGCCGCCGAGGGTGAAGGAGGGCCGGATGATGGCCGGAAATCCCACCTGCTCCACGACCTGCGCCGCCTCGGCGCGGGTCCTTGCGGTGCCGCTCTCCGGGGTCTTCAGCCCGATGCGACGCATGGCCTGCTTGAAGGCCTCGCGATCTTCCGCCTTGTGGATGGCTTCCGCCGAGGCGCCGATGAGCTGCACCTTGTATTTTGCCAGGGTGCCGCGTTTGGCGAGGTCCGCGGCGACGTTGAGCGCCGTTTGCCCTCCCATCGTCGGGAGCAGCGCGTCCGGCCGCTCGCGCTCGATGACTTGTTCGACCACCTCCATCGTGATGGGCTCGATGTAGGTCCGATCGGCAAGCTCGGGATCGGTCATAATCGTCGCCGGGTTGCTGTTCAGGAGGACCACCCGGTAGCCCTCCTCCTTCAACGCCTTGCACGCCTGCGTACCCGAATAGTCGAATTCGCAGGCCTGGCCGATCACGATCGGGCCTGATCCGATCAAAAGGATGGTTTTGATGTCGGTCCGTTTTGGCATGGACAAGGGCGGTGACAGGTCACGCGAGATGCGTGACGCGTAAAACATTCCGTGTGTGTTGAGCCATCATCGGCGCGCGCTCGCGTCAGCCTGTCGCGACCGAAGGCCGATAGAATCGCCGTGCATCCGGCACCCAGGCCTCGATCTGGTTGATGCGGGTCTCGTCGGAGGGATGGGTCGACAGGAACTCCGGAATCGCCGCAGACGAGCGAAAACACAGTTTGCCGATTAGCTTCCGCGGGCACCCGCTCATACGCTCCCAGAATAAGACGGCTTCCTGCGGGTCATAGCCGGCTTTGGCCATGAGCCGCAATCCGATGTAGTCCGCCTCCGATTCCTGCTTGCGATTGAACGGCAGCGTGACCCCCACGCCATAGGCGCTCAGCACCCCCTGCGCCGCGGCCGGGTCGACGGCCCCGCTGGCTGCCGCCCCGATGGCGCCCAGTTGCGCGATGCCCTCGAGAATGCTGCGGCTCATGCGCTCCGCACCATGACGCTGCAGCGCGTGCGCGACCTCGTGTCCCATGACTGTCGCCAGGCCGGCTTCGTTTTCGGTGACGGCCAAGATCCCCGTAAAGATCGCGACCTTGCCCCCGGGAAGGGCAAAGGCGTTGATCATGTTGTCGTCCCGGATGACGGCGAACTCCCAGTGGTATTCGGGTTTGTCCGCCACGTCGGCGATGCGACGCCCCACCCTGTTGACCAGGTTGGTGACCTCGGAATCTCGTACAAGCGGCGCCGCCTTCAGCAGTTGCCGGTAGGAGGCCACACCCATGGCGATCTCCCGTTCCTCGGAGATGAACATGAGCTGGTCCCGTGCCGTTCCCGGCGCCCGACGGCATGCGAGCAGCGCGTTCAGGGCCGTTGCGCCCAGGAGTCCTCCCGCCGTGGCCCGGGCGCCGACCGCCAGGAGACGCCGACGACTCACGGAGCTGGCGAGAAAGGATTTGAAACGCTCGTTCCAGTCACGATCCAAAGACATGGACAACCCGCTGTTGAGCGATCTCTGAGGATGGACCCAAGCCCTAACCTTACCGTGTCTTTCGTTCGTCAGTCGACTGCTCTCCCTCCCCCTCCTGACAATGGAGATGCACAGGGAACCTCTCGACTGCTAGGGCAGCCACAAGTACATGAACTGCGGCGCACCGGATCGGACGACGGCCAGGACATCGAGGCGGGCCCACTCGGCCCACGGACCGCCACCGCCGAGGAACGACGAGTAAATATTGTGGCGATATTCCCCCTGTCGTTGGTAGGTCACGACCCGCGCCTCGGTGAGGCCGGCCTCTTTTCTGGCCAGTGCGATCGCGTCCTCCAGGTACCCGACCTGGTCGATCAGGCCCAGCTTTCTGGCCTGCTCGCCAGAGTAGATGCGTCCGTCCGCCAACTCGCGGATCTGCTCCGCGGTGAGATTCGGCCGCCCCTGCTCGATCACGCGCAGGAACTGCGCATAGAAATCGTCGATCACGCCTTGGAAGATGGCGCGTTCCTCCGGTGTCATGGGCCGCAACGGAGAGCCCATGTCTTTTTTGGGTCCGGAGGCCACGGCCGTGGCCTCCAAACCGATCTTTTCGAGCAAGCCGCTAGCATTCACCGTCAGCATGATGACCCCGAGGCTGCCCGTGACCGACGACGGATGCGCAACGATCTTGTCTCCCGCTGCGGCGATGTAGTAGCCCCCCGAGGTCCCCAGGTCCATGATGGAGACGATGAC
>JBFISJ010000276.1:0-2300 GCA_041608595.1 Nitrospiraceae bacterium
GAGTCCTCGATCATCCGCTCGACTTCCTCGTCGCTGAGCCCGTAAGACGGCTTCACCTCGATCGACTGCATCTGGCCGGATCTCACATCCTTGGCTGTCACGTTCAAGATGCCGTTCGCGTCGATGAGGAAGGTGACCTCGATACGCGGAATGCCCGCGGGCAGGGGCGGCACCTTGAGCTGGAAGCGGGCCAAGCTCCGATTGTCCTTTACCAGCTCCCGCTCGCCCTGTAGCACGTGAATGTCCACGGACGTCTGGCCGTCCACGTAGGTGGTGAACATCTCCTTCGCCGTCGTCGGGATGGTCGTGTTCCGGTGGATGAGCGAGCTCATCACGCCCCCCATCGTCTCAATACCCAACGAGAGCGGCGTGACGTCGAGAAGCAGCATGTCCTGCGTGCCCCCGCCGAGAATGTCGGCCTGCACCGCGGCGCCGAGGGCCACCACCTCGTCAGGATTCAGCTCGCTGTGGGGCACCTTGCCGAAGAGCTCCTGGACGCGCTGACGGACCACGGGCATGCGGGTCGATCCCCCGACTAGGACCACCTCGTCGATCTGGGCCGGCTTGAGGCCGGCGTCCTTCAACGCGGCCCGGCAGGGCGCGATCGTCCCCTCGACAAGGTCGCGCGTCAGAGCCTCCAGCTCGTCACGGGTGAACTCGCGCCTGAAGCGACCCTTGCCGCCCGGCAGGTCCAGCGACATCGTGGTTTTTTGCTCGTCGGACAGTGTGATCTTCGTCCGCTCCGCTTCGAGGCGGACGGTCTGCATGCTCTCCGGGTCCTTCTCCAGGTCCAGGCCGTGCCGCTGTGTGACCTCCCTCAGGATGACGTTCACGATGGTGCGGTCGAAGTCGTCCCCGCCCAGGTGTGTGTTGCCGTTGGTGGCGAGCACTTCGAAGATGCCGTCCTTGAGCTTGAGGATTGAGATGTCGAAGGTGCCGCCGCCGAGGTCGTAGACGGCGATGATGCCCTGCGTCCGCTTTTGCAGGCCGTAAGCCAGCGAGGCGGCGGTCGGTTCGTTGATGATGCGGAGCACCTCGAGGCCGGCGATCAGGCCGGCGTCCTTCGTGGCCTGGCGCTGGCTGTCGTTGAAGTAGGCGGGAACGGTGATCACCGCCTTCCGGATCTCTTCACCCAGCGCCGCCTCCGCCCGCTGCTTCAGCTCTTTCAGGATCATGGCGGAGATTTGGGGCGGGGAAAAGGTCTTGTCGCCGATCTGAATGCGGATCACGCCGCCTTGCTCGCTGAGCTTGTAGGGGAAGTATTTCAGCTCCTCCGCCAGGTCCTCCAGACTCTTGCCCATGAAACGCTTGACGGAATAGACGGTCCGCTCCGGGTCCTTGATCAAGAACTCCTTCCCCGCGTCACCCACGATCAGGCCGTTGTCCGTCATTGCCACGACGGAGGGGACGAGCGCCCGGTCGTGCTTGCCGCGAATGACCGTGGGCGTGCCGTTCTCCATGTAGGCGATAAGGGAATTCGTCGTGCCGAGGTCGATGCCGACAATGCGTGTCATGATCTCCTCGAGTCCTAATTAACCGTTTCCGCCAAATCGTCCACGATATTCCGAAGATATGTGCGGTTCGAGAGGATTTCCCGCATGCTGTGGAGCACTTTGGTCCTCTGTTCCTGCACGGCCGGATCCTGCGCGTCATGGCTCTGCTGCTTGTCCCACTCCCCGAACAGCTGGAAGAGGCGGGCTTCCATCTCCTGCTGGCGCTGTTCCAGCGTGTCGCGATCCGCCGCGATCTTCTTGCCCAACTCCCGCTTTCTGCTGGAGTCGTCCCCGGCGGGGAGTGACCGGAATTCCTCCAGATCCTCCTGCAGCTCCAGGATCTCCTCGAACAACTCCGCCGGCGGGTTGCTCCGGATGTCTTTGGCGGAGCCGGCCTCCAGACGCACCAGGTACTCGGCGCGGCTGATGGGGTCCTTGAGCGTACGATACGCCGTGTTGAGCAGGGCGGAGTTGCCGAGGCTGATCGCCTGCTCGGTTTCGGTCTGGTTCTGATAAAAGTCCGGGTGGAACGTCCGGCTCAGCTCGTAGTACTTCTTCTCGAGCGCGTCCTGATCAATGGTCAGCAGCCGTGGGAGCCCCAGGCAGGTGAAATAGTCCAGCTCCTTGGACAGGGGTTGGACCTTGACGCACTGCTGGCAGAAGTATTCGCCCGTCATCTCCGACTGGCAGTGCCAGCACATGCTCCGCGCCATCTGCAGCTCGCGGCGGCCGGCTGTGCGGTGGGTGTGCTCCATGCCTGCTCCTTTGGTGCGGGGCTCCAAGCAAAACGGGCATGGCCTCGAAGCC
>JBFISJ010000277.1:0-2281 GCA_041608595.1 Nitrospiraceae bacterium
ATGCAGGAGGCGTTGAACAAGATCAAGCTCCCCCCACACCGGCCGGTGGAGGAGCACGCTCCAGAATCGGGGTTGATGAAGGCGACCCCGCAGGCGGAGGCGGATCCGGGACGACGCGACGAGACGCCTGCGGCTCTGGGGCCGGCGACGGCTGCACCACGGCCTGCGGTGAGCTCGGTCGAACCGTGCGCGGCTCTCCTTGCAAGCTCACCAGCGACACTTGTTGTGTGACCAACGGGCGATCACCCGGTGCAGAGAACTGAACGTGTCCGGCCATGAGCAGAAACCCCGCATGCAGGGTCAGCGAAATCGCGAGCAAGCGCCCGAAGGGGGGGCGGCTAGTCGGTGCAAAGCCATCGTTCAGCGCGAGGGCGAGCAGCGGCGATGTGTTGACCGTAGCCATGGCCTCGTGATCGTGGGTGACGTCTCAATCCGTTGACGAGATCCCAGCTCGTATGCGTTGAGCGTTATGATGGTTCAGGTCCGGCTGATGTCCGGGCGCGAGCCTTGTTCGATGAGGGCCCCACGCGCTCCTCGGCCATGGGATCCGTCACCATGCCCAACCGCTCGATGCCGGATCGCTTCACGCCGTCCATCACGCGAACGACCGTGCCGTAGGGTACGTCGCGGTCCGCCCGCAAGTAGACGGACACGTCGGTATTTTTGGCCTTGGCCGCGCGAAGACGCCGCTCCAGCTGGCCGACGCTGATTTGATCATCGTCCAGGTACAGGCGTTGGTCCCGCTCGATGGTCACGATCAGGCGTTCGCCCGACCTGATGTTATTGCTGCTCGATTGCGGCAACGTGAGGTCGAGCCCGCGGTGCAGCATCGGGGCGGTGACCATGAAAATCACCAGCAGCACCAGCACGACGTCCACGAGAGGGATGACGTTGATCTCCGCAAGAAAACGCCGGTGCCGGCTTTCGAACATCATGGTGCGGTTACCTCATCCGTGCCTGCAGCGAGTTCAGGAACTCCACGCTGAACGACTCCGCGCGGAACGCCGCCCGTCGAATACGGGTCAAGTAATAATTATAGGCGATGACCGCCGGAATGGCGGCAAAGAGCCCCGCTGCCGTCGCGATCAGGGCCTCGGCCACGCCCGGCGCCACTGCGGCGATGCTGGCGCTCCCCTCCCGGCCGATCTCCTGGAATGCATCAATAATACCAATGACTGTCCCCAGCAGACCTATAAAAGGTGTGATATTTCCAGTTGTTGCAAGGAACGGCAGGTACCGCTCCAGACGGGAGATCTGTCCCTGCACAAGATATGCCACCATCCGCTCGAAATAATGGCGGTCAAACTTGGGCGAATTGGAGCCGGGTTCGGGGTTGCCCCCTTTGGACTCGCCCCGCGAGACGCTCTCAGTGTGAAGGCGATCGAGGATACCCAAGAACACCGCCGCACTCGGGCTGTCCGGTAGGTGCCGGGCCTGCCGGCGCATCTCCTCGTTCTCCGGCGTGCGTTTGTAGGCATCGATGAATCGCTTGTCTTCGCGTTCGCTCGCGCGAAAGACCAGCCATTTCGAGAGGATCACGACCCAGGAGATGACGGAAAACAGGAAGAGCACGAGAAGAACGAGTTTGGAAACGGCACCGAGTGAGCCCAACAGACCCAAAGGACCAGCTTCAAACATAATCAGCTAGGGTATCTCCTCCTGAGCGGGGTTTAGGTTACGAATCGCCGACCGCCATGTCGAGCAAAATCACGATCCAAACAACATTCCCGCAATGGTTGCGCACCTGCGAGCTCATCTGTTCGCGAACCCGGATGCAGCGCCGCATCAGCGGAGGTCAGGGCGGGTGCCTTCACAGGGTCTCATACCTTCGTCAATTGGGTGACGAGCCCGAACGCGATCCGCACATGCACCATCCGCGACACGAGCACATTCATCACTGCACCGCTGCAGCCGTGGCTATCTGCGAAGGCGAGTAGGAATGGCGGGGCCGACGGGATTTGAACCCGCGACCTCCAGATTGACAATCTGGCGTCCTAACCAGGCTGAACGACGGCCCCTTCCAGGTAAGATTGCGAGTCAGACTCACCTACTCTGCTCGGACAGGGCAGGAGTGAAGAGAGAGGATGGTGCTGACGTGACGCCTCTGTATGAACATCAATGATCGCAGTCGTCCGAATCTGCTCGCCGGCCTGGTAGGCGGAACAGGGATCGAACCTGTGACCTCTGCCTTGTAAGGGCAGCGCTCTCCCAACTGAGCTATCCGCCCGACTTTCCTAACAACCGCCGCGGAGCGTATCAAGTCCATTTCTCCTTGTCAACC
>JBFISJ010000278.1:0-2204 GCA_041608595.1 Nitrospiraceae bacterium
GAGGGTGGCCTGCCTTCTCTCCGGAGGGATCGACTCGCCGGTGGCCGCCTATCGGATGATGAAACGGGGGTGCCGGGCCCTCTTCGTGCACTTCCACGGCCGGCCCTTTGTGAGCCGTGCCTCCGAAGAGAAAGTCCGCGACCTCGTCGAGCTGCTGACGCACTACCAGCTCTTCTCGAGGCTGTACCTGGTTCCCTTTGGTGAGATTCAGAGGGCGATCGTCCTCACGGCCCCCGCGGCCTACCGGGTGGTCTTGTACCGGCGGATGATGCTGCGGATCGCGGAGGAGTTGGCCCGAAAGGAGCGTTGCTGGGCACTGGTGACCGGCGACAGCCTGGGGCAGGTGGCCTCCCAGACGCCGCAGAATTTGGTGACCGTCGAAGAAGCGGCGCAACTCCCGATCCTGCGACCCCTCATCGGAATGGACAAGGTCGAGATCACGGAACAGGCTCAGCGCCTCGGCTCCTTCGAGACCTCAATCGAGCCGGACCAGGACTGCTGCCGCTTGTTCGTTCCGCCCCACCCCAGCACCCGGGCTGAGCTCGATCAGGTGAAAAAAATCGAGCAGGGCTTCGACCTGGGGGCGTTCGTCAAGCAGGGTCTGGAGCGAGCCGAGTTCGCCGATTTCACTTTCCCTCCCGCCTGATGGCGGCCTTACTCAGACATCGTGCCTTCGAGTCGGGTTTGGATCCGGCGGACGCGCTCCAACTGCCCTTTGGCGGGGAACCGTTCATAGAACCCTTCCGCCCGGAATTCACGACTGAGCTCGGCCCACGGTTTCAGCTTCGGCAGAAACACCCTGGGCGACTGTTCCCGCTCCCAATTGGTCATCAAGGTACGATCCGGAATCAAGTTGCCGAGCACGCGAATCAAGGCCTTGAGCGTCACGTCTCGCGTGAACATGTACCGGTCGTTCTTCCCCCACACGTCGGTCATGACCTCCTTCACAGCCTTCAGGTAATCCCGGACGAGGGCATAGCAATTGTCGGGTCGGTTGCCTAGATGGTTTTCGATCCACCGTCCGTGCTGGTTCACGATCTTGTGCAGCTCGTTGAAGATCTCGGATTGGAGAATCCACTTCTCCTGCTTACTGCGCCCGCCGAGCCGGTTGATCTTGTATTTCAGCGGGCTGTCGTCCTCTCCGTACAGCAAATTGACGACCTTGGCCGCATACTTCTTCTGCGGACTCTCCCAGGACACTCTCTCGTAGAGATCCACCAGGTGGGACCGGTTGATGCGCGTATGGGTCGAATTGATGATCACGAACATTTCCGTCGCGAAATCCCCGCTGCGGCCGTCGAAGATGAGGCACGGCACTTGGATGCGGCGGATGTCGTCGGGGTGCCGGTCCTTGAAAAAGTGGAGGGCGGCGATCCGGTGCTGGCCGTCGATGACCAGAAAATTTCCCTTGGGCTCGCTCAGGAAGCCGACGGACTCCGAGTCGCCTTGTTTCTGAAACCGCAGGGTCTCATCGGTAAACAGCAAAACGGTGCCGGGAATCAACGGTTGGGTCACGGCCGTCTCGTAGAAGTTTACGATCTGTTTGAGCTTCTGCTTGCTGAGCTCGCGCTGGAATCCTTTCTCGCTCCGCTCGATCCCGGCGATGAACCGGGCGACCTCGTCATCCTCCTTCGGCTGTTCCCGCTCGATCTCCTCCCCCTCCAGGTAATACCGGCTCGTGAACCGGACCCGGTCCAGGAGTTGTTCTGCCGGGTAAGGGATGAAGTAGAACACCCCTTCCTTCTGCGTGATGCGGGTCGCGAGCATAGCGCCTCCCTTCCTCGCTTGCGTGGCGACGCGCCATATAATTGCTCTTGGCGCGTCGAGTGAACTCCTTAATTAATTTAAGCCGACCTCATATTCTGATTTTTCATCGCCTTGAGTATTTCATCCGGACCGGCGGTGTTGACGACGTCCGAGACCCCCAGGCCTCCCTTGCGGGCGACGTTCACCCCGAACGGGACATCCTGCAACCCCTGCGTCGCATGGGCATCGGGATTGATGCAGACCTTCACGCCCAGCGCCTTGGCCTGTCGGCAGAGTCGCCAGTCCAGATCCAACCGGTGCGGGTTGGCATTCACCTCGAGCACCTTCCCGTGTTCCTTGGTCGCCTCGATGACGCGGCGCATGTCAATTCGGTAGCCTTCTCGGGACAACAGCAACCGGCCTGTGGGGTGACCCAGCATGGTCAGGGAGGGATGGGC
>JBFISJ010000279.1:0-2085 GCA_041608595.1 Nitrospiraceae bacterium
GGGAGCCGTTGGCCGGCGTCGTCCTCTTTACCGCGGAGGTGGGGGATGGAACGATATGGCAGCCCCATGGCACTGGCTATCTTGATGTCTGTCGGGAGCCCGGCAGTCATGAACCACACAGTCGCTCGGGCCCAGGAGCGGACGCTCGATGAGTGGATTGCGGCCTTGGGGGATGACGACTGGAAAGTCCACAAGCAAGCGGCGGAAACTTTGAAGGAGATGAACGAGCCCTACGCTGTCTCAGCCCTGCTCGAATTGTTGAAGGCCGACGTGGCGGAAGTCCGCGCGCCGACGGCGTCTGCGCTCGGTGTGCTCGAGGATCCCTATGCGATCGAGCCGCTCATCGGGCGGCTGGACGGTGAAAGCGAGGTGGTGCAAAAGGAGTCTCGGTCAAGGCGCTCGCGAGGCTCACCGGCCAGGGCTTTGGCGATGACCACCTGCAATGGAAACGCTGGTGGAGTGAGAATAAGCCCAGTAGTTGCGGCTACGAGGGCGCATGCGGCGCGCGACCGCGTGGGTGGTAGGGGGAATTGCCGGACGACGGTAGCACGGCGGCCCGGGCAACCGCCGGGTCAGCGGGTCGGATTGTTGACTCCGTTGTCGTCCCCGTTGTCCGGCTCCCCCAGCAATCCGGTCGAGTGCCGCATGCCGTAATCGAAGCCGGACTCGGGCGTCGGCGGCAGGATCAGGTCCGTGGCAGGAAACGTGAACCAGAATAACACGGTATAGAAGTTGTAGTAGGCGGAGCCGGCGCGCCAGGAGACCGATTGCTTGAGCGCCCCCGTGGAGGTCTCATAAATGACCAGGGACAGGCGCGCGTACCCGCTCTGCAGCTGTTCCTTGTAGAGGGCGAGCTCCGGCAAGGCAATGGGAAACAGCCCCGCCTGCACCTCGGGCATCCCAAACAACGAGGAGGCTTGTTCCGTCCCGATGGAATGGACGACGACCTTCACGACGTATTTGGATTCCGCCTTGTTCTCCCGGATCTGGGCATCCTGCAGTCCCAATTGTTCTGCCACCAAGGTCTTCACGAAGCCCAGGTCCGGGGGCAGCCCTTCAATTTCCATTACTACGGGCGCCCCTCGCAGCATGGGTAATCGGAGGTCGTATAGACTGCGCTCCACCGAACGGCTGAGGAGTAACTGCTCGATCGCCCCGCGCGGTGACTTTGTCTGTTCGCGCGTGGCCGAGCAGGAGGAGAGACTGGTTCCGACGGCAAGCGCGGCGAGCAGGACGACGAGACTGTTGCATGTCACCGGACGCCGGACGGCCGAGGAGGCGTGGCGGCGCAGGAAGGCTGCGCGCAGGTTATTGGCGACGGATCGCACGGTTTTCCACCTTGGTTTGCGCAAGGAACTTGTCGAGGCTTTCCTGCACCATATCCCGGATCAGCTTCTGCACATCGGTCGGCTCGAACCAGAAGAAGCGGTCGCTCGCATTGCCGGCCAGGCGCATGGTGAGGATGCTGTTGTCCGACCCGTTCGTCGCCGTGAGGGTCATCCGGAAGGACACCTTGACGATCGTCCGTCCCAGATAGCTGGTGGCGGTCGCGTCCAATTCGTCCAACTGCCCGGAGATCGTGACATCGCTCGGGCTGCGCGTGGCCGAGCCGGCGGGCGCTTCCAGCCAAGCCTGCCACCCGTGTTCTCGAAAGCGCTTGACCATCATCAGCGCGACGGCTGCGGGCACATTGCCCCCGGGGACGGAGTAGTACGTCTTGCCGCCCCAGATGTGCACCCGGCTCCAGGGTTCCCGACTCGTCCTTGTCTTCGGCGGCCAGACGGCGACGCGGAGCGGCGCCTGGTCCTGCGTTACCGCATGGACCGGGATCGGCTGCGCGACCAGATCGAAGACGATCAAATTGCCTTGCCCGGTGCATCCGAATAGCACGGCGAGGGCGAGGCACAAGCCGATGCGCTTCCATGCTGATGACAATAGATTCCTCACGTGAAACATCATCCGATATCCCAATTGTGTTGAGGTAGTGGTGACCAGGGCGAGAGTAGTCAGTGAATGATACGCATGCTAGCACATTCTCATCGGGTTGCGAAAGATGAGATTATGGGAGGCTGGAATCGCGGTCGA
>JBFISJ010000280.1:0-2081 GCA_041608595.1 Nitrospiraceae bacterium
ATCTACTCGATCGAGGATCTCGCGCAATTGATCTACGACCTCAAATGCGCGAATCCGCGGGCCGACGTCTCCGTCAAGCTCGTCTCCGAGGTCGGCGTGGGGACCGTGGCGGCGGGGGTCTCCAAGGCCCACGCGGACAAGGTGTTGATCAGCGGCGATTCCGGCGGAACCGGCGCGTCCCCGCTGTCGTCGATCAAGTATGCCGGGGTGCCGTGGGAGCTGGGGTTGGCCGAAACACACCAGACGCTGGTCCTCAACGACCTCCGTGGGCGGATCCGCGTCGAGGTGGACGGCGGCATGAAGACGGGGCGCGATGTGGCCATCGCCACCTTGCTGGGCGCGGAGGAGTACGGGTTCTCCACGGCACCGCTGATCGTGGAGGGCTGCATCATGATGCGCAAGTGCCACCTCAACACCTGCCCGGTCGGCGTCGCGACCCAGGACCCCGAGCTGCGCAAGCGGTTCAACGGGCAGCCGGACCACGTGGTCAATTACTTTTTCTTCGTGGCGGAGGAGCTACGCGAGTACATGGCGAAGCTTGGCTTCCGAACCGTGAATGAGATGATTGGTCGGCTAGACAGACTCAAGGTGCAAAAGGCGGTCGATCATTGGAAAGCGAAGGGGTTGAATTTGGGACCGTTGCTGCAGATGCCGGATGTGGGCCCCGAGATCGCGACGCATTGCGTGCAACGGCAGGATCACGGGCTGGCGACCATTTTGGACCACAAGCTGGTCGAACTGTGCCGTCCCGCCATCGAGCGGGCTGAAAAGGTGTCCTTGGAGATTCCCATCCGCAACGTCAACCGGACGACTGGCACCGTGCTGTCGAGCCACGTCGCCAAGAAGTACGGGCTGGAGGGCTTGCCCGAGGACACGATTTCGATCAAGTTCACCGGCTCTGCGGGACAGTCCTTCGGCGCCTTCCTCGCGCGCGGTCTCACCCTCACCCTCGAGGGCGAATCCAACGACTATCTGGGCAAGGGCCTTTCCGGCGGCAAGATCATCGTCTACCCGCCCAAGGCGTCCACCTTCGTGCCCGAGGAGACGATTCTCATCGGGAACACCTCCCTCTACGGGGCGACACAAGGCGAGGCCTATTTTTACGGCACGGCCGGCGAGCGGTTCGCCGTCCGGAACAGCGGCGTCCGGGCGGTGATCGAGGGAACCGGCGACCATGGCTGCGAATATATGACCGGCGGGGTCGTTGTCGTGCTCGGGAAGACCGGGCGCAATTTCGCGGCGGGCATGTCCGGCGGTGAGGCGTTCGTGCTGGACGAAGATGGAAAATTCCCCTCTCGATGCAATCAGGGCATGGTCGAGCTCGAGCCGGTGGCGAGTAAGGAGGAGAAGGCGCTCCTCAAGACCATGATCGAGTCCCACCTTCGCTACACCGGCAGCCGGAAGGCGAAGCTGGTCCTCGACCAATGGGATGCCATGCTGCCCAAGTTCGTCAAGGTCATGCCCATCGACTACAAGCGCGTCCTCGGCGAGCGAAAGGCGGCGGCGGCGAAGCACCAGGCCAAGAAGGATCAGAAGGAAATGGTCGCACGCTAGCGAAGCGCATAGTAAGAATTAAAAAGGAACGAGGAAGCCGAGAACGTGTGGTGACGCGAAGCGGTCAATAACATGGCGGATCCCAAAGGCTTCATGAAATACACCCGTGAGGGGCCGAAGCGGCGCCCGGTGGACTTGCGCGTCCTGGACTGGAGGGAGTTCTACGAGGCCTTTCCCGAGGACAAACTCCGCCAGCAGGGGGCGCGGTGCATGGATTGCGGCGTGCCCTTCTGTCAGAGCAACACCGGGTGCCCGGTGGTGAATCTCATTCCCGAGTGGAATGACCTGGTCCATCGCGGCCGCTGGAAGGATGCGCTCAAGGCGTTGCACACGACGAACAATTTCCCCGAGTTCACCGGACGGCTCTGCCCGGCTCCGTGCGAATCGGCCTGCGTCCTAGGCATCAACAGCGACCCCGTGTCGATTCGGGTCATCGAGTGGAACATCATCGACAAAGGGTTCGACGAGGGCTGGGTGGAGCCGGTGCTGCCAGCCCTGCGCACGGGCAAGCGGGTCGCCGTCGTGGG
>JBFISJ010000281.1:0-2037 GCA_041608595.1 Nitrospiraceae bacterium
CATGCTGTCGACCTCGCCCTGGTGAGCGTGCATCGTCCCGAGCTCTCGCTCGAGCAGGCTGGCGACAGTCTTCGGGTCAACCTTGTTGGCAGGGGATATCAGGAGCCACAGCGTCCCTATCGTTTCGGCTCCCGCCCGTAAAATTGCCTCGCGAGTTTCCGCGTCTGGCATCGAGCAAAGCGCCCCCCACTCGATGCGTCCCGTACGGGCGTTCAAGGTCGGAGCCCCTCCCCCGGACGGCTCGGCCGCCTGTCGACCGGCGACCAGCAGGATGCCTCCGTCTTTGGCCGTGATGGCCAGGGCGATCCCCATCACCGAGGCGAGATCGTCCGCGAGCGGTTGGAGGCCACAGACCAGACTGGACAATTCGGGTGTCATCACGGAATTGGCGCGGGACTACGCTTGTCCTGACGGGGATCGTTCGGCGAGCTGCTGCACCAAGCCGGCGAGATGACTGGGTGAAAAGGGCTTTGTGATGTAATCGGTGGCACCGACGGCCATCCCGCGCTCGCGGTCGACATCCTGACCCTGCGCCGTCAAGATGAAGATCGGAAGGTTTTGAAATTGAGGTTCTCGACGAAGCTCTTCGCAGACCTGAAAGCCGTTCTTCCCGGGCAGGTTCAAATCGAGGAACATGACGTCCGGCTGCTCACGGTGCACGAGGTCGAGAGCGGACTCGCCATTGTCGGCCACGACCACTTGGTGTCCGCGTTTCTGGAACAACACGCGGAGCATGTGGGTGATATGAGCCTCATCATCAACCACGAGAACTTTCATCGACACGCTCCCGGCAACTCTCTCTCGGCCATCCTCAAGCCTTTGCCAACGCCTGCACAGCCTTGGCGACATCCGGCTGGATGTCGAACGATCGATCCAGTCTGGTCAGCTCAAACGTTCGCTTCACGGCGCTCTGCAGCCCCGCCAAATGGAGCTCACCACCCTCACCGCGCACGCGTTTCAGGAACCTCACCAGGGTGGACAGGCCAGCACTGTCCACGAATTTGACCTCCTTCAGGTCAAGCGCAAAACGCCGACGGCCGTCCTTGAGCAGTTGTTCCATCGACTGTGACAGATCGCCGCTTGTCGTCGCATCCAGATCGCCTTGCACCGAGACGACCATCACTCCACGCTCTTCGCGGGTCATCACACCCATACACACTCCTATGTTGTATTGTGTAACGCTAGAGTCCCCATTATTGCCAATCAGATCGGTCGACGCAACCCGTCTCTCCTCAGGACGCCTGCCCGGCTCCGGCCAACGGGAGCGTGAACGCAAAGGTGCTTCCGTGGCCAACGTCGCTCTTGACACTCATCTCTCCGCCTTGCATTTCGACCAATTGCCGTGAAATGGAGAGCCCCAACCCGGTTCCACTGATCCCACGCTGTTTGGCAGCCTCCGTGCGGAAAAACTTCGTAAACAGCTTCGCCTGGTCCTGCTCCGAAAGGCCCATCCCCTGATCGACGACCTGGATCCTCGCGAACCGTTGATCCGCGTGGGTCCGGATCCTGACGGTGGTCCCCTCCGGCGAATACTTGTACGCATTGCTCAAGAGGTTCGCCAGAATCTGCACGACGCGGTCTCGGTCCGCGCGGACGCGCACAGGGTTGGCATCGCCTTCCACCACGGTTTTGATCTGCTTGGTTTCTCCCATCGCCCGCATATCGCTGCGGACCGCCTTGATCACGTCGCCGAACTCGAATTCGGACAGCGTCAGCCGGAGCCGCCCCGATTCGATCCGTGAGATATCCAACAGGTCGTTGATGAGGCCCATCAATCGGTCCGCGTTCTCAAGGGTGATATCGAGAAACTCGTGCTGCTCCGACGTCATCTCGCCGAGCTCCCCTTCGCGAAGCATGCTCACATATCCCTTGATGGACGTGAGGGGGGTGCGGAGCTCGTGCGACACCATGGAGACGAATTCCGTCTTCATACGGTCAAGCTCCTTTAAGTGCATGATGTCCGTGGTGACCAACACGAGCCCCAGGGGCTTCCAGTCCGCATCCCGGATCGTGTTGGCGCTGACCCGTACCCAAAAG
>JBFISJ010000282.1:0-2017 GCA_041608595.1 Nitrospiraceae bacterium
CGATCACCATTGCGGCCACGAAAACAATCAGAAACAGGGTTGTCTTGGGGTGCCGCCGGATCCAGCTTGGCGATGAGTGACCGTCCATGGAAGCTCGGGATGTTGATGTTGAAGAGGCACCGAGGGGATCGCGCGTGCAGGCCGCCCGACAGTAAGCCATACGGTGGATGTTGTCAAGCAGCCGGGAATCGCTCCTCGAGGCCATCCTGAAGGGAAACCCCAGGCAGACCATCATGCGAATCGGTATTGATGCATTCCCGGCGCTGGAAACGAGAGGAGGGATAGGAACCTACGTCCGGCATCTTTTGCCGGCCTTGGCGGCGCTGGACAGTGGGGACGAGTTCATCGCCTACGTCCCCGGCCGGGAGGCTCAGCGGAAAGCCGCCTTTCCGCAAGACCTCACGCAAGGTGTCAGGTACCGACCGACCAACCGGACGCTCCTGCGCTGGCGGGGATGGCTGGATGGGCTGGATCTCTACCATGGGACGAATTTCAAGTTTCAGACCTACGGCCGGCATGGCGCCGTCGTCACGATCCATGATTTGTGGCTCGATCGGTACCCCCAACGCAGCCGGAAACTGTTCGGGCAGCGGATCTCCCGGCTGCGAGCAAGACGACGCCTGAAGAACGTTGCCAAGGTCATCGCCGACTCTCGCAACACGGCGTGCGATATTCAGGAGCTCTATGAGGTTCCGCCGGAGAAGATCGTGGTGATCTATCCAGGCACGCCGAGCGCGTTCTTTGATGAGCCGGCTCCCGACCGCCTCTCCGAGCTTCGCATGCGGTACCACCTCGATGCCACGCCCTTCATGTTGTTCGTGGGTGGAGCGGATCCGAGAAAGAACCACCGGGTGCTCCTCGAAGCCTTCGCCAGCCTTGCGGAAACAAGAAAGGATGTGGCGCTCGTGATGGTGGGGGATGCCGAGCATCGGGGCCTTCGCATCAGCGATACAGTGCGCGATCACAAGCTCGAGCGACAGGTCCGCTGCGTCGGCTCGGTCCCCGCCGACGACCTGCGGCTTCTTTACGCCGGAGCCGAGCTCTTCGCATTCCCGTCCCTCTATGAAGGCTTCGGGTTTCCGGTCCTCGAGGCCATGGCTTGCGGCACGCCGGTTCTGACCTCGAACCGGACCTCGCTCCCCGAGGTGGCGGGCGATGCCGCCCTCCTGGTCGACCCCGAGTCCGCGGAGGAGGTGACGGAGGGCATCAGACACATCCTGACGGATACGTCACTGCGACAGTCCTTGCGGCAGAAGGGAGTGGCTCGCGCCAAGGAGTTCAACTGGGAGACCACGGCGCGACAGACGCATGCCGTGTATCAGGACGCGTGCCACAACGCTTGACTCCTCCCTCCTCCCCCGCTGGGGGAGAGGAGAAGGGCGAGGGGGCGCACGATTAGCAATGAAGGAACAAGTTCTTAAGACACCGAAAAACATCCTCGTCATCATGCTGCGCTACATTGGCGATGTGCTGTTGACGACGCCCGTCCTGCGGACTCTGCGAATGCAGGTGCCCGGTGCTCGGATCACCGTGATGGTCAACGCGGGAACGGAGGATGTCCTCGGAGGGAACCCGGACGTCGACCACGTGCTCGTCGTCCAGCGACGGGGTCTCGTCTCGCAAATGCGCTTTCTGCGCCAGCTGCGGGCTTCAGGATTCGATTGCGTCATCGACCTCACCGATGGCGATCGGTCGGCGCTCCTGAGCCGGGTGACCGGCGCCCCCATCCGCATCGGCTACGACCAGGAACGCCGCTGGCGCGGCCTCTTGTACACCGCCATCGTTCGATTACCGACCATCCGTTTGCATCGCGTCGAGCGGAACCTCGAAGCGGTGCGCGCAATCGGCCTCGAGCCCAAGGGGTCGGCGTTGATCCTGAAACCCTCCCGCAAGGATGAGGAAGAGGCGGCTGACATCTTGAGGCGATTGGGGTTGGAGGGTGGGGCCCACCCACTCGTGATGCTGCATCCTGGTGCGCGCTACTGGTTCAAGTCATGGCCTGTGGAGCGATTTGCCG
>JBFISJ010000283.1:0-1860 GCA_041608595.1 Nitrospiraceae bacterium
CTGCTCAGCGCTCCGGTTCGACCGCACTAAGGCTCGCATCCGCTCTGCTGCGGAACTCGCGCCAACCCGAGGCTGCGCCGGGCTGGCGCTCACACAGTCCTCGCAGTCCGCTCCGCGGACCGCGCCTGCTCGCCCAGTGCGGGGCCCGAACCTTCGCGATTCGCGACGCCAGGCTCGACGCTCATGCCCACTGTACTGGCTGTGAACGAACCTTGTACGGGAGAGGAGCCGAGTGAATGAGCCTGGATCGGTGCGCGTTGTACGACGCGAGGTGCTGTCGCTATACTGCGGCTCGTTTCTGGAGATGCGCGATAAAGAAGGGGAGGGGAACGAGTCTCAGGAAGAGGGGGCGGTGGGACTTTGATTCGGTCCGTCCACGGATGGGCGGGCGAAGCCGTATTGGTACGCCATATAAATGGCAAGCCCGTAAAACAGGAAATCCATCGGTTGCCAGGTGGCGAGCACGAGCTCCGTGATGACCGCCGGGTCGAGGTCTAGGAGCACATCGCTGAGCGGAATGGCCTCCTGACGGCTGTAGAGCATGCATGCGGTTAGCACGTTTCCGGCCAGGCAACCCACGACGGCGAGCACAGCGGCCACCACGCCGTAGAGCGGCGTGATGCCCTTCCCGAGCACCTGGACCGCGTATCCGACCAGGAAGCCCACTCCGACCGCCATCCACCCGATTTGATAGGAGGTGGCGACGGTGATCATGGCCCAGGCCACCGCCCCGATGGTGGCAGCGATGCCGCCTGCCAGGACACCCACCAAGAGATTCTGCTCGCTTTCCAGCTGCCGCACCTTCGCGCGATACCGCACCTCGTCGAGTGAACCGGAGGACATCTGAGGAGGAGTCGTGTTCTGTTGATCCATGCGCCTGTCTCCGTGTGCTGGTGCGGTGACGCGGAGACCGTCCGGCCCCCGCACGTCTCCTCGAACATAGCCTTCGCCCAGGGAATCGTCAAACAGCCCGATCTTTTAAGGGAAAATATTGAGACGCCGTTTGACAGCAACGGACAAGCCCACCGGGGTCGGCCTTGCGGCCGGTCGGCACGGGTGGTAGACTACCGCACTTCCACGCCATGAGGGATGCCGAATGCCGAATGTGACCCTATTGTACTCATCGTCGTGCAGCGCCTGCCCCTCCGCCAAGCAGCTCTTCAAGCAGCTGCGGGTCAAATACAGCTTCAGCTATCGTGAAGTTGAAATCAGCTCGCCCGATGGTCAGGAATTGGCGGAACGGCACTCGGTTCGCGCCGTGCCCGCGACGATCGTCAATGGCCGTTTGACCTTCATCGGGGTGCCGAGCCGCCAAAGCGCGGAGAAAGCCTTGGCCCCCAAATCATCCTGACCAGCGAGGGGGAGACCATGGGATACGAAGACGAGGATTTTGAGCTCCCTCCGCTTCCCGCGATCGATAAAGGGCCCCCACCGGAGTGCCCGATTTGCGCGGAGCCCATGTCGTTCGTCGATGGGGATTGGGCCTGCGTGGACTGTAACGGAGAGCTCCTCGGTCCGGAAACTGGCTAGGGCAGTCGGGGCAAGGGGCTCGGGGCCACCGGCAAGCGGTCTCAGCGAGTGCTGAAGTCCCAGTCACACCCAGCGCCTGTGACCATTAGCCTCTTGCCCCTAGCCCCGCACCCAGTCCGCACTTCCTAGATGCTGCGCGTCGTCACCGGTCGGTTTCATCCTGATTTAGAACAGGCGCTTCTCGAGGACGTCTATCGGCGGAAAGCCGCGGACGCCCTCGCACCACTTGCGCTCGTCGTCCCCTCGTCCCACCTCGTCACCCATCTCCGGCGGCGCCTGGTCGCCGGTGGACAAACCCTGCTCAACGTCCACGTGCTCACGTTTCACCAG
>JBFISJ010000284.1:0-1833 GCA_041608595.1 Nitrospiraceae bacterium
GGGGGGCGCCATTGTCCTTGCCCCCAGCTCCCGAGCCTCACGTGCGGGGGCCCCTCGGGCGTCCTGACGGCTGTGCTGCACACGTGGCCACAGAGCAGGGGGCCGACCTGAAAGGAATACCGGCGATGTCGCTCAGATTTACATCAGGGCTGATGAGCTTCTGGGTCGTTGCCAGCGCGCTCATGATGGTCCCTACGCCAACGGCCGCGGCGGACACGATGGCGCCGTCGCCCTCCTGGCAGGTGACGGTCCAAGGACAACGCATGTCCGCACGGGTGCAGGACACGCCGCTCGAGACGGTCCTTCGGGAGATCTCGCGGCGAATGCCGTTGACGGTGTCGATCCAGGGCACGGTCGCCCAGGCTCCAATCAGCGTCCGCTTTAAAAACCTGCCCCTGGACGAAGGGATCAAGAAGGTCCTGGAGGGCAAAGAATACGCAATCATTCGTAGACAATCATCGTCGCCCGCCGCGGGGCAGGCGGAAGCCTCCACCCTTCGCGAGGTGATCGTCTTTTCCGCCCCGGGCAGCGACGCGTACGTCACCGGCACGTGGACCGATGTCAGCGGCGGGGTGGCGCGGCCGAGCGCACCGGCGTTGAGCGCCATCGAGAGCGAGCCAGAACCTGGCAGCTTGATGCTGCAGTTGGAACAGATGGGAGACCTGGCGGATGAGGACGAGTCGCTGCCGGTCATCGCACGGGCCTTGGGGGATCAAGACGCCAGAGTGCGCGCGAAGGCCATGGAGGTCCTCGAAGAGTCGTTCGGCCCCATCCCGATCCGTCAACTCGCGCGCATCGCCGAGACGGAACGCGATCCGCTCATGCGGTCTCGCGCGTTGACGCTCCTCGCCTTTCGCGCCGAGGGCAGCGCCGGGCAGCCGCTGACCCGAGCCCTCCAGGACCCCGATGCCGAGGTCCGCGAGCTGGCCTCAGACCTCTTGAGCCAGCTTGGGTTGCCCGTCCCCGCTCGGTCGGCACCCTGAATGCCGACTCCGCCTCACGCGATCTCACTCGTACCTCCGAAACATGAAAACAAGCCATTTGCCCGTGTAAATACGTAGTACTTTCGTCGGGGTTGATCAGCAACGAAATTTTTCCTCGGCTCCAACAATTTTCCGCCCTTGTGTTTCTTCTCTTGCGACAAAAATCTGTAATTGGCCGTCGAAGTCGGCGGTTTCCCAATGAGTTCGGAAACCGGGGAGATTGGCACTGGCATTGCTCACTCTCAATGCGATTGAAGCACCGTGTATGTGCAATTCTGAACAGGAGGTTCGGGCGATGCTGAACAAGACAGCCGTGACAGTTTTTAGCACGCTGCTCGTCGCAGGTATGCTGACGGTCGCAGTGGTTCCGGCCGATGCGAAGAACTACACGAGGGCCGAGAAAAAGGAGTTCAAGCACTGGCTGAGGGCCCAGAATCACGATTGGCGACGCTGGATGCACGAGCAGAAGTATGAGTGGTGGAAGTGGGTGCATGAGCAAAAGCACAGCTTCTATCAGGGGGAATGGGATCGGGATGCCAAGTTCGCGTTTCCGGGTTCCGACAATGGGTACCCTGACCCGGGAACTGGTGGCACGACCGACCCCGGCACCACCGGTGAGCCACCTGCTAACGAGTCGAAGCCGCGCTTCGAGGTATTGGTCGAATACAACAATCTGGCCGTCCGTGACAACGAGAGCGGCCTGATCTGGGAGAAGAGCCCCAATACCGGGACGATCAACTTCTATGGGGCTTGGATGCAATGCGCGCGGAGGGACCTCCACATGCAGATGGGGTGGCGTCTGCCGGCCACAGCCGAGTTGACGAGCCTGATGGACGGCATGAATTCGGAC
>JBFISJ010000285.1:0-1772 GCA_041608595.1 Nitrospiraceae bacterium
CCGACCACGTGCACGGTTCCGAAAACGATCCCCTTGTGCCGGAAGACCGCATGCTCGACGAAGGTTTCGTACCCCGGGATCGCGCTCTGGGAGCGCACGGGGATCGGCTGGCCTCCGATGGACTGTGTCGGGTCTGCAAAGAAGACGGTCCGCAGGAACGCGAGGCGTTCCAGGGGATCGTACCGTCCGTTGTCCTCCCGATGACAATCGGCCCACTCGTTGTCGCCGATCGTATAGATGAAGGGTTTGTCGAATTTTTGATACAGGTCGAATCGGTCTCGGTACAGCCGGTCGTCGCATCGGCCACTCCCCTTGATATCCCCGGTGTGCAGCACCAGGTCGACGGTAGGGTCCGCATTCACTTCTTTAATCAGCTTTCCAAAGAGCTCGATTTGGCGGTCAGAGTAGGGCATGTCGCCCATGAGCGCGAAGGAAAAGGCGTCCGGCGAAATCCTCCGGTCGGCCGCGGCCGGGACAATGCCATCACGGAGGGGACTACACTGGATGGTGACCAGAGCGGCGGCGGCGAGCATTGGAATCGCGCAAAACTTCATGCGTGCGATCTACCATGGTCTGCGCGCGGTGTAAACGGGCGGCTCTGCCCTCCCAGGTGTCATCCTCACCGAATCCGTCGTTCAGGAATGTGCTGGGATGCGCTCTTTTTTGCCCTGGCGCACATACACTTTGATCATATTTCCGACAGCCCCCCGAGGCCCAAGACTCTAATCCCGTGGTTTTCCAGACATATTCACCCTGCCGGACGAGCGTGCTCCAAACAGCGGGTGGCACTTCGTTTGCCATGACAGACCAGGTGGAGAGACGCTGCGGCGACCAGAGGGACGCGGCCCTTTCGCCAGCCCGCCCGGAGGTGGCCCATGAGCATGCTGGACACCATTTTCCAAGACATCCTGAAGACGAAGAACAAGCTGCTCCTCTGTGACGTGGCGACCTACACGTTCATTACCAGCGCAGCCCTCGCCGGCGTCGTCGGCCTTCCGTACAGCCTCTGGCTCGTCGTCTTCCGCGACGGGTCCTTCTCGCGTATCTTTGGGGCGTGCATGGTTTGCGTCGCGTGCTGGTTCGGCATCAGGTGGACCGCCTTCTTCAGGAAACGGATTCACTATATCGGTTCACTCCGCAAGCACGGGTACAGCCAGGTCGAAGCGACCAAGGCGTGGAACTACTACCTCCTCGGCAAGCATGACGCGTTGAGCGTGGTGCAGGCCAAACAGGCGAAACCCAACGCGCAACGGAAAGTCGCGCCATCCCGTCCGGGCCAGCGCTACGTCCCCTCTCGATGAGATCCGGGTTTTTCTTAACCTCGTTTCGTTCCTTGTTCACCAGCCTGGTTCGCGTAGCCCCTGCTTGACCCGTCTCCTCATTGGATGTACTACTCTCATCTTCTTGACGCTTGCGTGCCCTACCCCCCGAGGAGATCGACGGCATGAACAACGGATGGCGGCCAATTGTGGCGCTTGCCTTGCTCTGCGCCGGCTGTGCCGGGGACGGCAGCGCCGTCCCCGACGCAGACGCTGCTTGTCGCCAGACCGCGGAACGCTGGGAGACAGTCCCGGAGGGCCGAGCGCACGCGTTGATCGAGCATTACTATCGGGTCGAGGCCTCAGCCACGAAGGAAGAAATTTTTAGGCTCTGCAAGCAGCACGAGCGCGAGGCACTGGAGCAGCTGGAGCGGTATTGATCGAGGGCAACGAGTGCAGTCGGAGGTATGGAGAACCGGTAAAACTGAAAGAGTTGCTCGGCGAACCTAGAGC
>JBFISJ010000286.1:0-1667 GCA_041608595.1 Nitrospiraceae bacterium
CCAGGGCACGGCACCCGCTATCCCGAAAGGCGCCACCGTGGGCGGTCGGGCGGAGGAGCGTGAGCTCGTGCGCTTGCTGTTGCTGGGGCGGTTGGCTCCCGCCCACGTCGGACTGCTGAGGAGCGAGCATTTTTCGGTGCCGGCGTGCCGGCGCCTGGTTGAAGCCGCCCTCGGCCATCTGGACGAGAGCGGCCGGGTGATCGTGCGAGAGGTGCTGGATGAAACCGTCGGCGATCCGGAGGTCGGCCCGCTCGCGACGGAACTGTCCCTGTCCGACGCGCACGATGACGACGTGGAGGCCCACATTCAAGGATGTCTCGAGACACTGGCGCGCAGGCAGCGCGAAGGCCGAATGAACGAACTCATCGCCAGGCTCCGGACGGCGGAGCGTGAAGGACGGGTAGAGGATGCGCGGGCGCTCAACGCCCAGGTGAACGCCCTCCGTATGGAGAAGGCGATCGGCGCTTCCCGGGCCGTGTAAATGTTGCGGAGAGGACCCGCTATGGCCAAGGACGAACTGTTGATTGAAGTCAAAAAGCTCATCTCGCTCGGCAAGGAGAAGGGCTACCTGACCTACGAGGACCTCAACAGCAAATTGCCGGCGGACATGATCTCCTCCGAACAGCTCGGCAATTTGATGACCATGTTCGGCGAGATGGACATTGAGATCCTCGATCAGGCGGAGGGAGATCGGTATCAAAAAGGCGCCGGCGGAGAGGAAAGCGACGGCGGGTCGGAGGAGGCGGAAGGCCTCGAAGAAACGGAAAAGGAGATCGACCTGACGCCCGGCGCGCTCAGCCGCACCGACGATCCGGTGCGCCTGTACCTGAAGGAAATGGGCAGCGTCGCGCTGCTGAGTCGGGAAGGCGAAATCGAGATTGCCAAGAGGATCGAGGAAGGCAAGCGCGACATCGCCATGGCCGTGTACGGCATGCCGATGACGATCGAGTTCGTGCTCTCGCTGCGCGATAAGCTCAAAACGGGCAAAATCGGCGTGCGCGAGCTCGTCCCGGTCGTGGAGGAGGAATTCGAGGAGGAAGTCGAAGAGCAGGACGATGAAGAGCTGCGGCAGCGGACGGTCGAGGGCCTCAGCGCCGTGCGCAAGCCCTCGACGGCGTTGAAAGCGCTGTACCGGAAGTACCGGTCGACATCGGGAAATCCGACCAAGGTCCGGCGTCTCAAGCAGCAGATCGACGAGGCACGCCGGCAGGTCGTCGATAAGGTCGAATCCGTCAACCTCCATGCCAGCTTGAAGGACGGGATGGTGCAGCGCGTCCGAGAGCTGGCGCAGGACATTCGCTCGGGCGAGCGGGAGATCTCGCAGAGTCAGCGGCGGCTCGGGGTGCCGGGTGAAGCCGGTGTGGAGCTGTTGAAACGGCTCGGGCGGGGGCGGCGGGATTTCCTGGCGGTTCGCCGGAAGACCGGATTGTCCGAGGACGCGCTCCAAGAGGTCAAGAAGACGTACCAGAATGCACGAAGCCGGATCCGTAGGCTGGAAACCGAGGAGGCCCTGGTTTCCGCGGATGAGATCAAAGAGGCCGTACGCCAGCTCGACCTGGCTGAGGAGAAGGTCAAGCGGGGCAAGGCCGAGTTGGTCGAGGCCAACCTGCGCCTGGTCGTGAGCATTGCCAAGAAGTACACGAATCGCGGCCTGCAGTTCCTGGATC
>JBFISJ010000287.1:0-1625 GCA_041608595.1 Nitrospiraceae bacterium
TCCTGATTGACCGCCCACCACTCGAAGTCGTTCTGCAGGGCGTTGCGGGAATTGTCGTGGGACGTCGGCAGGAGATACTTCATGAAGGGGCTGATCAGATCCATCGACGTCCTCCGGGCCGGGCCGTAGGAGATATAGTTGGCCTGATCGGCCAGGCGCTGTGTGGCGGTGGAAAACGCAACGAAATCCAGGGCAGCCTGCAGCCGCTTGGTGCCCTTGACGATGGCCCAGAGGTCAAGGTCCCAAACCTGGCCGTCCCAGTTGATGACGTAGGGCTTCTCCTCCTTGAAGATCGGATCGAACATGCGCCCGTTGTAAACCGAGGTCATGGTGACGCGGCCGTCGTCGAGCAGCTGCGGCGGCTCGTCGCCGGCGTCCCACCAGACGACGTGCGGCTTGATCTCGTCGAGCTTTCGGAAGGCCCGATCCACGCCGTCCGGCGTATCGAGGCTGCTGTAGACCTGATCGAGCGGCACCCCGTCGGCCATCAGCGCCCACTCCAGGTTCACCCGCGGCGACCGCCGCAATCCGCGGGGCCCCGGAAAGGTCTCTACGTCGAAGAAATCCGCGACGGTCCTCGGCTTCTTGTCGGGAAACTTGGTGGCATTGAAGGCGATGACCGTCGCCCAAACGACCTCCCCGACCGCGCATTCCTGGAGCGCGCCCGGCACGAAATCGTCCGCCACGGCCATGCCGTTGCCCCCCGGCGGCAGGATGCTATGGGGGATTTCTTCGAACACACCCTCTTCACAGCCGCGAATTGCATCGGAAAGCTCGACGTCGACCACGTCCCAGACGACCTCCGCGTTGTTGACTTGGCGGCGGACCTCATCGAGGCCGCCGTTGTAGTCGACGCTCCGGATCTCAATGCCGGTCTCCGCCGTGAACGGCTTGTGGTAGGCCTCCACCTGGCTTCGCGTGTAGGCACCGCCCCAGGAGACGACGGTGAGGCTTTCCGCCGCAAGCGCCCCGACGGATGCGCACGCGAGGAGCAGGACTCCGACCGAAACGAACGAGACTGCCCGGGTGAAGTTCTCCATCGGCCGACGCCCTTCCGTGTTTTCCGTCTTCTCGCTTGAAGGAGCGGGCGCGCCTTCGGCTGCGCCACCCGCACGACATCCCTTCGGACCAGCGTTCCCGCGCGCCGGTCCTTACGCGGCCAGGATGCCAAGAAAGCCTGGGCGGTGCAACTTGGCCTCAAATCGACCAAGCGCATCGCGACCGCGCGCACGGAATCGCTGGAAAAAACAGTGCATTCAGCCTACCTTAATATGGGTGGGCAAAGGTTAGGGCCGGTGCTTATCCTTCGGCCCAAAAGGGGCCGTGAGAGGGTGATATGTACAGAGACAACACCTTGATCCCCTCTGAAGCGGTGCGCCTGCTGGCACTCGGGCTGTTGGCGACGGGTGCACGGACCTACAGCGCCTTGGCGAGCGACGTTCGTCATTTCGCGGGACGGATCACCGGACCCTCCCTGGACCTCGTGGGTGCGCCTCTGGAACTCTTGAAGGTGGAAGGCTTGGCCGAAGCCGAAGAGGACCCCGAGGTCCCCGAAGCAGAGGCCCTGCTCACCATCACAGAGGCCGGGCGGGAAGAATTGACCCGCCTCATGACCAGCAGTATCA
>JBFISJ010000288.1:0-1602 GCA_041608595.1 Nitrospiraceae bacterium
ACAGTTTGAAGCTCCGTGCCTCCGCGAGGCGCACGCAGCGAGTTCCGCAGCCCAGCGGATGCGAGCCTTAGTGCGGTCGGACCGGAGCGCTGAGCAGGACAGGCGCGACCCTCGCGGTCCTCTTATTCGATCTCAAAATAACTGCACTCGCTCCCCTACTTCCACTTTCAGCACCTCCGCCGCACTCCCCTCTCGCACAAATATTTCCACCTGCCCGTTGCTGTTGATCAGCGCGCCGGGGCCGTCTTTGGGGCCGTTCGCATAGTTGGATGACAGCCCCTCGATGGTCACGCCGGCCAGCCGGACCGTCACGGTGGACTGCCGCGTCACGCCCTGCAGCTCCTTGAGGTGGAACTTGCCGATGTTGGAGATCAGGTTGCCGAAGCGATCCACGTAGACGATCTGCCCCGTGAGTACCTTCGCCTCGACGCGAGGCTCGGGAATCGGGAGGCGCACGTAATCCTCCACCAGCCGGCCGAACGATCCCGGCTGCTGACCTCGCGTCAACCAGGCGGCCGCCGGCGCGAAGACATCCCGGCCGTCGAACGTCGTCCCTTCCGACTCAAGCCGGTACTGGCGGTTCTCGATCTGGCGCACCTCCACGGAGTACTCGTCCTGGTAGATATGGCTGAGCAGCCCGTTGTCGGGCGCCACGAAATGGTAGCGGGCGGTGCTCACCAGGAGCGGCCGGCGCGACGTGCCGACACCGGGGTCCACGACCGCGACGTGAATGGTGCCATCCGGGAAATAATGGTAGGAGGCCTTGAGGAGATAGGCCGCCGCCTCGATCTTGTGAGGCGGCACGTGATGGGAGAGGTCGATGATTCGGGCCTGCGGGTTGATGCCAAGGATCACGCCCTTCATGCTGGCCACGAAGTAATCCCGGTCTCCGAAGTCCGTCAGTAGCGTGATGACCGAGATGGCGGGCGGCACGTCAGAGCTCCTCGAAGCGGATGGCGCGCAGCTCGTACTCGACCATCCGCGCCGGCGTCTTCACCTCGATGATATCCCCCACCCGATGGCCGATCAGCGCCCGCCCGACGGGTGACTGGACGGAGATCTTCCCGTCCTTGAGGTCCGCCTCGTCCTGGCCGACGAGCGTGTATTGCTTCTCCTCCTGCGATTCCGTCTCCAGCACCGTCACGGTGGCGCCGAACACGACGGTCTCGCTGGACAGGTTCGCGGTTTCGATCACCCGCGCGTCCGCCAGCTTGTGCTCCAGCTCCTTGATCCTCGACTCAATGAAGCCCTGCCGCTCCTTGGCGGCCTCGTACTCGGCGTTCTCGCTCAAATCCCCGTGTGCGCGTGCTTCCGCGATGGCCTCGATGATCTTCGGCCGCTCCCGCTTCAGTCGATCCACCTCGACCTTCAGCGCTTCATAGCCCTTCTTGGTAATCGGTGTCGCCATAGAACCAACCCTCAGCCCTTTTTGTGTTGATGATATTCCTGCAGTGACCGGATCGTGATGCCCTTTTTTACGACCGCCTCGATCGCCCTGACCGCCGCGCGCGCACCGGGCATCGTGGTGTAGTAGGGCAATCCCTTGTGCAGCGCCTCGCGACGGATCGACAGCGAATCCTCGTGGGAGGACTGGCTCCCGAC
>JBFISJ010000289.1:0-1555 GCA_041608595.1 Nitrospiraceae bacterium
ATGACCGGCTGAGATCAAGGCCATGCTCACGGGCATGGCGCTCGACCAGTGTGCGCTTGCCCTCTCCGTAGGGAAACGGCGGCAAGATACGTCCCGTGAAGCCGTTCTCGTGGTTCTCGGGTCGGGCCGCGACCAGCGCGTCCACGCGGAGCCACTCCGCGAGCGGCGAGGCCAGAAAATCGAGCGACGCCGTCACCAGGACGAGCCGGTGGCCCAGGCTGCGATGATCCTCGAGGACCCTGATGGCCTCGGACGAGACCCTCGGAACGATCGCCTCTTCGACGAAGGCCCGGGCGAGGGGGCGGATCACCGATGGCTGCTTGCCGTTCAGATAGAGCTTGTGCTCGCGGAGGGGCTGTCTGGTAATCGGAGGGACATGCCGAAGCAGAAATAGAAGGCTATGGAAGAACTCGCGAAACCCGACCAACCCCTTGGCCCATAGGTGAAAGAAGAAACGCTCCTCGATCGAAGACCCCGGATGGAGGGTATTGTCCACATCGAAAAAGGCCCCGACCCGGGACGCACGTGCCGGGCGGCTTTCGTTTGACGGCTCTCGCTCCACCATTCCAACTCCACTCAAACCCGAGCCCTCTTGCGGACGTCGTCATACACCGCACCATCACACCGGGTCCTACACGTCTCGCGAGCCCGCGTGATTTTACAGACGGGTCCGTTCGTTGACAAGCATTTTGGGCTCCTCCTATAATGAATTCGGCGCCGAAGTGGTGGAATTGGCAGACACGCACGTTTGAGGGGCGTGTGGGGCAACCCGTGCGGGTTCAAATCCCGCCTTCGGCACCACCTCATTGATAGTCACCGCTTCAGGTTCTTCCTCTTCACCTCATCATCCGACCTTGGAAGCCGCGTGCCGTTCTGCGTCCGCCTGAAAACGCTTGCGAATCTCTTCCATTCTCCGCCGATTGGCCCCGAAGTCGTAATAGCCGACACGGGATGCGGATCTGATCTGGACGATCTTGTCCTGGTCGACGAAGTTGAATTCGACATCATCCACGAAACGAAAGACCGCGGAGGTGAACTCCGCATGGACATATGTCGGCTCGCTCGTCACGATACGGACACGCGGGAGGCTGCGCAGCACGGCGAGCAATTGCTCCTGCGCCACGTGGGTGGAGGTCGCGTAGCGGAACGGCTCGATGTGATGATCCGGATCCTCACTCAGGGAGGACACGCAATTGGGTGAGTCTGGGCAGGGCGCCAAGCGATCTCGATCCAGCATAGGGCTCCTTGAGTGACCGTCCGAGCATTGCACGAACAGCAGGAGGCTGAGGGCGGTCACAAGCCGACACCATCCGGCCGGCGCCCACCCGTGACGCACGTGCATCGTCAAGGCTGAGGGCTCCCCGCGGGTGCGGGATCCTCGGCAGTCTGCGAGGCCTCCGCAGCTGACGCGATCTTCCTGAGCATACCGGAGAACACCAGCAGATGAACCGGGTAGGTCGCATACCAGTAGGCCAGCCCTGCGAGACCGATCGGATCGAAGATCGCGGTCTGCCTGATCACCGATCCGTCGCCATCCGGCTCGACCTCGAACTCC
>JBFISJ010000290.1:0-1529 GCA_041608595.1 Nitrospiraceae bacterium
CGGGGACGATGATCGAGACGAGGGGGACCTGATCGGGAAGCGGAGGGGTGGCAGCGACGGAGGGCGGAGGCGGGCTCGGCTGGCGGGACAACCGGTAAAGGACGATCAGCCAGAACAGGGCGACCGAGGCCAGTGCTGATGCCGTGATATCCTGCCAGACCATGGGTGAACGACCCGTTTCCGCCCCTTTCTTTTTGGGACCCGCTTCGCCTACCATGATCGCTCATGGCGGAGAAGAAAGCCAGAAAACCGAAAACCGCGGGCACCGGCCGGCGCCGACGGAAGCCAGCCGGCGCGTCGGTGGGCCTGACCGCCCGCGAGCTCCAGGCCGCCGCCCCGCCCGGAGAGGTTGCCGAGCTTCACCGGGCAATCGAGGGGGACGGCGGCCAGGCGCTCGCCACCTACCGCGAGCCCTACGGCGGGCGCTGGGTCGTGCTCGCCTCGCTCCCGATCGACATCGTCGAGCCCACTCCGTATCAACGCAATCTGTCGGACACGCACGTGCGGAGGCTCGAGGGCGTCATCGGAAAGATCGGTCGTTTTCTCGACCCGATCATTGCCGTCCGTGCGCAGCAGGAGGGGGCGGTCAAGTACTGGACCCCGAACGGTCACCACCGCCTCTCGGCCATGCGTACGTTGGGCGCCAAGAGTATCATCGCCATTGTCGTACCGGAACCGGCGGCGGCGTACCAGATCCTTGCGCTCAACACCGAGAAGGCCCACAACCTGCGCGAGAAGGCCCTTGAGGTCATCCGGATGTACCGTGAGCTCGCGCGGCTGGACGAAGCCGACGAGGAGACTTACGCGCTGGAGTTCGAGGATCCCGCGTTCATCACCCTGGGCCTCTGCTATGAGCAGCGGCCGCGCTTCAGCGGCGGCGCGTACCATCCGGTGTTGAAGCGCGTGGACGCGTTCCTCCGGCAGTCCCTGGGGACTGCCTTAGGCGTTCGAGAGCGGCGGGCGAAAACGGTCCTGCACCTGGACGACCTCGTCGTACAGCAGGTCGAGGCCTTGAAAAAGAAGGGCTTGACCAGCCCCTACCTGAAAAGTTTTGTCGTGGCCCGTGTCAACCCGATCCGGTTCCGGCCGAAGGATGCCGCGCCGCTGTCGTTCGACGAGGTGCTCGAGCGTATGACCACAGCCGCAGAAAAGTTCAACGCGGACAAAATCAAGATGGAGGATCTCGCCAAATCGGGGGGCGCGCCGGATGAGTCGGAATGAGGCGTCGACCCTGAGAGCTTACGGAGGTCATGATGGGATTGGCTGACAATAAGTGCGTACCGTGCCGGGGCGGTGTGCCGCCCATGGAGAAGGCAAAGGCTGACGAGATGTTAAAGCAGCTCTCCCAGGGATGGTCCCTGAACAACAACGGACACCTGGAACGGCTGTACACCTTCAAGAACTTCGCGCAGGCGCTCGACTTCGTGAACAAGGTTGGGGCTGTGGCCGAGGAGGAAGGGCACCACCCGGACCTCTACCTCGCCTGGGGCAAGTGCAAGGTCGAGCTCTGGACGCACAAGATCAACGGC